>JAAHHN010000164.1 GCA_010672165.1 Spirulina sp. SIO3F2 | reverse complement strand
GCTCTTAGCTTGACTAGCTAATTCAGCTTTAGCCATTGCTTATTTGGCTTAGGCGTGGAATATCTTTAACCACAATCGGTTGATACTCAATGAGCGGAATATGGAGTTAATTGAGGCACTCAAGACCTATATCTAAGGTCGCCTACTGAGCACCTGGATTTATCCGTGTTTGGCATTGAGTTGAGTAAACCTTAATGACTTGAGTAATTTGTTCTGGCGTTAGATCCAACATTTACATATCCCCAACCTGAATCGCTCACTTGTAATTATGAGGATAAAGCTGTGGGGAGTTCATAACTTTCTTTGACTTAGGATTTACTTCTCTAAACAAGGAATTGTAATGACGAAAAGACTGCCTTGGCCAAGCTCTGAGGTACAAGTGATACTGCCGTTGTGTTTTTCGGTGATAATTTGGTGCGCGATCGCCATCCCTAAGCCTGTTCCGTTCCCAACGGCCTTTGTGGTAAATCCTTGCTCAAATATCCGCTCTACTGTTTCTGGTCTCATGCCACAGCCATTATCTCGGATTTGCACTTCAACCTGCTCATGCAACAGCGAAGTCTGAATCTCAATGATATTCGAGTCAACTTCAATTTCTTGATACGTCTTGCCTCGATTCACCTCATCAAAAGCGTCAATCGCATTGGCAAGAACATTCATAAATACTTGATTGAGTTGTCCTGGGAAGCATTGCACCTCTGGCAGTTCACCATAGTTCTTGAAGATTTGAATTTGTGGACGCTGCTCATTGGCTTTAGTGCGGTGCTTGAGAATCAACAAGGTACTGTCGATGCCATTATGGATATTAAAGGCTGTTTTATGATCCTGATCTTTCCGAGAAAAGGTTCGTAGACTATCACTAATATTACGGATGCGATCGATTCCTGCATTCATCGAGCTAATGAGCTTAGGTAAGTCTTCACGAATAAACTCTAAATCAACGGCTTCAAGCTTCTCCTGAACTTGAAGATCATTGCTAGGTGTTTTGGTGACCAACAAGTCAATTAATTCCAGTAAATCTTGTACATAGTCCTGGGCTGGTTGAATATTTCCTTTCAGGAATCCAACCGGATTATTAATCTCATGGGCGACCCCGGCTACCAAACCACCTAACGCAGACATCTTTTCGCTCTGCACTAGTTGGAGTTGGGCTTGCTGGAGTTCGATTAATGCCGTTTGGGCTTGCTTATAGAGCTGCGCATTTTGTAGGGCAACAGCAGCTTGAGCACAAAGAAATTCAATAATTGTTTGGCGGTTGGGAGTAAAGACACCTTTGGTAGTGGCGTGTTCAAGATAGGCAATGGCGATTAATTTACCTTGATTGAGAAGGGGAACACAAAGAACACTTTGGGGCTGATGTTTGAGCAAATAGCCTTCAAGAAGACCTGAGATTTCAGTTTTGGCTTCATTAATCAGAACCGGATTCTGCGTATTTCTAACATATTGAATAAGGTGCAGGGGGACAGAACTCTCGACGGTCAGGGTTTGGGCTAGGGTTTGGGTAATAATTTCACCGTCTTCCCTTTGTTCAGCACAGGCCTGAAGTTGCCATTGCTGTCCATTAGGAGTAACCAGAACTATTTTTTGGGCACCGGCATTGGTGAGAACAATTTGAGTGATATCACCCAGTAGTTCATCTAACTCAATGGTACTCGCAAGTTTTTGGGCAGCTTGCAGAATTGCTGAAAAATCCAGGGCTTCTGAAATATTGGAGCTGCTTTGGGTTTGACTTTGGAGAGTAGAGGTTAGGGTTTTGGTGAGGTTGTCAATACTGTCAAGTGCATTAAACTCAATACGTTGCTTTTGCAGAATGGGGATAAGGAGTTGTGGGTAGTTGGCTTCAAGGTCATCAGTTTTAGTTTTGGCTCCCCAGCGAGCGTAGCCATAGTAGGCTTCCTGCATGTAAGTTGCTGCGATTCTTTCTTTGCCCCAGTTCAGATAGAATTTGGCCGCACATTCATTCGCTAAAGCTTCTTCCTGAAGATATTCATTCTCCTTAGCACCAAAAATGGCGCGATCGTAGCACTCTAATGCATCTACTTTTTGACCCAGAATACGGTGGTGTTCGGCCTGGAGCAAGTATAGTTTGTGGGCGTAATTCATGGGGGCATAGCGTGCCCATTTTGCGATTCTGGCTTGATGAGATGAGATCCGAGCGATCGCCTGTTCCTTGTCTGCTTCATCCAGCTCAGGATAAAGGGATAGCCATGACAAGGCATCATAAAAATAGAAGAGTGGGACAAAAACCTGTCCAGGGATGCCTTCTAGATAGGATTCGGCTTGGGCAGCAATTATAACAGCCTGACGATGATTCCCGAAGAGATAGGATAGAAACAATTTATCGATATGCAAAAGAGCCAGAGAACTGAAATCGTTATCCTCCTGATGAATAGGCAGCATCTTCGCTTCGTCATACGCTTGACCGCTCAACATTGCAGGCTCAAGCTCATCAGTCTGGGCTAAATCTGTTAAATTCAAAATGGTTTGTCGGTGCAGTTCATTAAGGTTGAAAACCATTCTTTGCTGAAATTCACTGATGACTGCGCTATATTTTCTCATCTTTTTTTCGAGAGAAATTAGATTTTTTCCCACAACAAAAGAATGGGCACAATAGTCATAAGCTGAAAACGCTGCGGATTCAAAGTCCCCTGTTTCTAGACCTATGTTATATCCATCTGTTAGCAATTCCAGCGTCGAAGCAATAGGAGATTGCCAATGCTGCACAGCCAAACCGACAATTTCTGCGGTCTTAGCATAAAATGTCTTAGCCTCAAGTGTGTTAAATAAACTGAGAGCCAGCTTGCCAAAGCGATATCCAGCTTCAATCTCATCAGCAATACCACAGAGAATCAAGCCATAGTTAGCATAGGCAGATGGAGAGACCTCCATATTGCCATAGGTCATGGATAGCTCCACCTGTTTGGCAACAATCAAGGGTAGTAAATTGGGATTGCCTAGATAGGCAGCATTCAAAAGACTAGATAGAATTCGCATCGAGATAGATGGTGATTGAGTCACCATTCTCGGCAGTGAATTCAAGGATTCAATACCCTCCAGTGGTAATTGCTCAAGAAGTTGACCAATGGCTTGCTCAATATCGCTTTCTTCTGGCTGCTTGGGCAGGTCAACGCCCAAACCAGACAAGAAGTTGAGCCCAACTCGAATCGCCTCTAATAATTGATTTTGAGCAACTAACGATTGAATCCAGATCTCATAAACTTCAGCCTGATCCAATTCGCAAGTTGCCTGCTCTAGAACACGGTCTTTTAGGGTATTTGATGCTTGCAATTCTCCTGCCAAATAGGCGGATTCTGTTGCCAGAACATAGACTGACAAAGTGAATTCATAATCTTCCTGCCAAGCATTTTCCGACAATAGATTTAGAGTGCGCTCACTATAATCAAAAGCAGCCCTATAGGCGGTTTCTGACTTGGCTTTTTTGCCAGCGATAAAATTCAGCTTTGCCAACTGCCTTTGTTCAGTTGGGCTTGTAATTAACGCAGCACCTAAATTGATCTGATTGACAATATCAAAAATACTATTGCTCTCAAGTTCATCTATATCATTTTTGCTTGCATTATTAAGAAGCAATCGTCCAATTCTTAAATGGGTGATTTGCTGTTGGTCTGTCGGCACTAATGAATAAGCCGCTTGCTGAACCCGATCATGTAAAAAACAATATCCGATCGCAACATCAGTGATACCGCCAAGCTGTTGTGCCGCTTGCTCTCCGCCCTGAAAAAAACGATAGGTCTCGTTCTCTGGAATCACAAACCCTGCTTGCAATCCATGCCAGAGGTGTTGGGCAACTTCATCCTGACTGGCTTCGCAGACGAGCGCTAACGTTGCCGAATCAAATTGATTACCGATGCATGCTGCGAGCTTCACAACATTTTGAGTGGCTATCGGCAACTTCTGTAGACGATTAACCATGAACTCCACAACATTGTTCGTCAGGGCTAATTGCTTAATCTGGGTTAAATGACATTGCCAGTAACCTGCTTCGGCATTGAATTTAATCCAGTCATCTCGCTCTAACCCTTGTAAAAACTGTGTGGTAAAAAAGGGGTTCCCTTGGGTTTTTTGATACACCAGTTGAGAGAGGGGTTGAGCAAGCTTGATGGGACAATGCAGACTATCTGCGACTAAGTGATTGATATCATCTTCTCCCAGCGGTTTTAAAGTCAGGGTTTTGAACGCAGTTGAGCGTTGACACATTTCATCAAGGGTCAGCATCAAAGGATGGGCTGGAGACACTTCATTGTCTCGATAAGTCCCGAGCACAAGCAGGTAGCCTGATTCTTCATTCACCAACCGTTTGAATAAGTTTAATGAGGCAGAGTCGATCCATTGCAAGTCATCTAGGAAAATAACCAGGGGATGCGTTGGCGTTGTAAACACCTGAATAAACTGGCCAAATAGCAGATTAAAACGGTTTTGCGCAGCATTTCCTGCCAGCTCTGGCACAGGAGGCTGAGGGCCAATAATGTGTTGTAATTCAGGGATTACCTCAATTAAAACTTGACCATTCTCACCAACCGCCGCCAGAATTTGGGCTTTCCAGTTTGCCAATGCTGCGTCAGATTCACCGAGTAACTGCTCCATTAAGCTACGAAACGCCTGCACAAAAGCAGAAAAGGGGGTGTTGCGATTGAACTGCTCAAACTTCCCCTTAATGAAATATCCCTTCTGTCGGGTAATTGGCTTATGAACTTCGTTGGCCACAGCGGTTTTACCCACTCCTGAGTAGCCTGCCACCAGCATCAGTTCTGAGTTCCCCTGAGAAACACGCTCAAATGCTTCTAGCAACATCTGGACTTCCGCTCCCCGTCCGTAGAGTTTTTCAGGGATCAGAAAACGATCGCAAACATCCCGCTCACCCAGTTCAAAATTGGCAACCGCTCCAGTCTGTTTCAGCGATCGCAGACATCGCTCTAAGTCATGCTTTAAGCCCAAAGCACTCTGATACCGATCTTCAGCATTTTTCGCCATCAGCTTCATAATGATGGCAGAGACAGTTTGGGGATGGAATTGACCTTGGGCATCCAATATATCACCTGGTGCCATCGGAATTTGGGCAATATGGGCATGAATAAGGTCGAGGGGATCGTCCTGGTCAAAGGGAACCGTTCCCACGAGCAATTCGTATAAGGTCACGCCCAGTGCATAAAAATCGCTGCGGTAGTCAATGCCACGATTCATCCGTCCAGTTTGCTCAGGGGAAATATAGGCAAGCGTGCCCTCTAGTCCTTTGGGATTGATGAGTGGCCGCTGCTCTTTAGGGAGTAAGGACGCAATGCTGAAGTCAATGAGCTGAATTTGCTTGGTTTGAGGATGAATGAGGATGTTTGCTGGCTTGATGTCTTTGTGAATAATCTGCTGCCGAGCGAGGTGGTGTAGCGCCTCGGCGAGTTGGATGGCAATGGCCAGCAATTCACTGAGTTCCCGCTTAGCGTTCTGCCAATACTGTGCCAGAGAGACAGCACCTTGATCGGGCATGATCAGGGCATAGCTATTGTCATAGCGTTCTAAGGCAAGGGGCTTGACAAGAAACGGCAAGTCAAGATCTTGAGTAATCACGTATTGATGGCGGAACTGAATGAGTTCGCTGAAGTGAGGATGGGCGTTCCGTAACACTTTAACAATGACTGATTGCTCATCACTTAAGTGCAGAGCACGGTAGACAAGGGTGCGTGTTCCGGTGTAGAGCAGTTCAGTTTGTTGATAGCCCGCTAAATTCAGCATTTGTCGTTACTCGATAATCAACTCAAGCTCAGACAGCACTTCAGTTTTCTCTTAAAAATATATGATAACGGGTCACTAAAATCGCTATGAAGTTTCTGTAAAGATTTCTACGTATATTTACGGATGTTTCCCAGCCTCTGTTGAGGGGCTGCTGCTTATACACAAACAGTAAATCCTGACCTAATGCGCAATTCCGCCTCCTGAATCCCCCTGAATCCCCCTAAATCCCCCTACCCTGCGGGAAGCCGCAAAGCGTCTAGTGGAAGGGGGACTTTGAGTGGTTTCCCCCTTTCAAAGGGAGGCTAGGGGGGATAAAGTCCAGCTTTGAGACTTGAGATCAACTTCTGTATAATACCAAATCCGTTTTGTATGGAGTAAGAATGATGCTCGCCTTGTGATCGCTCAAAAGCCATATCTGGTGGGCAATGCCCACCCTACGTAAGAGTTTAGCCTTTGCTATGCGGATTTGGTATAAGCAGTAGGTTGAGGGGAGGGTAATTGTGAAGGTTGAGCTCTAAGGGACAAACGATCGTCTCCTTATACTTTCCGGTAATGATTTGATCAGCGATTCTCCTTTGGAGAGGCTTCGCCAACGCCATCCCTCGGCCTGTTCCTGTCGCAATTTCTGCGTCGTAAACCCTTGCTCAAAAATCCATTCAACTGTTTTTAGTGTCCTGCCACAGCCGTTATCTTGGATGGGGCATTTGTATTGATAATTACACCGCCTCTTGGGGAATCAATTGCAAAATTTTGTCGTATTCAAAGTTATGAAAACAAGTGACGATCGCTTCGGAGAGTGCCGGATTTGCCGCTTCAATAGCGGCGATCGCTGCCGTCATTTCCGCCTTGCTGGCACTAATCACCGCTTGACGCAGTTGCCGTAGCAGTTCTGGGGAGAGGGCTTGCAGATTTTCTGCGGTCAGCACTTCTTTTTTCGGGGCTTTATCCTCAGAAGGCGATATGCTCTCTTCGTAGATATAACGAACCCCTAGATGTTGTTCAAGAACTTTAAAAATTTGCTCCTCTCGAAACGGTTTACGAATGAAATCATCGCATCCTGCCGACAGGACGACTGCCCGTGCCTCTTCCAATACACTAGCGGTCAGCGCAACGATTACAGTGGCTTGTCCTTTGGTCGTGGCTTTGATCTTTTGCGTCGCCTCAAAACCATCCATCACTGGCATTCGCATATCCATCCAAATCAGATGGGGGTTCCATTGTTCCCAAATTTCCACAGCTTCTTGGCCATTGCTGCCCTCTTGCAACTCAAGCCCCAAGGGACTGAGCAAATGAATGAGCAGTTGGCGATTGACAGGTTTATCATCAACGATAAGCAAGCGATAGCAAGGCTGGCTGGGTTCGAGGGCAACGATGCGCCGCTGGACACTGAAGGCTTCTAGATCGGCAGCAGCTACTTGTGGGCATTGAATCTCAAAGCTAAAGATCGTTCCTTCACCCAGGCGAGAGCTCGCCTGCATGTCGCCCCCCATCAATTGGGCAAATTTACGACTGATGGAGAGACCTAAGCCAGTTCCCTCCTGAGCTTGTTTACCACTTGTCGTTTGTGTAAACGCTTCAAAGAGCTTATCAAGTTCTTCCGGTGCAATTCCTACTCCCGTGTCTTCGACTTCAAAATATATTGTTACTGGTTGTTGCTCGATCCCCCTGCCTTCGGCTTCCCCGCTAACCAAGGAGGGTTGGGCGGGATCGCGGGTGACTGCTGAATGCTTCTGTTGAACTCGAATCAAAATGTCGCCTTGTTCAGTAAATTTGAGAGCATTGTTAATCAAATTAATCAGGATTTGGCGGAGTTTGACTTCATCAGTGCAAAGGTAACGAGGCAGATTTTCAGCGGGTTCTAAGCGCAACTGCAAGCCTTGATCGTGGGCTTTGGGTTGGAACATATCGTGAATGTCATCGAGAAGGCGATGCAAATCGAAGTTTTTGGCGTTGAGGGTGATGTGTCCGGCTTCGATTTTAGAGAGATCGAGAACGTTGTTAATTAGCGTTAACAGATGCTCACCACTGCGGCTGATAATGCCAACATTAGCTTGATGTTCGGAGGGGAGGGTTTGAGAACGGGTCATGATTTGGGTGAATCCCAAAATGACATTGAGCGGCGTTCGAAACTCATGGCTCATGTTGGCCAGAAAAGAACTTTTTGCTTGGTTTGCCACTTCTGCTTTTTCTTTGGCAATCGCCAATTCTGAGGTGCGTTCTACCACCCGTTGTTCCAATTCATCATTCGCTTTGGTCAGTTTGAGGGCGGCTTGGCGGTTCTCGCTGACAATGGCACAAAGGATATAACCTGTCAGCCCCACAACCAGAATAAAGGATTGCAGCAGCACCAAAGATTGTGAGAGATCCTCACGGACAAAAGGGCCAAAACCCTGTCGTGTGGCGACGATGGCAATGCCATCAATCAAAAAGACCAGCAGGGTTGATTCTTGCTGCCGAAATCGAAATGCACACCACATTAATAGGGGCAAGGTCATGTATTCGAAAGTGTCCTCTTGCCAAAAGGAAAGATAGCTAACCCCAATGGTTGTGCTCAGCAGTAGGGCAAATTCGCCAATTTGCCAACCGTTCCATGGTTGTCTATTCTCCCAACGGGCCCAACTTAATAACGCAGGGGTTACAAGAGTTATTCCGCCAAAATCAGCAATGTACCAAAGCCGCCAAGTTGCCACAAAATCACGCCAAAGGGCAATTTCATAGAAACAGAGGAAGCTCGCTGCGAATGTAGCACTAATGGCAGCTAATCCTAAAACAATTGCCAAGAATTCAAAGAAATCTTGAGCGCGGTTAAGGAGTTGATGATGCCCCAGCCAACGCTGAATCAAAAATCCGATAATTAGAATTTCAATACTATCGACTAAGGTGATCGATACGATCGTAGAGGGGGTGTTATAGAAGAGTGAGTTACCAACGATGTCAGCAAAAAAAATTGCTGGCCCAATTCGCCAGCCAAAAATCAGCAGAGATGCTAAATAGAAACCAGATGTGGGCCAGATGGCACTCGCTCCATTGGTATCAGATAAATAGATCGACATTCTAGCTAATCCGTATTGTATGACCGGCATAATCAGGCAAGCCAGTACAGTAATACGATTAAAGAAGAATTTAGGCATTAAAGAAACGTTCATAAGCTAGGGGCTGTCGTCAGTTAGATTTTAAACGCTTGCTATGACTGGTTTACAGCCTCTTTTCTTGTTTTCTGAGTCGGGCACTCTATCCTTTGTCTCATCAGGCTTCTAATGTTAGCTGACGACACGCCCTAATTGCCGAGAATTCTGTAAATATATGCAGCCCAATTTACAGGTCTAAATTTCTAGTCAAGTTAGCTTGCGAAGCTTAAGCGGCAATCGGTAAAGTGATAACGAATTTTGTCCCTTGACCTAATTTTGAATTGCATTCGATAGTACCGCTATGTTTTTCGGTAATGATCTGGTGAGCGATCGCCATCCCCAGACCTGTCCCTTTGCCCACTTCCTTAGTTGTAAAGAACGGATCAAAAATGCGATGATGCGTCTTGTCATCCATCCCAATCCCATTGTCCACAATGGTCAGAATAATATTTTGAGCTTCAGCTTGGGTGGTAATTGTAATGGTTGGTGAATCGTGATCATTTTTATCCCTTAATGCATCAATAGCATTACTCAGAACACCCATAAAAACTTGGTTGAGCTGACCTGCATAGCAGGCATATAACGGTAAGTGTCCATAATTTTTGATAACCTGAATTTTACAATTTTGCTCTTGTAAGCGATTGTCCAAGATTGTTAAAGTACTGTCTAGACCGACATGAAGATCAACAGCCTTGAATTCTGCTTCATCAAGTCGAGCAAAGGTACGCAAAGAGTTGATGATAGTTTGAATGCGATCGCTACCTGTTTGCATCGATTGCAGTAAATCTTGAAAATCAGTTTTCAAAAAGGGTAAATCGATCGCCTCAATCGCGTCGCTGACCGCCGTATGGGGCTCAGGATAATAGTCTTGATAGAGCTCAACTAAATCCAAGAGATCCTGCATATATTCACCCGCATGTTTAACATTGCCTTGGATGAAGTTGATCGGGTTATTGATTTCATGGGCAATACCTGCCACCAATTGTCCAAGTCCATACATCTTCTCACTTTGGATTAAATGAAGTTGAGTCCGTTGCAACTCATGGAGATCTTTTTCAAGTTGGAGTGCTTGCTGAGCTTGGTGATATAGACGGGCATTTTCAAGGGTGATGGCTGCTTGAGCACAGAGCAGTGTCAGAACTTCCACACGATCTTGAGTAAATGCCCCTTGACATTGATTATTCTCCAGATAAAGTAGGCCAATATTTTGACCCCGATTGACTAAGGGAAGACACAAAATTGACTGGGGTTGGTGCTTTTGAATATAAGTATCTCTGGCATAGTTCAGTTCTTGATAAGCATTGTCTAAAACAATGAGCTGCTGCGTATTATGAACTGTATTAACAATAGAGCGGGGAATTGCTTGACTCAATTGAGCGTCTGTTGCCGTAATAGGTTGAATTTCGCCATTAATCAGCTTTGCAACTATAGTTAAATCCTGATCATCGAGTAACAGCAATACCGCAGTTTGAGCCCCCGCATTTTCTTGGAGGATTTTCATAAAGCTGGCGATCGCGCTATCCAGTTCAATCTCTTGGGATAAAGCCCGAGTTGCTTTCATTAAAGAGGCTAAATCTAATTGTTGATTAATATTGAAACTGGTGCTAGATTTTGTCTCTGTCCAAGTAGAGGGAATGGTTGCGTTTAATGGTAAATCCAGTGTCGGCTGTTTCAAGATTGCCGTGAGCAGATGAGGATATCGTTGCTCTAGATCATCAGTTTTGGCTTTGGCTCCCCATCGAGCATAGCCATAGTAGGCGGCTTGTAAGTAAACCACCGCAATTTTAGTTTTATCAGGGGATTGCTGCGTATTGTGATCCCAAGCTAAATAAAATTCAGCAGCGAGTTCATTGGCTATGGCTTCTTCATGGAGATAGTTGTTGTTTTTCGCACCCGTAATCGCATAATCATAGTGATCCATCGCTACGAGTTTTTGTCCCAAAATACGATAGTGTTCTGCGGCGACTAAGTTATACTTATGCTGATAGTTTTCCGGAGCATGGGTTGCCCACGAACGCAACCTTTCTTGATTAGTCTCGACTTGGGCGATCGCTTCCTCTTTTGCTTCTGAACCTTCATGCAGGGATGCTAGGAGGGCAAGAGAATGGTAGAAACAATGTTCTCCTACCGTAATCATGCCCGCTACAGATTCAACATACTGTGCCGCTTGGTTTAAATTCTCTAAGGCTGCGGGGATATCTTCCAACAAATAACAGAGTCGTCCTTTCGCAAAATACACATTAAATAACAGTGCGGCATTGCGAGACTCCAGAAAAGCTGGGAGCATTTGCCCCTCATCAAAAGCTGACCCCTTCAGAATGATTGGCTGCTCTGTTTTACCTAATAAGTTTTGGGCAAACTGTAAACCAATTCGATGATGATTAATGGAATGCTCTTGACTGAGACTGTTCATCAAGCTGAGATAGGTCTGGCGTATTTGTTCAACTTCATCTAAGGGGGTCCCGATCGCAACGGTCTGATCACTACAGTTGGTGCTGGCATAACCGGCATATTCAATATCACCAATATCTAAGCCGATTTGAATGGCAGATTGTAAGGGGCGAAGGGTGGTTTGGGTATGCTCTTTCCAATGGCGAACATTGCCGTTAAAGACGAGTAAGATCCGCGGTTTAATCTCTTGAGCATCAAATTTTTCTAACAGTTTCAAAGCAAGCTGGCCGTAACGGTAGCCCAATTCAATCTCTTGGAAGGGGCCACACAACAATAGACCATAGAGCACATAACCATAGGCTGAGTAAGCGCAGTTGCCATAGCGCCGTGATCGCGCGATCGTCGTAAAAATAATCTTGGGCAATAAGCTGGGATCAGCAAAATAGGCCGAAGAAATCAGACTCATTAAAATCCGCATCACCGCCAAATGGTAGGCATCGGTGAGCTGAGGGAGTTCAATTAACGCTTCCACATCTGTGCAATCCGGTGGCGTTTCCACAAACTGAACGTCCAGCATTTTAAGGACCTCTAAGCCCAGTTCCATCGCGGCCATCATTTCCAGACGAGCCACAAGCATTTGAATCTTCAATTCATAAATGCGCACCTGATCAAGGGTTGTTTGGGCATTGGCCAGCACCGCTTCAGCTAAGGTATTCGCCTGCGCAAATTGAGTGTTGAGATATTCAGATTCAATCGCATTGCTATAGCAATCCAGGCTAAGGTCATAGTGACTGTGCCAATGCTCTGGCGGCAGTAAGGTTAAACTCTGCTCTAAATAGGCACTGGCTGCACCATAAGCCGTCGCAGCTTTGGCTTTTTTGCCGGCCAGAAGATTCAGGCGAGCGAGGTGTAACCGTTCAGGAGCCGACTCAATTAAGGCGATTGCCATATTGAGTTGATTGACAATTGTAAAAATGTTTTTCTCGGGCTCGTCTGCGGCAGCATGATTTAACAGGAGTTGACCCACTTTTAGGTGCGTCATTTGCTTTTGATCGTCAGAAATCAAGGTATATGCAGCTTGTTGAACGCGATCGTGTAAAAACCGATAATTGACCAGAACATCATTTGCAGGATGTTCATGGCGATCGCCCACTTGGAAAAACTTATACGTCTCAGTAATGGGCAAAATTAATCCCTCACGCAATGCTCTCCACAAATCCGCTGCCACCTGCTCAGCCGGTGTCTCACAAATCACCGCAAGGGTTTCTAAGTCAAACTGATTACCAATACAAGCTGCCAACTTTAGCACAGCCTGGGTTTCTGTTGGCAGCTTCTGCAACCGACCCGCCATAAATGCCACCACATCATCGGTCAGTGCTGCATCTCGAATCTGGACTAAATCACATTGCCAAGCGCCCAGCTCATGATTAAAGAAAATCAAGTTATCCTCATACAACCCTTTTAAAAACTGGGTGGTGAAAAACGGATTTCCTTGGGTTTTTTGATAGACCAGTTCTGTCAACGGTTGTGCTCGCTCAGATGAACAACTCAACGTTTCCGCCACCAACTGATTGATCTCTGCAATGGGCAAGGGAGCAAGGGTCAATGTTGAAATCTTGGTCGTTTGCGCTCTTGCTTCGTGTTCCTGCGGCGAGGCAACCTCGCCAGGATCGCACCGCTCTCTTGGTGCGCGTTCCTTGGGCGAGGCAACCTCGCCAGGGTCGCACCGCTTCTCCAGCTCTCTTAAGCTCAACATCAACGGATGGGCAGGAAATACTTCGTTGTCCCGATAGGCTCCCAAGAGCAACAAATGCTCCGTTGCGCTGTCGCCCATCAAGATCTGCATTAAATTCAGTGAGGCTGAATCTGCCCATTGCAAGTCATCCAAAAAGATCACTAAGGGATGTTCTGGCGTTGTAAAAACCGCAATAAAGTTTTGGAATAAGAGGTTAAATCGATTCCGGGCTGCTGCTCCTGGGAGTTCTGGCACATCTGGCTGGACACCAACGATGCGCTCCAATTCCGGAATGACATCAATCAGCACTTGCCCATTTTCTCCAACGGCTGCGAGAATCTTCGTCTGCCAATGGGCTAACTCGTCTGCCGATTCACTGAGGAGTTGTCCCATTAAATCTCGGAAGGCTTGGACAAAGGCAGAGAGGGGAATATTACGATTGAATTGATCGAATTTACCTTTGATAAAGTAGCCCTGCTGACGCACGATGGGTTTATGAACTTCATTGATGACGGCGGTTTTACCAATTCCGGAAAAACCTGCGACAAGCATCATTTCGGTTCTTCTCCCCTGACTAAGGGGGGTTGGGGAGGATGTCACTCGTTTCTCCTGCGGAGACGCGACGCGAGCAAATGCATCTAAGAGGGCTTGGACTTCAGCCTCACGGCCGTAGAGCTTTTCCGGAATATTGAAGCGATCGCAGACATCTCGTTCTCCCAGCACAAAGTCAACAATCTCGCCCGTTTCTGCTAGCGATTGCAGACATCGTTCTAAGTCATGTTTCAAACCCAGGGCACTCTGATAACGGTCTTCCGCATTCTTCGCCATGAGCTTCATGATGATGGCAGATAGGGGAACAGGGTAAGGTTGACCCTGGACGTCTAATAAATCCGCTGGAGCAATAGGGAATTGAGCAATATGACAATGCACCAACTCTAAGGGGTCACTCAAACTAAACGGCAACATCCCCGTCAACAATTCATACAGCGTCACTCCGAGAGAGTAAAAGTCTGTGCGATAGTCAATGCCTCGATTCATCCGCCCGGTTTGTTCGGGAGCAATATAAGCGAGGGTTCCTTCTAACTGTTTCGGGTTAACCAACTGCCGCTGCTCTTTGGGCAACAAAGAGGCAATACTGAAATCGATGAGTTGGACTTGCCCCGTTTTGGGGTGAATGAGGATATTGGCCGGTTTGATATCTTTATGGATAATTTGCTGCCCAGTGAGGATATGGAGGGCTTCGGCTAGTTGAATGGCAATGGCCAGCAACGCATTGAGGGTCTGCTCCGCATCTTGCCAATATTGTGCCAGTGAGACTGCACCTTGATCGGGCATGACAAGGGCATAACCATTGTCGTAACGTTCTAGGGCGAGGGGCTGGACAATTTGAGGCTGCTCCAAATTTCGCGTAATGATGTATTGGTTGCGAAACTGAACCAGCTCGTTAAAGTGGGGATGCGAGTTACGCAAAACTTTGATGATGACGGGCTCTTGATTACGGAGGTGGATGGCCCGATAAATTAGGGTTCGTGTTCCGGTGTAAAGAAGTTCAGTCTGTTGATAGCCCGTTAAGTTCAGCATTTGTCACCACTCAATCATTAGTTCAAGCTGAGACTATGCTTAATATCCTCTCCTTACGATTATGGCAATGGGTTTGTGAAATGCCCATGAAGCTTCTGTAAAGATTTCTCCGTATATTTACGGAGAGGTTCACATATTCAACAGGGGTAGAGTGATTGTGAAGGTTGTACCTTGACCCAGTTCTGAGGTACAGGTCAGGGTTCCGTTATGTTTTTCCGTAATGATTTGGTGGGCGATCGCCATTCCCAATCCTGTCCCTTTCCCCACGCCTTTGGTGGTAAATCCCTGCTCAAAAATGCGTTCCACTGTCTCCGGTTTCATCCCACAGCCATTATCTTGAATGTGAATCTGCACCTGTTCATCAATGACTGAGGTTTGGATCATAATCGTATTCGGATTTGCTTCAATTTCCTGATACGCTTTTCCTTGATTTGCCTCATCAAAAGCATCAATCGCATTCGCAAGTATATTCATGAATACTTGATTTAGCTGTCCAGGGAAGCATTGTACTTCCGGCAGCTCACCATAGTTTTTGAGTATCTCAACTTTTGGACGTTGCTCATTAGCTTTAGTGCGATGTTTAAGAATGAGCAAGGTGCTCTCAATGCCATCGTGAATATTGAATCCGGTCTTGTGCTCTTGATCAGTGCGCGAGAAAGTTCGCAAACTTTGACTGATTTCACGAATCCGCTCCACCCCCAAGGTCATGGAGTTGAGCAATTTCGGCAAATCTTCACGAATAAACGCTAAATCAATCTCGTCAATTGCCTCTTCAATATCCATCTCCGGGTCAGTTTTTTTTGCTTGATACAGCTCAATCAACTCAAAGAGGTCTTGCACATAGTCCTGAGCGGGTTGAATATTCCCTTTGAGGAAGCCGACCGGGTTATTAATTTCATGAGCCACTCCAGCAACAAGATTGCCTAATGCAGACATCTTCTCACTTTGCACAAGTTGCAGTTGGGCATGTTGGAGGTCAGCCAATGCCTGTTCAGCTTTGTTTTGGGATTGTTGGGCGTGCTGGTAGAGTTGGGCGTTTTGCAACGCGACTGCGGCTTGGGCACAGAGGAAGGCAACAATGGTTTGACGATTGGGGGTGAAGATACCTTTAGTGGTGGCATGTTCGAGATAAGCGATCGCCACTAAGTTACCCTGATTGAGTAAGGGCATGCAGAAAACGCTCTGGGGTTGATGTTTGAGCAGGTAGCCCTCCAGGATGCCAGGAATCTCAGTTTTGGCTTCGTCAATCAGCACGGGTTCCTGGGTGTTTTTGACGTATTGAATCAGGCGGACTGGAAGACTCACGACGCTGAGGGGTTGCGTTTGGCGTTGGGTGGTAATGTTGCCGTCTCCCCCCAGTTCTGCCAGGGCTTGGAGTTGCCATTGCGATTTTGCAGGGGTGAGTAGGGCGATTTTTTGTGCCCCAGCATTCGTGAGGATAATCTCGACAATATCACCAAGTAGTTGCTCTAGCTCGATGGTGCTGGCGAGTTTCTGCGCCGCTTGGAGAATTGAGGCAAAGTCCAGAGCTTGTGAGAGGTTCGCGCTACTTTGGGTCTGGCTTTGGAGGGTGGAGGTTAGGGTTTGAGTGAGGCTATTAAGACTATCGATCGCGTTTAATTCAAGCCGTTGCTTTTGGAGGATGGGGGTAAGCAATTCAGAATATTGGGCTTTAAGGTGGTCAGTTTTGGCTTTGGCTCCCCAGCGGGCGTAGCAATAGTAGGCTTCTTGCAGATGAAGAGCTGCATACTTCTCTTTA
>JAAHHN010000163.1 GCA_010672165.1 Spirulina sp. SIO3F2 | reverse complement strand
CTAGACAAAGACTTGTGAGCGAGGGAAAGCGGAATGATGGAAAGGGTTCGTCGATTGTGGCACTGGCTTTGTATTGTTGGATTGATGAGCCTGATGGTGGGTTGGATGTGGACACCAACAGCGATCGCCCAAGCCTCCAAATATTACGATCCACCCTTAACCTTTACGGGCGCAGATCTGCCCAATTCTGATTTTTCGGGGCGGGTGATGCAAGCCACTGAATTTGCTTTGGGACATTTTGAGTTTTCTTCTTTCCGCGATGCCCAGCTACAGGGGTCAATTTTCAGCTCCTCGCGGTTGTCTGAAGCGGATTTTCATGGCGCAGATCTCAGCTACGGCATGATGGACAAAGCTGACCTCACAGGCGCAGATCTCAGTGATGGTGTCTTTGTTGAGACGCTCTTTTTGCGAGCAATTTTGGATGATGTGACAATCGCTGGGGCTGACTTTACCGATGCCCTGTTCGATGGCACACAGCAGGCCCAGTTGTGCGCGATCGCGACAGGGATAAACCCCAAAACAGGGATATCTACACGAGATTCTCTCCTCTGTCCTTAACCGCTTCACGGCAATTTGCGCTACACCAGACATATTGAATTCATTCCTTCACCATGTTGGGCCAATTTCAACACAGTTCCCTGCGGCTTGAGGTTGAGGCGACTGAAGCCGCGATCGCCCAAAGCCTCACACAAAAAGATGATCTTCAAAAATGGCTGTTTCCCCAGCAACTGGATGCCGAAATGCCAGCACAGCTTAAAGTAGGCGATCGCTTCACCAATCAACTAGGGCCAATCCGCGTCACTCATGAAGTGGATATTTGCAATGAAACAAGCCTTCGCTTACTCCTGAGCGAAGGGATTGACGGATTTCATGAATGGCATTGGGGTGAGGGTTGGGTACAGTCGCGCTTAGAGGGAATCTCTGTGCTCCCCTTGAATCTTGGTCTCACCTTGGCATTATGGCGCTTGCGACTTCATTTAGCTCAGACTAAGTCACAGGCGGCAGCAGACTCTAGCGAATGAAGTATGGCTCTGAAAAACATCCTATCTTGGGCAAAGCAACGGGCAAGATGCCCGCACTACGGACTGTAAAGCGAGAAAACCGTAGCGCAGGCGGTCGCTGAGTGGACTCGTTGACTAACTTCCCGAAGGGATAGTAAGTCCCCGCTTGTCTGATAAATAAATCAGACTAAGACCCTGCTAAATCATTGAGGTTAAACAAAAACGGTACACCACCATTTTGTGACCCCCCCATCACTAAGACTTTCGGCATTTGTGCGCCACCACCACGCCACGCTTCGATCGCCTCTTTCTGGAGTACCAATTCACCCCCTTGAGCTTTAAGGGTTTCAGCCAGTAGACGTTGGGCTTCGGCTTTACCTTTGGCGCGGTTCACCTCAGCTTGGGCTTCTTGCTCTGCTTCTTGAGCGATATAAATCGCCCGCTGGGCACGCTGTTCCGCAATTTGTTTCTCTTCAACTGCTCGGGCAAACTCAGGTGAGAAGGTCAAATCTACAACGCTCGTATCAAGCACGATAATGCCATATTTCTCTAGACGTTCGTTGAGTGCCCGGTCAAAGTCTTCTTTGAGTTCAGCTCGCTTGGTAATTGACTCTTCCACAGTTCGTAGGGCTGCTGCCGTCTTAAACGCTTCTTGAGTCTGAGGCGCAATGATTTTAGCTACAACGTTTTGCAAAGTTCCTTGCTCACGACGAATATCCACCACTTGGATCGGGTCAAGGCGGAAGTTAATTGCAAAACTGGCGCTGAGTTCTTGCAAATCCTTTGTGGAGCTTTGGGCGGGAACTTCAAATTTTTGGACGGTCACATCATAAACATCCACTTGGGAAATGAGAGGGGGTTTGAAGTGAATCCCTTCTAGCAGCGAACCATCCTGCGCCTTCCCCAAAATGCTCAGCACACCAGCTTGGCCGGGATTAATGATGACAAATGAGCTGAAGCCGAGTAAAACAATCAAGGCAGCAATAATGCCGCCGATCAGCGGCTGAAGATTTGGTGTCGATTGGCTTTGCATAGTTTGCGGGTAAAAGAAAATTTAAAGAGTGGCAGGAAAAACAACAACCCGCTTCTACCGAATCATACGAGTAGGCTGAAATATCCCCAGCATTGACTAACATTAGCTTTAGATTTAGGGTGCGTCATCTGTCAAAATCCGAGGACTGACGGGACAGGCGATAAAGTGCCCGACCCCAAAAGCATAGAGAGGGGCTGTAAGTAAGTTATAACGAGCCCCTGAAGTCAAACTGAAAATAGTCTCTAGCGTCAGCAGTTCATCACACCCCAAAGGCATTCAGAGCAAAACTGAGCCAATGTGTAATTCTGGCTCAGCTACATGCCAACGACGAATCAACGAACCATAGTTGACGAAGTTAACATTGCACTCTGAGAACCGCGATCGCTAGCTGCTGAGATCACCCAATCACATAAACCGCTTAATCGTATCGTGGCGGTCATCCATCGGATCATCGTCAAAGTTTTGCAGGTGTTGCTCCCATTGATTCAGCCAATCGGCGAGTTTCTCTTTACCCTGCTGGTGGCGATCGATTGCGCCTTGGCACTCATGATAGAACTGATAAAACCGCACATAATCATCAATGGCATGGCCATTAATGGTGTAGCCATTGGCTTGGGCAACTTGAGCAAAGCCTTCGCGGGTTGGCGGACATGGCGGCTTTAGGGCGTTTTGCACCTGAGGATCGTCGCAGACTTTTTGGAAAAAATTGAGGACTTCTTGTCGTTGAGACATCACCCTTGTCAGTTGTTGGGGAACTTGAGCATTTTTCATTTTACAAGGAAGCGCTGGAGGCGAACCCGAGAGAGTCCCACGGGTTTTACAAAAATATGCAGAAACTGCGATCGCCCAAGAATGTTGAACGCTGCATCTATTGCAAGCAGGAGCCGAGATTTAATGCAGTGATACTGTGACGTCATAGATATGATCATGATCAATGCATTGCTCTCTGAGGAGGAATCAGCAATTGAACGCAGCACTCAATGCAATCAGGAGCGGCTGATACATTTCTTATTGTGCCAATCCATAAGCTTGCACAGGGATACAACATCCGTTGCTTGATGATGGGTCAGTAGAATCGAAAGCAGAGCGTAGTGGGTGATTAACCAAATGAGCAGACGATGGCAAATCAGGAAGTCTAGCGTTAAGTATGGAGTTGGACTGGGTATAACATTATTGATCTGTCTAATGTTGGGATTGACACCTGCGCGATCGCAGCATTTGGCCCCGCCCACAGAACCCCTAGCAGGTGAAATTCTGGTTAACGCAATACCTGAACCCGCATCGCTTGAGTCAACGACACACGATGAGCATTCTGAACCGGGGAGTCCAGAGCTAGAGCCACCAGCACCAAACCCTGAAATCGGCTGGGAATTTTCGGGGCAGCGTGAACTTAATGCCACAACAATCAGCGAACAGGAATATTACGGCGATTGTCCCGGTCGTCAACGCAATTACATTCGAGCACGGTTCTTCTCTAGCGAAATGCCCCCCGCCGATCGCCGTCGGGTGGTGGTGCGCAATATCACTCGGGGTTTAGATGATGATCCGTTTCCTTATACGGATCGGGAATATGATGAAGGACGTTCTTCCGAGGCAACGAAGATGCGCTTTGGCACGAAACACAGTGGGCGTTATTTCCATGTGTTGCCAGGGATGAATGAGTTTGAATATGAAATCAAAGCGCGTCGGCGTGGGCCAGTGCTCAAAACGGGGACATTTACAGCAGAAATTACCCGAGATTTGCAACGGATTCAACGGGATGCCACCTACGGGGAAGATGAGGTTTGTGCCAACGACCGAGTGGATTTAGATGTCTGTGCGGATGTTCGCGATCGCCAAAAATGGTCTTGTCCGGATGGTTCGATTATCAGGAGTGAGCTGTTCCCCGATGATTCACGGGTGATCACGGAGATTCATAACCACACCGATCACACGATTGAAGTCTCTATCAATGGACGCATGCGGCGGATTTTTCCAGGCAGTTATTATGATTTCGACAATCGATACCCATCGATTCGCTATGAATCCAACGGGGAGCGGCGATCGCGCTCTTTGACCTCAGGCACACGCTATCGATTCTATGAGAAAGATGGCCAAGTTCGGATTGAGGAGTATCGTCGTCATTCACGGTGGTAATCGGTTGCTTCAATCGCCTAAACGTTTGAGCACCATTAGCGATCGCGCTGTCCGCTCGATGGGTTCAGAACCCTGATATGCTCGCCCCTGCTGCAAAAACCGAGACTCCACTGTATCAATCACCCCCTGCCAAGACCAATCCTGTAAGGTCTCCGGCAACGTGAATTGAATCTCCTCATGGTGAGCATTAAAAAACAGCAAAAAGCTCTCACCCTGGAGCCGTTGACCCTGTTCATCGAAGTTATCAATTTCCTGACCATTCAAGAAAATGGCGATCGCCTTGATGTAGCCGTGGTTCCATTGCTCATCGTTCATCTCCGCGCCATCGGGGTTGAACCAAGCAATATCATGCACCCCCGAACCATGAATCTCCCGACCCTGAAACCAATTGCGTCGCTGGAAGACCGGATGGCTCTGGTGAAAGGTAATCAGCTCACGAGTAAACGCCAGGAAATCCGCATTTTTAGTTTGCAATGACCAATCAAACCAAGAAATTTCACTATCTTGGCAATAGGCATTGTTATTGCCCTGTTGCGTCCGTCCCAACTCATCCCCACCCAGCAGCATCGGCACGCCTTGGGAGAGCATCAACGTTACCAAGAGGTTCCGGCGTTGGCGTTCCCGTAGAGTGAGAATCTCCACATCATCTGTTTCCCCCTCTACACCACAGTTCCAAGAGCGATTATGTTCATCCCCATCCTGGTTGTCCTCGCCATTGGCATGGTTGTGTTTGTCGTTGTAGCTGACCAGATCGTTGAGCGTAAAGCCATCATGAGCGGTGATGAAATTGATGCTGGCGGCGGGTTTGCGCCCATCGAGTTCATAAAGATCGGAGCTACCCGTAAAGCGATAGGCAAACTCTGCCAGGTTACTCTCTTGACCAATCCAAAAGTCGCGCATCGTATCGCGGAACTTGCCGTTCCACTCAGACCAAAGCAGCGGGAAGTTGCCAATCTGATAGCCCCCTTCGCCCACATCCCACGGCTCTGCGATCAGCTTCACCGTCGAGAGCACCGGGTCTTGGTGAATGATATTGAAAAACGCGGCCAGCATATTCACGTCATACAACTCCCGTGCTAATGCCGAAGCCAGGTCAAACCGAAACCCATCCACATGCATTTCTAGCACCCAATAGCGCAAGCTATCGGTAATCAGCTTAAGGATTTGGGGGTGGCAGACATTGAGTGAATTGCCACACCCTGTGAAGTCCATATAGTAGCGGGGTTCATCTTCCACTAGGCGATAATACGCCACATTGTCAATGCCCCGGAAGGAGAGGGTCGGCCCATATTGGTTGCCTTCGCCTGTGTGGTTGTAGACCACATCCAAAATCACTTCAATCCCCGCCTTGTGCAGAGCTTTGACCATCTCTTTAAATTCCTTGACTTGCTGCCCGGTGTTGCCACTGGCGCTATAGCCAGCGTAAGGGGCGAAGTAGTTCAAGCTGTCATAGCCCCAATAGTTCACCAAATCTTTACTCTCTAGGTGGCCGGGATGGCGGTAGAAGTGATGCACAGGCAACAGTTCTACCGCGGTAACGCCAAGGGACTTGAGATAGGCGATCGCGGCTGGATGAGCTAAACCTGCATAGGTACCGCGCAACTTGGCGGGAATCTCCGGATGCTGCTGGGTAAAGCCCCGCACATGAATTTCATAAACGACGGACTTGTGGGTGGGCGTCCGCAGGAGTTGATCGCCCTGCCAGTTAAAGGTTTCATCCACCACCACACATTTGGGAATACAGGCAGCATCATCGAGTTCGGAGAAGCCGGCATCTTCGGCTTCCTGACGCCAAGCATAACCATAGATCGATTCATGGTGTTTCACATCCCCCGCGATCGCCTTAGCATAAGGGTCAATCAGTAGTTTATTAGCATTAAAGCGATGACCCTGGTGCGGCAAGAAAGAACCATAAACCCGATAGCCGTAGCGTTGCCCCGGTTTCACGTCGGGCAAATAACCATGCCAGACAAAATGATTGACCTCCGTGAGCGGTACACGGGTCTCTTGGTCATTAGCATCAAACAAACAAAGCTCAACCGCCGTGGCATTTTCACTAAAAAGAGCAAAGTTTGTCCCTCGCCCATCCCAAGTGGCTCCCAAGGGATAGGACTGTCCAGGCCAGATGCGCGGTTTCATGATGATTGGAGCGTTAAGTTCTTAAGAATCACTTAACAATCTAGCTCACTTTGGTTGGTCATGCGGTAACGAACGAGTGGGTTACTCCAAACGGGCGATCGCGCCACGATCAACTAAGACTGTTTGGGTCAGCAAGTCCTTAACCGTCGCTCGCAGCATCCGCTGGGCATCGACTTCAAAATCGAGCTGGAGGCGATCGCGCCCTGCAATGCCGTGGGGGTTGAGTCGGGCAATGCAAATCTCATTGTTATGCGGCTGAAGTGCGTGAAAGGTATTGTTTGACAAACGTTGTTGGCTGGTGAGGCGACCGAGGGCATCGTAGGAGACTTCCGTCTGCTGGCTATCAGCAATTTCACCAATATTGAGCCGGACTTCATCCTGGCCATCTTGTGCCGCTTGTAAAGTTAATGATTCAGGGCGTAAGCAAGGGTAATAGGTGCCCTTTGCAAATAAAGGGTAATAGGTATAGTCCTGAATGTGGGGATCCCAGAGCTGGATGGCATAACTATGCTGCAAGTAATCTTGCACGGTTTGGATTTGGGTTAAGGCGATCGCCCCATAACTCACTGCGGTGAAGGGTTGATCTACGTTGACCCGCGATCGCCCAAAATAAGCGGTGACCAAATCCTGAATCGGGGGAAGTAGACACGTGCCACCCACCATGACGACTTGGGTGATATCACTTTTGCCTAAGCCTTGGCTTTGAGCGATGTGCAACACTTCATCCAGACTCTGGCGCAATTGCTCCAGGAAGCCTTGGGCTTCCAGAATATCGGTGAGGCGATCGCGCTCCAGATGCCATTCATAGGCCTGAAATGTTGCTTCATCCAGCCAACTTTCAGTAGCATGCTCAACTTGGGATAAACGAATTTTGAGCTGTTCTGCTAACTCTAAAAGCCGCGCTGTAGTGATTGGACTGTCGTCCACTTTTTCACCCTGTCGATAATCTGCCAAGAGGGCGCGATCAATATCCTCCCCACCAAGATAAGCATCTGCTTTAGCAACCACCTGCGCTTGTGAAACCATTGCGTGAGGATCAAAATTGAGACGGACTAAACTTAGATCTAATGTACCGCCTCCCCAGTCAATTACCAAAACCACACTCTGAGTTGAAGGCACACCATAATTCAGAGCTGCTGCCGTGGATTCGTCAATAAAGCGCACCACAGGCACATTCAAACCCTGACTCCACTGTTGTAAAAAGTCCAGATAGCGCTCAAATGACCCCACAGGAACCGTCAAAATTAGTTGACTGGGCTCAACGCCTTGGGCCAAGATTTCAGCCCAAATTCTGTCCAGAAACTGTTGGGTAATGGTTGGCACATCGTAGGCTTGTTCAGCAATGTGTCGGGGGGGTGGCATAAAGTCTGCCGCGAGCCCCCGCTTGAAACTGGTAAAGGTGCGATCGCGGTCAACATACTGTAGCCGCTGGGAGCGCACTTGCTCCCCAAATAATAGCGGTGGTGCTTGGGGCACATAAACTAAGGTTGGCACAATTGCTAATTGCTTCCCTACTGCAGCGGCAAACCTCCGAGTTAGCACACCTAAGCTTAAGCTCCTAGGTGCTTGGGTATCAGCTTCTAGCAAGGCAACAACAGTATTGCTTGTGCCAAAATCAATCGCAACAATGGTCATTCAAGGCTTTTTTCGTATGCTCGTTTTTTTCCAAAGATGGCCAGGCTCGTTCCAGTTATGACAGTTTACAAAAGCCTAACTCCTCTTTGGGTAAGTATTACCCACCCTATACAACATCTTCAGTTCTTTGCAGATGTTGACTAAGTCAATGTATTTGGGTCAATTCCCAACTCCCGCAACTTAGCTGTAAGCAGATCAACGCGTTGTCGCTCTTGATCCCGTTCAGCTGTCACTTGATCGCGTTCGACCACAATTTGATCGCGTTCAGCGGCTATTTGATCCCGTTCCGCCTCTGCTTGTGCTCGCAACTTCCCCAATTCAACGAATGTTAAGAAAAGTTGGCTCTGAGGTGTGAACAACTTCAAAGGCTTGCCGAGTGTGGTTTCAAACCGGATGCCAAGCCGGGGGCTAACCCAGCCATTCGGCTCAGCAATGGGAGCCAGGAATGTACCGGAGCGTTGCCATCCCCCCATATCCATACTGTAGGGGTTATAGAGATAATATTCCTCAACACCAAATCGCTGATAAAACGCTAACTTTTTCGCCATCTCACTAAGCGTATTCCCAGGGGAAAGCACCTCAAACACCACTTGGGGGGCAATCTGATCTTCTTTCCATTGTTGATAGGAGCCGCGATAGCCTTTCGGTCGGCCGAACGCCACCATTGCATCTGGTGCCCGACGGGTTTTGTTGTCTCCTTCGACGGGATACCACAACAAATCTCCTGCAACGAAGACTTCAGGGTTATCAGAAAAGAGAAGTTCTAGATTTTCTTTTATAGTGACAATCCATTCAAACTGAAGGGTATTATCTGCCATTGGTTGACCATCACTATCGGGATAAACCATCTCGGGAACTTGGCGTTCCGGTGCGGAAGTAAGTTGCTGTACCATAAGCGGCCCTCGAAACGAAAATATCTGATGATCTAACTCGAAAACGCACTGTGACTGCGCGGATCGGTGGAATTGGTTGGTTTGGGAGGGGCGAATGTGGAAGTTGAGCCAACCGCCGTCTGCGCATAGGGTAAGGGATCCCCCGCAACCAATGCTTCTGCATCTGCCATAAGAACGGTCAAAGGTTGCTCTCCAATCGCCTGAGCAATGGTTTCACCATCCCTGCTGAGATAAACCAAGTGGGGGATGCCATCCACATCGTAACGCAGGATTTCAGGGAGCCAGTTGGGGTTGTCCACATTGAGCATGACAAAATTGAGGTCATCGGCATGGTTTGCCTTGAGCGTAGCCATATCAGCCGCCATTGCTTGGCAACTGGTACACCAATTGGCATAAAACTCAATTAAGGTGGGCTTATGGTTACCCAACGCCACATCTAAGGAAATTGATGCCTGGGCCTGCTGCTCTAGGCTATGACTGCTGCGATTCTGCGTTATAGCAAAGAAAAGGGTCACACTTAAGACGATCGCCACCACGGCAATTAAACTATTACGAACTCGCTGGGGCAAAGCAAGATTGTCCGTCATAAACTATAGGGATTAGAGATTTATCCGGGTTTTCTACACTGTAACTTGTACAGGACAAGGTAAGACAATACTGTCTTTACACCACTTTTAAACTATGAAAAAGCGGGTGACACTAACCTTTCCCCGACGGGCAGTCCAAATGCCAGTCACCTACCGATTGGCAAAAGACTTTAATGTTGCTGCCAATATTATTCGGGCCCAGGTTGCACCTAACCAGGTGGGCAAGTTGGTTGTGGAGTTGCTGGGGGACATTGATGAGATTGGAGCTGCCCTCGAATGGATGGAATCCCAAAATATTCAAGTTTCTCTAGCAAGCCGAGAAATTGTCATTGATGAACAGCTTTGCGTTGATTGTGGACTCTGTACTGGAGTGTGCCCCACCCAGGCGTTAACGCTCCATCCTCAAACTGCTCAGTTGCAATTTGCCCGATCACACTGTGTGGTTTGTGAGCAATGTATCCCCACTTGTCCAGTGCAAGCGATCGCAACCAACTTCTAAATGCTGCTGCCCTGACCGCAATATCGCTTTTTATTCTGCGTCATCACCTATGCGCCAGTCTCCTGTTTTACCTGAAGACCTCCGACCTGATTCTACTGTTGACTCCCTCCGACTCTACGATGTCTCGTTCGAGAATACCCGCTTGGGGGTTGAACTCGCTGACGTGTTCGATCGTGACCCTGCCCTTCCTGGGGTGGTTCTGACCGAAGAAAAAGCCTTTATTAGTTTGGTCTCCCGACGGCAGTTTCTAGAATATTTGCTATTGCCCCAAGGGCTAGACTTGTTTTTAGATAATCCGTTGCGCGTTTTTTTCCGGTACAACCGTAGTGAGCTGCTGGTGCTGCAAGCAGATACCCCCATCCTTACAGCAATGCAACGGGCCCTTAAGCGTCCCCCCCAACTTGCGTCGGAGCCGCTCGTGGTCGAATTTGCCCCCGATCATCATCAAGTCCTCGATTTTGCCCAACTTAGCTTAGCGGCTTGGCAGTTGCGAGGCATTGAGACCCAGATCCGGTATGAGCGATCGCAAGCCCTGATGATTCAAAATGAGCGCATGGCGATGCTGGGGCGCTTAGTTGATGGCATTGCCCATGAGATCCTTGACCCTGTGGGCTTTATTTGGGGCAACCTCACCCATGTCTCACAATATAGCAAGGATATTTTGGAGTTGATTTCAGGCTATGAGCACCATATTCCCAACCCACCCCCCAGTCTAAAACAATTGCATAATGAACTGGAGATTGACTATCTTCAGGACGACTTCCCTAGGGCTGTTGAGAGCATTACCACTGGCGCCCAGCGCCTCCGAGATCTTGCGACCAGTTTGCAAAACTTCTGCCATGTGGATGATGTCTATCCCAAACCTGCGGATATCAATAGTTGCCTTGATGGCATTGTATTGCTACTCAAAACGCGCCTAAGCAGCGAAATTCAATTGGTTAAAGACTATGGCCAACTTCCCCCGGTTTCCTGTTATATCGGCCGCCTGACGCAAGTGCTGGTGAACATTTTGATCAATTCAGTGGATGTACTGCTCAATCAAGCCGTTACGCGCAAGATCTGTCAGGAACTCGATCAGGCGATCGATCCCCATGACCCACCCCGGATTACAATTAGTACTTTGATCCTATCCTCTAATCTCGTCCATACCGACGCGAAATCGACGATTTCCCAATCCCACGCTAAACGCTGGGCTGCGATTCGCATTCGAGACAATGGCCCAGGTATGCCTCCCTACCAGCAGCAGCGCCTACGGGATTCGTTTTCTGTGGAGCGCCGTGTAGCTAAAGAAACCAGCCTCGCTCTGGCTTACCAAATTATTACCGCTAAACACGGCGGTCATTTGCGTTTTGAATCGGAACCTAACCAGGGAACATTATTTGAGATTTTGTTGCCATTGGTTTGAATAGAGTTTAAGGTTCAAAGTTCAGAATCCAGTCTGAGCTATTCATGCTTTTGACCCCAGAAAGCCTTATCCCGTCAAGCGGCGGGCAAGATGTCCGTACTGAGAACAGTGAGGAAACGCTACCCCTACATTTGCATCGAACAATTTATTCCTGCTCTCTACTAAGGGCTGTCGTCAGTTAGACTTCAAGCTCTTGCTAGGGCTGACTTACATCACCTTTTTATGTTTTTGGGGTCGGATGCTCTATTCCTTGTCCCGTCAGACTTCTGGTGTTAGCTGACAACACGCGCTATTTTGCAAGCTCAAAAAACTCTGAACTTTGAACTTTAAACGCTGAACTCTGAACTGATTAAGCAGTGACCAATGAAGCCAGCGCATCCGGAATCGCTTCAGAAGGCGCGTCAAAGTCGCCCGTGAGCACAAACTCTAGACGCAACTTCAGCCAGGTGATGAATTGAGGATTGGTCGAGACAATCGCGGCAGCGGGTTGAGGACATTGGGCTTTGGCATCGGCGAGAGCGGGGGCATCTAGAAAGGCAGGCTGCTTAACGAGCCAAAAATCAATTTCTTGGCTTTGCTTGGCATAGTGGCTCGTGCGTTCTTTAAAAACTTCTGCCAGGGGCTCGTCTTCAGTCAAAAATTTCTGGCTAGCCAGGATGTAATAATAGGTCGTCATAGCGCGATCGCCGCATTACTCAATAATATTGTCCGCCTTCCATCATAAGAGAAAGTGTTTCTCACTTCAGGACAGGCGGGACGGGTAAAGGGGTAAAACACGAATCATTGCAAACTGATAACTGCCCATGACAGACTTCGCGCAACTCAAGATTTCGGTGGCTCAAGTTCGGGAATTGCTAGCGATCGACACGATCGCGCCCCTTGTGCTTGATGGGGTCAAGTGTGTGGTACTACGCCAACCCCAAGCGCTGATGTCGTTTGTGCTCACCGAAGTCTTTTTGCTATTTGGGGTCTTGGTGATTGTGCTCCCCTTAGTGTTGGTAGTGGCTAATAATCAGCTTAATCTCGATGGTACGGCGGCATCAGGTGCGCTGCTAAAGCTAACGCTCGGTATTGGATTGGGGGTTTGGGCGCTGGTGAATTTGGTTTTAGGCTGGCGGGGCTGGCGATTGCGATCGCTAGTATTACTTCATCACCGGATTGAACAATATAACCAACTGGTGAGTGCCTTAGAATTGGCAGCCGCTTTCTCCAACGCGAACCAGACTCCCACTGACGAAACCATCGAAACCCTAAACACCTTACGCGAGAGTCTCCTAAGTCGGATTCATCTAGAACGTCTCAATCGCAGTCACTGTAATCTATTGGGTCAGCACCAGACAATTATCGCTCAGCTCGACCAGCAATTAGATGCTCTGCTACATGTAGAAACCGAAGACCCGAACACTCAGACCGCGCAGCTATTGCAAGAGGCAGTAGAACTGGGGGTGGCGGTGCATCGAGAAGTTCGGCAGCTACAGCGCTAGGGCGTGTCATCGTACTCAATACAGGACAGCCTACGAAATCATAGGGTTTTCAGGAAATTTTTGATTTTTTTCCCTGTACTCAGGTCATCGTATTATCCTAAAACCCTGGTCAAATCAGCGATCAAGCACAGCTATACAAGCTCACCTCGTCGATTCATGCTGTGCTATCTGAGAATAATATTGCGATATATATTTCTTTGTTTCGATATATTGCTTTTTCGATTTTTATATAGCAAAATCTAATGAATTGAATTCGCTAATTATTTATTAGCCAGCGAATATCAATACAAAACTATAAAAAACGTTGTCAAAATATAACAGAGGAAAGCTAATGAGTGGATTAACAATCCCCGTAGACACCCTGATTATTTCTCCAGAGAGCAATCAGACTTCGGAACTCGATAGCCGCTCAGATGTGCTCAAGGCGGTTTACAAGCAATTATTCAAGGAAAATCGAGATCTTGAGTTTTTCCATAATGCTGCGTTGGAGTCAGCTTATTTGCAGGGGCAATTCAATACACGTGAACTAGTGCGTCGGCTTCTTTGCTCCGAAATGTATCGGGACTATATTCTCAGTGTTAACAGCAACTACCACTTTGTCGGTCTTTGCTTTGAGCGTGTATTAGGACGTCCAGCCAGCAAGTCAGAAGTGATGACCTGGAGTTCTTTTTTGGCAACGCAAGGACTAGACGCATTTGCTGAAGCGCTCACCAACTCAGAAGAGTACATGACTGTCTTTGGCGATAATGGTGTTCCTGCTCGTCGTTCTGCCAAGATCTCTTCTAGTAACCAAGGAATACCGGCTTTGCCAGAGGAACAAAGCCAAAAGCGTTATGGCATTCCGACTTATTCCTATCTGCCGCCTGACTCAATTCGGAAGCTTGGAGCCGTTGTGGTTGTGGCAGGTGCGATAGAAGTAGTCCGTATTATCGTGATGCTTGCTGCGTCTGCGCTGAATACTGGCCTGTAAGAGTTGAGCTGCCTTTACTTCAGTGGCTTATATACGTCATGCAGGAATGTGTGCGTATAAATTCAAACAGCAGCGGGTTGATCATCAGGATTAGCTCGCTGCTTAGATTAAATATGCAATGTTTGACCTATCGTGAATGCGATCAGGCACATCACAAAAACTTTTTCAATTCCTCATCGCTGCCCAACTGCTTGAGCACCGACTTAATCTCCTGGGTTCGGCTCTTGTGAACCACTAGCGTTGCGTTGCCCTCCCGCACAATCACCACATCCTCTAACCCAATGGTGACGATCGCCTCTGAATCATCTCCGTTGTAAATAATTGCCCCGTGGGTATCTTGCATGATGGCATGACGAGCAATCGCCACATTACCCGCTTTGGCTTGGTGCAAGCGCTCTAGCGCATTCCAATCCCCTAGATCATCCCAACCAAAATCAGCAGGCAACACATACGCTAACTGGGTTTTTTCCATAAGAGCGTAGTCAATGCTCTTCTTCTCTAACGTTGCATAGGCAGCCTGACCCTGACTTTGCAGCGCCTGGAGTAATTCCGGAGCGTGTTGCGCCAACTCTTGGAGCACGACGCTCGCCCGGAAAATAAACATGCCACTGTTCCAGCTAAAGCGACCTGTACTGATGAATTGTTCTGCCGTGGCGCGATCGGGCTTTTCCGTAAAGCGGCTGACTTTATATACCATTTGCCCTATATATTCACCCGCTTCAGCCCCTTGCTCAATGTAGCCATAACCTGTGGCGGGAGTATTGGGCTGGATGCCAAGGGTGACAATTGCATCTTCTGTGCTAGCCAGTTCAGTGGCAGCCTGCAAGGTTTGCTCATACTGAGTTTGATTGCCAATCCAGTGATCCGCCGGAAAAAAGCCGAGCACTGCATCTTCCCCTGCTGCTTGAGCCACTTCGAGGGTTGCCCAAGCCACCGCTGGCGCTGTATCTCGGCCTTGGGGTTCGACTAAAATATTGCGCTCCGGTAACTCCGGCAATTGTTCCCGCACCCCGTTTGCCACTTGAGCGGAGGTGATCACCCACAAGTTTTTCCAGCCGCCAGCCAAGTTGAGCAGGCGATCGGCCGTGCCTTGGAGCAAACTCCGTCCACTGTCGTCCAGGGTCAAAAACTGTTTGGGCCGTTGACGACGACTGAGGGGCCAAAAGCGCTCACCTTTACCACCAGCCAAAATCACCGGAATCAGGGGTTGTGTCATGACGTGCTCCGAATCACCTTGCATCAACTGGTGATCCTAGCGTTTGGGGGGGCGTTCCGGGCTAATTGCCAGATTGATTTTATGCCTTTAATCCCGCAACTGCACAGGCATTGCCAAATAGGTCATTTTTAGGCCGCTGAGCGGTTTAAAAATGACAGGTTGGGTGGGGCTGTTGAGGTGGATGGTAATCTCGTTACTGGCCAGTGCCTTGAGACCATCCATCAGATATCTGACATTAAAAGCAATTTCCGGCGGTTCCGCATGGGTGATTTGAGCCGCGATCGCCTCTCGGCCGCTGCCCACATCCTGCGATTCCACCGAGAGCGCAATTTCACCTTTGGCCTGATCAATCTCGCAGCGCACCACATTGTTACGCGCACTGGCCAGCACAGAAATCCGTTCAAGGGCGCTTTGGAGCTGACGGCGGTCAATCGTCACTTGGTTGCCAAACTGGGTGGGAATCAGTTGCTGATATTGGGGATAGGCTCCTTCAAGCTTACGGCTGGTGAGCTTGAGATTCTTGCCCAGCTCAAACACCACCTGACTCTCATCTGCCTGGAGCGTTACGGTCTCGTCTGCGCCCAACTGCCCCAACATGCGCTCTAGCTCCCGTAGTGCCCGCGCCTGCACCGTAAACTCTAGGCTCTCGGTTAAAACTTCAGCCCCTTCTGGGGTCACATTAGGGGTTTCAACGACCGCTAGACGATGGCCATCGGTTGCCGCGAACTCGATCGCCTCACTCCCAAGCAGCAAATGCACACCTGTCAGCACCAGCTTCGTGTCTTCGGTGCTGGCTGCAAACAAGGTTGAACGCAGCCCATCACTCAAGGCTTCGGTAGGCAAAGAAACCGCTTCACCCTCATCAACGGTGGGTAATTCGGGAAATTCGTCGGGGTTAAGGCTGCGCAGTTGATAGTGACCCGAGGCGGCTGTCAGGGTGACGATCGTGCTCTCGGGGTCGTTGTCGTCCGCTTCATGGTCATGGTTGAGGGTCAATTCCCCATCAGGGAGCCGGGAAACAATATCTCCCAAGGTTTTGGCAGGTAGGGTAATTTTGCCAGGGTCGGTAACAGTGGCAGGAAAACAGGTTTCGATCCCCAAGCTTAAGTCAAAGGCTCGCAAGCGCACCTGATCGGGTTCGGCAATCAACAAAATGTTGCCCAGCACCGGATGGTTGGGTCGAGCGGGAACAGCGCGACTGACGAGGGAGAGGTTGGCGTTGAGATCACTTTGGGTGCAGACCAGTTTCATGGGGACTCTTGTTTTAGGTTGAGAGGAGGACTGAGTGCAGAGACATTTATGGTACAGAAGTAAGACTGAGGGGGTAGCGATCGCACCAGATTTGACCTGATCAACGTACATT
>JAAHHN010000162.1 GCA_010672165.1 Spirulina sp. SIO3F2 | reverse complement strand
GGGCCGCCCTTGAACGGCGGGCGTCGACAGATTCCCCTGTCGCGCTCCTCCCACCCGTGCCGCCTCCATGAACTTCGAGTTTCCCTGCATCGATCCCGTCGCCATCGACATCCCTGGCATCGGGATCGACATCCGTTGGTACGGGCTCACCTACGTCGTCGGCTTCCTGTGCGCGGAGTTGATCCTGTCACGCTTGGCGCAGCGCCGCTTCCTGCCCGTCGACCGCGCCACCGCGAGCGACCTTCTCTTCTGGTCGATCATCGGCGTGATGGTCGGAGGTCGCCTTGGCTTCGCGCTCTTCTACGACCACGAGCTCCTCGACCCCGTACGCATCTTCCAGTTCTGGAAGGGGGGGATGTCGTTCCACGGAGGACTCCTGGGAGTCTTCGTCGCCTTCATCCTCTTCGCGCGACGTCACGGTGTGCCGTGGAGGCGCGTCGGCGACAGCGCTGCGATCGCGGTGACGCCAGGGATCTTCTTCGTGCGCGGCGCGAACTTCGTCAACGGCGAACTCTTCGGCCGCACGACGAGCGCGGACACGTTCGGAGCCATGCGCTTTCCGACCGATCCCGCGGCCGTGAACGCGATGGGCCTGGGCGACGTGCCCGACATGCGTTCGCGTGAACTCGCCCGGCTCTACGCCTGCGGCGAACGCGAGTGGGAAGAGATCCTGCCGCGTCTCGCGACCGACGTCGACTGGGAGAGCAAGCGACCGCGACTCGACTGGGACGCGGTGCAGACGCTCGTGCCGTACCGCCACCCGTCGCAGCTCTACGAAGGACTGACCGAGGGCCTGCTCCTGGGTCTGATCCTGCTGGCGCTCCTGGTGTGGACCCGTCGTCGTCCGCTCGGAGCCGGTGCCTACGGCGGCGTCTTCCTCCTGGGGTACGGCATCGCGCGCAGTGCGCTCGAGCTCGTTCGCCAGCCGGACGCCCAATTCGTGACGGCCGAGAATCCGGGCGGCACGGTGTTCATGGGGCTGACGATGGGGCAGACGCTCTCGTCCGTGATGATCCTCGCGGGACAATCATTCAAACTCATCCAACCAAGGCCTCAAACAAAGTTTGGGTGTAGGTTGCCAAATCATGTTGGTGATACCATGCCGTTGCCTGCTGGGCGATCGCAATTCCCTTGGCCAAAGTTAACCGTTCCTCAGGGTTCACGACCCAATAGTGCTGTTGCGCTTGCAAACCATCCATCATCTGGGCTGCGCCTTGCCCCATAATTGGAATCAGACCATAGGCACAGAATGCCCCGTAGACTGACGATTTCGCCAGATAGTCAGCGGGGATGAAGCTAGTAAACCCTGCAATCGCCTCTAGCAGCAGGTCTTGTACTGTGGCAGCAGCCACGACACCGTGTTCCACCACTGGAATCGGTAATGCAGTGGTGAGACCAGGCAGCTCTGTAGAAACGCCCACGTCGTCAATGGCGATAATCTCCAATTCTTGACAAATTTGTACCAAGAGGGCGCGATCGCGCCCGTAGACCAAACGACGACTATTGGGATGGCCAAACACGATCAAGCGACGGGGGCGATCGCTTAGAGGGGGCGGTTTGGCCTTAGGTTCACCGATTGTGGAGATAATCGGCATGGCGATCGTTTTAGGCACCGTAGTGGGTTCAATCTCAGCCAGCAATTGGGCGTAGCTTTCTTTGCTCGTAATCAGTGCTCGGCTGAGACGACTGAGTTGACCTGCCAAACGCCGCTGCAATGGCGCAAGCCAAAAAGAACTGCTCCAGAGCGGTTTGGCATGGTAGGGATACACCTCATGAAAAATGGTCAAGAGTGGACTCTTCGGTGTTTGTTTTTTCCATTGCTTGAAACCTGATTTGAGCCAGCGGGGATAACCTCGTTGGGCATAGCCATAGCCTTCGTAGTGGAGTACGGTGGGTACATTTTGCAGCAGTGCTAAGAGGCGTTGGGGAGATCGCGCCTGCACCCGAGTCACGGGGAAACCCAGGTGTTCGGCGGGCCCAGACCAAGTGGAGTCACCCACAATAAAATGCGATCGTACCCCAAACTGTCGTTCTAATTCCTGGGCAATCAGCACTGCACTATCGGCCAGTCCATTGATGCGGGGCGCGAAGGTGGGGGTGATTTGCTGGATTACCGGGGGATAGGACATCGCTTCAATTCGCAGTGTTCAGTTTGCAATTCGCAATTGGGAGTTTGCTGTAGAGGCGTGATCTCCACCATTGGTGTGAACTTAATGCTGGAAGGCCTGCCCTATCGGGTTTTCAAACTCTCATTAAGTACCCAGTGGCAGGCGAGACGCCTGCGCTACGGTTTAACTTGTTGACGTTCCATAGCACGAGCATCTTGCCTGCCTAAGGCTCAACTCTAGACAGGGCAAAGTTTCCAGCCTTGAGTTCATGCTCATGAGGAAAACCCAGCCCCTATACAAGAACCAGACCATCCATTTCTCATTCCAACTGCATTCGTGCAGCATCCCTAAAGGGGAAAACTGCGAACTGTAAACTGCCAATTGCTAACTGCTCTAAGCTTCTTTGAGCCAGCTAAACATCGCCCGCAGATCCTTACCTACTTCTTCAATAGGATGCTCGGCTTCTTGGCGACGCATGGCATTAAAACCGGGGCGACCTGCTTGATATTCCAACACGAACTCACGAGCGAATTGACCACTCTGGATCTCACTGAGGATCTTGCGCATTTCAGTTCGGGTCTCGTCAGTGACAATGCGGGGGCCTCGGGTGAGATCACCATATTCAGCGGTGTTGGAGATACTATCACGCATCTTAGCCAAACCCCCCTCAACGATGAGGTCTACAATCAGCTTCACTTCATGCAAGCATTCAAAGTAAGCCAGTTCAGGTTGATAACCTGCTTCTACTAGGGTTTCAAAGCCTGCTTTAATCAGGGCACTTAAACCACCACAGAGAACGACCTGTTCTCCGAAGAGGTCAGTTTCTGTTTCTTCTCGGAACGTGGTTTCCAGGATACCGCCGCGAGTACCGCCAATGCCCTTAGCATAGGCCATAGCGCGATCGCGGGCCTGACCCGTTGCATCTTGATATACAGCAAACAACGCTGGAACCCCTTCACCTTGGGTGTAGGTGCGCCGTACAAGATGTCCTGGCCCCTTGGGCGCGATCATCACTACATCCACATCAGCGGGAGGCACAATTTGCGCAAAATTGATATTGAAGCCGTGAGCAAAGGAGAGTACATTCCCAGCGCTGAGGTTAGGGGCAATTTCTTCACTATAGACCCGCTTTTGAATTTCGTCTGGGAGCAAAATCATCACCCAATCTGCAACTTTTGCCGCTTCAGCAACGGAATGGACAGCAAGCCCAGCATCTTTAGCTTTTTGGGCGGAACGGCTGCCTTCATAGAGGCCAATTACCACCTCAACACCGCTGTCTTTGAGATTAAGCGCATGGGCATGACCCTGAGAGCCATAACCGATAATGGCAACTGTTTTGCCCTTGAGTAAATCTAAGTTTGCGTCGTTGTCATAATACATCCGTGCCATAAAAAGCGGTACTCCTGTGAACTGATAAGACTTCTAAATAATGAATAGGTGCAACTATATGCAGACTCATTATCTTATCAGAGGGATGGGGAGGCGCGATCGCTTGTCGTTGGTAACCTAAACATCGTCTTTATTTGAGACCACACAGGATGTTTGCATAGAAATGTTGCGACTTCGCCAGCACATTCGTTACATTAATACATGTACCAATACTCAATTCCCCTCCTGCGAGGTTCTGTTATGGAAAATCAAGCACAAAACCCATCCAAGTTCGGTTTTAACGCCAATGCGGAAAATTGGAATGGTCGTTTAGCAATGATTGGCTTTGTTGCTGCGCTGGCGATCGAATTGCTTTCAGGCAAAGGCTTGCTGCATTTCTGGGGTTTGATGTAAATCTGCCATCCAGGTGTTATACCAAATCCGCATAGCAAAGGCCAAACTCTTACGTAGGGTGGGCATTGCCCACCAGATATGGCTTTTGAGCGATCACAAGGCGAGCATCATTCTTACTCCATACAAAACGGATTTGGTATTAGTTAATCTTCGAATAAACATGAAAGTCCGGGATTACTTTAGAGGTGGAGTAATCCTTTTTTTGTTTAAAAACGTTTGTCCCAAAAAAAAATAAGGTGGGCTTTGCCCACCTTGAAGACTTGCAATTTACTGATTGGAATTAACGGATATATTCCTTCAGAATACTGTTACGGTTGGGGTGGCGCAGTTTCCGTAGGGCCTTTGCTTCAATCTGACGAATCCGCTCACGGGTCACGTTAAAGATTTGACCAATTTCTTCGAGGGTTTTCATTCGGCCGTCATCCAAGCCGTAACGCAACCGCAATACATCACGCTCACGAGGGCTGAGTGTGTCCAAAACGCTTTCGAGATCTTCCCGTAGTAGGCTTTTAGAAACTTGATCTTCAGGGGTTTCACCATCTGCTTCAATGAAATCACCCAGACGAGAGTCTTCTTCTTTACCAATCGGGGTTTCTAGGGAAATGGGCAATTGGGCTGACTTGGCAATGAAGCGCAACTTCTCAATTGTCATCTCCATGCGAGTGGCGATTTCTTCTTCAGTGGGTTTACGACCCATCTCTTGAGAGAGAATTTTAGTGGTTTTCTTGATTCGAGAGATGGTTTCGTAGAGATGAACGGGGAGGCGAATCGTTCGAGATTGATCGGCGATCGCTCGGGTAATCGCCTGCCGAATCCACCAGGTTGCATACGTTGAGAACTTGTAACCTTTAGCATGATCAAACTTTTCCGCAGCACGGATTAAGCCCAGTGAGCCTTCCTGAATCAAATCCTGGAACGAGAGACCACGATTCATATATTTCTTGGCGATCGACACCACCAAACGTAGATTCGACTGTACCATTTTATCCTTGGCACGTCGGCCGAGAAAAAGACGACGACGAAAATCGGGGAAATCCAGCTTGACAGCTGCAGCCCATTCTTCGAGAGACGGTTCATCATCTTCATCTTCTCGGGAATCCATCAATTCATCTCGAACCCGCTCAAACTCTAGTAACTCTGCAATTTTACGAGCAAGCTCAATCTCTTCTTCAGCCCGCAACAGGCGAATGCGTCCAATCTCTTGCAGATATACTCGAATCGAATCTTCAGTGTAGGGCTTTTTTCGGTTTTGCTCCCGCCGACGGGCAGCCGTAACCTTTTTCGTCTCTTTAGGAGCCACTTCCTCACTCGTGGTGTTCGGGGCGGCAGTTTGCAAAACCTCCTCCGAGGCCTCCTCAATCAGAGATTCAAACTCGTTTTGTGGTTGGGTAATAGCTGCGAGATTATAGTTCGCCTGAGTCATGCTGTTTTTCCTCTTGCTCCTTCAATTCAGGGTCGGAACAGTCTTTCTTTAGTTCATGTGTCTTTATCGAAAACTCAGCATCATCTGCGGTAGATGATCCAAATGATTGGGAGTTACAGTTTGCAACACGTACAAAGTCTTACATCCACGGATGCCCTTTAGTTCAGCAAGAACCAAGCGAGCGTTCAAACACAAAGTGACTCTTTACACCTAGCCTCAGAGTTAGCAGAATGCTCAAGCGCCTTAGTTAAAGATCTTCAGACGCATTAACACCATGCCACAGGCTAGAGAGTTTCAGAGCACCTGTGTTAGCCAACAGCAAGACTGCACACAAGTGACAAAACGGTAACGTGAGTTACGTCGTACCCTAGCTAACCTCTGCTTAAATCGTCATCAAAACTTGATTTTAGAATTAGGTTAGCCGTAGGCTGTCTGCTATTGTAATGAATCAACTCCAAAATGGCAGCCTATTTAGACTGAAATATTGAAAAAATTGCGAAGAATTTTCGCGTTTTTTACTTTCCCCTTCCAATTCATAGGTCAAACAAACTATTTCTATAGGAAGACTTGCCACTAGTTCGGCAGAAACAAAAGCAAGCCAATGTGGAGTTTGTAGCTCACATCATTATTGGAGGCATCCCAGAGGAGCGATACGTTGAGAATCATGCTCAAACCTCTTACCCATCAGCTCCGTACGCTTAAGCCCTGGCAATGGCTACGTTATATGTTTCCCTTCTTTGATGGGGATGTCTTGCAGTGGTCGCTGGAAGCACGACTATTGCGCTGGCTAACCTTTGTCTGGCTCTTTATCGGTTTAGCAATCTTGTTTTCCGCCTCTTATCCAGTGGCTGATGCCGAATATAACGATGGCCTATATTACTTTCGTCGTCAACTGCTCTGGGTAGCTGTGGGTTTAGTGGGTTTTAGTGTCACCATCCGTTCACCGCTGCGCTATTTTCTCAATCTGGGCCGTCTCCTCATGCCCCTGTTCACAGTCATGATTGTGCTGACTCTAGTTCCCGGTCTAGGAACAACCGTCAATGGCGCAACTCGCTGGATAACCATCGCGTTCGTTCCGTTACAGCCCTCAGAATTGATCAAACCTTTCCTCATTTTGCAAAGTGCAGTGGTGTTTGGCCGCTGGTCAAACCAGAGTTGGCTCACCCGTCTGCTCTGGCTCGGCTTGTTCAGCTTGTTGCTAGGAGCAATTTTGCTTCAACCCAACCTGAGTACAGCGGCCCTTTGTGGCATCGCTTTGTGGTTGCTTGCGGTTGCTGCCGAGTTACCCTGGTTGCCACTGCTGATCACAGCCAGTAGTGGTGTAATTTTGGCAGCCTTAAGCATCAGTATCCATGACTATCAACGTCGCCGGGTTTTGTCATTTCTCGATCCCTGGTCTGATCCGCGTCAGGATGGCTATCAATTAATTCAAAGCTTGCTGGCGATCGGCTCAGGCGGTACTTGGGGTGCAGGGTTTGGGCTTTCCCAACAAAAACTCTTTTATCTACCCATTCAATATACAGATTTTATCTTCTCGGTCTTTGCTGAGGAGCTGGGATTCTTGGGGGGGATTTTACTGCTTCTGCTGCTGGGTAGCTATGCCACGATCGCCCTTGTGGTAGCGCTGCGAGCCCACCAATCTACTCATCAATTAGTCGCTGTGGGCTGTACCTTCTTTTTGGTGGGCCAAGCGTTGGTGAATATTGCAGTGGCAACAGGCTTATTACCCACAACGGGCTTGCCTTTTCCCTTCTTGAGCTATGGTGGCAGTTCGATGATTGCCAGCCTGGCAATCGCGGGTTTACTGGTACGAGTTGCCCGTGAAACCAATGAAGCAGAGGTGGTCGCCTTACGCCGTCCTCACGCCATGTCTGCTCCCAAAGCTGAACCGAATCAGTAGATCTGCCGTTCGGATTCCAAGAGAAATGATAGGATAGGCAAATAGATTTTTGGGGTCACATCCTGTGCCTTCAGGTCATTCCGCTCATTCTGCCCCACGTTCTGCGCCCCACAAACTTGTGTCCCGTCAATGGGGGATGGCGATAGAGCGGTCTGTCATGCAGGCGTGGGGGCGATCGCGCAATCGTCTCCTTCTGTGGTGGTTGCTTGGGGGGACAGGCACAACAGCATTGTTAATTTGGAATTGGCGCTTAGTTTTGGCCGCAAGCTCGGGAATGGGCGCAATGGCTGCGGTGTATTGGCTCCAACAACAAGATCTCTCAACACATTGGCGGACGCTGACCCAGAAATTCCAAGGCCCCCAACGACTACTCGCTATTGCGGTTCTCAGTGGCAGCACCACGGCTTTTGGCACCTATGTCATGGCCTCTGTTTGGGCTACCACTGAAAACCATTGGCTCGCCACTGCTTCTTTGACTCAAGGCGTAGGCGTGTTGGGTATTTTGGCCTTGGTAAGTTGGCAAGCCATGCAACGTCCGCTTCTGCATGTCGATCGCGCCTACGAGCAATTAATTTGGCGTTTAACTGCCCCCTACCCCCTCAAACGGCTGATGGCAGTTCGGCAACTCACGCGGCATTATCGACGGTATACGCGATCACAGCAACAGGAGCTACAGGAATATTTTGTGATGTTGCTTGCCGATGAAGTCCATCCCAAGGTGCGTCAGAGTTTATTGAGCGCGATCGCGCAGTTTCAAGACCATCAGCGCGAGGTTGCGCCGCTCCCAGTTCCGCTTCAGCTCCAAACAACCCCAACCCCTGAACTTGAACTCCAACCTCGTTCTCAACCCTCTCGTCGTCAGGCTCATCACCAACCGCTCTAGATTCTCTCACCATGCCACGCTTAGATCCCTACACGCTCCGAATGCAAATCATTCGCTTGTTTGAGAACAAGCAGTCATTCTTTGCCACGATCAAAGTGCAAGATTGGCTCAAGGAGCGCCAGCTTGACCCCAATAATTATGAAATTCTCTTTCATGAAAAGCCTGCCCCGCCCGGATCAATCCATGTGATTGATATTGAAATTGAACTACGCCGTAAGGATGGCGAGCCTGTCGAAGATTGGTTGCAAGACGATGTGAATTCTTGTGTTTAGTGAGCTTGTTTTAATGTTGGGGTGAGGCGATCGCCAATTGGCTCAAATGCCGAAAAATCTGGAGTACTTCATACAATGGATTGACACCAGGATCGCGGAGTCGGAGCCCTTTAGATATGCGATAGCAGGGCTGTTGAGCCTGTCGCAACAGTTTCACAAACACAAACTCGTTCCCAGTCGTAATGACGCCATAAAGGGGGGTTGAGGTTTGGGGCGCAACCAGCATATAGGTCAAGAGTTGTGGCAAGCCTGCCTCGGTAGAGAATGTAGCGCGTTTGGCTTCGATAATCAAAACCCAGAGCTGCTCCTTGAGGATCAAGGCGTCAATCTTGCCTTGAAATAACAGCCCATCCGCCTCAGCCTGGAGAGTAACAGTGGGCTCAGAACGGACTTGAAATGGTGCGAGGAAAAAGCCGCCTACAAAAAGCAAGGGGTCAAGCACCGACATCCGCACCACATCTTCGAGTAAAGGGGGATAGTCCAACAAGTCAAAAAAGCCAGCCCGAGTTTGATCCAGTAGTGACCTTTCGGCAGATGTCAGCTCAGGAAAAGGGCCATGCCATTCTGAGAAAAAGGTAGGGTCTTGAACCCATTGCAAGCCAAACTGTTCCCGCAGATCTTTGAGAGTAAGAGCTTTAGCGGGGAGTGTTTGAACCATGGTTATAGCAAAGGGAATGAATTGAAACAATTCTAGCCTTACATCAGTAATTGTGTATGTTAGTGGCAATCAGAAATGTTGTTGAATTGGCTACGCATCTGACTATGACTCAGTTTGATCTGATTATTCGCCAAGCTTACCTAGGGGAGCACCCTCAATATGCCCATCAAGCAGTTGATTTAGGCATTACAAACGGTAAATTTAGTGCGATCGCGCCCTGCCTCACTGCCGACGCTCAAGCTGAATTGAATGCTACTGATTGCTTCATTTCTCCACCTTTTGTTGAATCCCATATCCACCTGGACTCAGCCTTGACGATTGGTCAACCCCGTTGGAACGAAAGCGGGACATTATTTGAGGGCATTGAGATTTGGCGCGATCGCAAACAGAATCTCAGCTTTGAAGATGTGCAAGCACGGGCGATCGCCACCCTCAAGTGCCAAGCTGAACAAGGTGTCCTGTTTGTGCGCACCCACGCTGATGTGAGTGAAGCGAGTCTCATCGCCCTCAAAGCACTGTTAGCCGTACGAGAACAGGTTAAAGATTGGTTGACGCTGCAAGTGGTTGCCTTCCCCCAAGATGGGCTATGGCGTCGCCTCGAAAATCTGGACTTGATGCAAGAGGCAATTCAGTTGGGGGCAGACGCGATCGGTGGTATTCCCCACTATGAGCTCACCCGCGAAGATGGCGTGGCTTCAGTCGAGAAAATTTTTGAATTGGCCCAGAAGCATGAGCGCCTCATCGATATCCATTGTGATGAAATTGACGATGAGCAATCTCGCTTTCTGGAAGTTATGGCAGCCCAAACCATTCGCACTGGTCTGGGTTCTCGGGTCACAGCAAGCCATACCACTGCCTTTGGCTCCTATAACAACGCCTACGCCCAAAAGCTTCTTGGGTTTCTCCAGAATGCTCAGCTCAACATTATTGCCAATCCCCTGATTAACATCACGCTTCAAGGGCGAGGGGATAGCTACCCCAAGCGCCGTGGCCTTACACGGGTTAAAGAACTCTGGCAGCACGGGATTAACGTAAGTTTTGGGCATGATTGTATCCAAGACCCCTGGTACAGCTTGGGTACAGGCAATATGCTGGACGTGGCGATGATGGCAATCCATGCTTGCCAAATGACAGGTCGCAGCGAAATGACGGCTTGTTATGAGATGATTACCACCCAGGGAGCACAAACATTACACGTGTGCGATCGCTATGGTTTAGAGATAGATAAACCTGCAAGTTTTCTACTGTTTGCTGTCCCCAACGCTTATGAAGTCCTACGCCAACGTTTGCTTCCTCAATGGGTTTACCACAATGGTCAATGTTTAGTCGAAACGCCTCCTACCCTATCCCACTGGCATTACTCCCCCTCTCCATAAATTACCGTTTCACCCTGGCTGTTTAACATTGTGAGCGATGGTCTTTCTCGACTCAGACAAGATTTAACGAATGCACTCATCCTCGTTTGTCTTTATGGAACGCTGGCCCTACTCGCCTGTGGTTTGGTGTTACAAGTTGTAGGTTATCCTTACAACCAAAGTGGGCTAACCATTTTTCAACAGGTTGAAGTTTTTCGGTTAGCGATCGCCTCAGGTCAACTTCTCCCGCTGTGGAACCCCTTTGCACAGCAGGGTTATGGCGCACTCTGGCCGTTCACTTATCCCCGGTTTTATAGCAACACGGTTGGAATTCTAGCTTGGCTACTCAACTCCACGATAGGGGCAGTTAAACTGAGTATCCCTGTGGGCTTAACCATCGGAGCACTCGGTATTCACGAAACCACACGGCTGCTCCGGCTCAAGCTCTCTTTTCGGGTGGCAGCAGGAGCCCTACTAATATTTGCCAACTCCACCTACAACCTCTGGTTGTTGAGTGGTAATCTCAGCGAATTTTGGCTGGCGATGCTCATTCCCTGGCTGTTCTATGGTGGGATGCAGTGGCTCCGAGGCCAGCGAGGGGCAAACTGGGGTTTAGGTGGGCTGTTGGTGTTGCTATTTTGGAGTGATGCAATATTGTTTGGCTATGCTCTCATTCCATTACTGATTATGTTGGGAGCAGGGTTGAGACGATCGCCCCGTCGTTGGCCCTCAGTTATACCTGGTTTGGCACTCTGGACAATCGTAGTAAGTAGTGCTTGGCTCTGTAACCAACAACTTGGCAACACTACCCAGCTAATCCGAGCCAGCTTCGACTATAACAACTTCTACCGACCCCCCCTGAGCTACCTCGCCGATACTGTATTTCGCTGGCAGGAGGTTTGGGGTAGCACATCAGTTGAGATGGGTCGAAGTATTGCAATTAGCTTAATTCTCATGCTGTTGATTACGGGTTTGTTTGTCGAACCATCGCGCTATCATCCCCGTCAACTGTTTAAATCTCTTAATCTTCGTGTTCTTTTTTTCTGCATTATTCTGACGTTTATCTACATCCAATATGATTGGTTTCGTCCTCTCTATCCTGAGCAAAGTTGGGTTCTGCTTGCTTATTTTGGCTGTACCCTAGCAATGATCATACTGCTCTGTCGACAGCGCCTAGAATCGGTCAAAGCGGAACTGAGAACGGATAGACAGCGAGCCAGTAGCCAGCAATTTCACGAACGTAGTTTTTTCGTTTCTCTTCTCGGGCTCACCACGATTACTTTTATTTATCTCCAGTTACCCATCTCCCTTTGGTTTTACCTGTGGCTGCCTGGTGCTGAAGGCATTCAATTCCCTTGGCGCTTAATCAGTTTCATCACACCACTGTTGATCTTGTTACTTTGTGAACGTTTGGATACCCTTTCGAGTCTCGAACCAAATGCGTCCCTTGCCAATGTCTATCGTGGCATTATCATCGTTATTTTGGTCAATCAAATATGGTTTGGGCTACGGGTGCAGGATATTGAATATGCCCGCTACTCAATTGCTGAAGTGCAAGCCGCATTGCAACCCCAGCAATTAGTGACCAGTCCAGTATTTCAGTTTAGCGATCGCCAACGTCCCCAATCAGAGGCGATCGCCCCTGCTCTTTTGACTACGCCAAATTGCGCTAACCTTAATGCTGTCAAGCCTTCAGTACTCAATCAGCCTCAATATATCCGGAACCTAACCCTGACCCTAGAAATAAAGTCAAACTGTACGCTGGAACTTCATCAATATCCAAATCCTTTTTTAGAAATCATTCCCCCAACCTCGGCACAACTGTCTCAGACTGAAAGACATACTACTCAAATTAAACTAAAAAGCGGTCAACAGACGATTCAACTACAGCGTAGATCCCTCTTTTCTGCAATCCGTAACAGCGTCAACTCACATTAGCTCAGTCTAAATACAAATCAACATCATAGCTAACCTTCAACAACGATGAACCCTGTTTTAACCTGGACTGAATTTTGGGGCAGCGCCCACATTCAAGACGTTATCCGTGATTTTGAGGCCGAACTCGTAGGATTTGGATTAAAAATCCCCCTAGTTCTCATTTCTTTGTTTGGAGGGATTCAACTCGCGCGTTTTTTAAGGCGTGCTAGCTATCGATTGTTAACGAATGCGAAATTTGACGGTACGGTTGTCTCTTTTATCACGAACTCCATTTATTTTCTAACCTTGTCTTTTGTGGGGATTATTCTCCTTGAAGAGTTGGGGGTAAAAGGCACTGCAATTGTCGCTGCACTGACCTCCAGCTTGCTCGCTGTGGGCTTAGCCTTACAAGGTTCACTCGCCCATTTTGCAGCCGGTGTGCTCATTGTGCTGTTTCGACCCTTTCGGGTTGGTGATTATATTGAAGGTGCTGAGGTTGAAGGGTTTGTACAGGAGATTCAACTGCTCAGTACAAAGCTCTTGACCTTACAGAACAGTATTATTATTATTCCTAACTCTAGATTGACCGATGGCAACATCATTAATTACTCTGCTAATCCCCATCGACGCATCGATATGATTTTTGGCGTTGCCTATGACGATGATATTGACCAAGTTAAAGCGGTGGCGTTATCAGTTTTGCAACAAGAACCGCTGATTTTGAATCAGCCTACTCCGCTGGTTGCGGTTGATAGTTTAGGAGATAGTTGTGTTAACTTTGCTGTGCGTGGGTATGTTAAACCCAATGACTATTGGCCCGCCAGATTTGCGGTCACAGAACAGATTAAGAAACGGTTTGATGCGGAAGGTATCCATTTTCCGTTTCCACAGCGCGATGTGCATCTGTTTAATCAGAATTGATCTAGCAATATCCAAAGAACACAATTTTGATTCTCTTCAACTCTTTTAAAAGATTCTAAGTGCATTGCACTCTGGCAAGTGTCTGTTCTCTAGGTTGGCTATAGCTTTGCGGCCTTTCGCTTCACACGATTTCCATGCTTAACTTGGGGACGGCAGTCCTCTATCAAACAGTACTGCTATTACGGTAATTTTTATGTAAAGGACGATTATGCTCGATAAAGTCGAAGCTGCAATTGAGAAAATTACGGCGCGAGAGGTGCTCGACTCGCGGGGGCGTCCAACCATTGAAGCGGAAGTCGGCCTTGAGAGTGGCGCAGTCGGTTTAGCGCAAGTGCCCAGTGGTGCATCTACTGGCAGTTTTGAAGCCCATGAACTCCGCGACGGGGACAGCCGCTACGGTGGTAAGGGTGTGCTCAAAGCGGTGCGTAATGTCATCGAAACCTTTGGCCCCGCACTTCAGGGCATGGATGCGCTTGATCAAATCGCAGTCGATCGCTTGATGATTGATCGAGACGGTTCAGCCAATAAGTCCAACCTCGGGGCGAACGCAATTTTGGCAGTGTCCCTAGCTAATGCCAAAGCCGCAGCCCAAGAGTTAGGTCTCCCGCTCTATCGCTATCTGGGGGGGCCGTTGGCAAATGTGCTGCCAATCCCGTTTATGAATGTGATCAATGGCGGTGAGCATGCCAATAACAATGTGGATTTTCAGGAGTTTATGATTGTGCCTGTGGGTGCGCCTACCTTTGCGGAAGCGCTGCGTTGGGGGGCTGAGGTGTTTGCCTCGTTGAGTAAAGTGCTCGATGCTGAGGGGTTGCTCTCGGGCGTAGGCGATGAAGGCGGTTATGCGCCCAACCTTGCCTCCAATGGGGCAGCCTTAGATATCCTGATGTCGGCGATCGAAAAAGCAGGCTATAAGCCCGGTGAGCAGGTGGCGCTAGCAATGGATGTAGCAGCTAGCGAGTTCTACAAAGACGGCAACTATGTCTATGACGGTGCGCCCCATGCCCCGGCTGAGTTTATCAACTACATGGCCGAGCTGGTGGGCAAATATCCCATTATTTCCATTGAGGATGGTTTGCACGAAGAAGATTGGGCGAATTGGACAGCTTTGACCCAAAAAATTGGCGATAAAGTCCAATTGGTGGGTGATGACCTGTTTGTAACCAACGCCAAGCGCTTGCAGCAGGGGATTGATACGGGAGCAGGCAACGCAGTGTTGATCAAGCTCAACCAAATCGGTTCTCTGACCGAAACTCTCGAAACCATTGACCTGGCGACTCGTCATCAATATCGCTCGATGATTTCCCACCGCTCTGGTGAAACGGAAGACACAACGATCGCGGATCTGGCGGTGGCCACCCGTGCTGGGCAAATCAAAACGGGCTCCCTCTGCCGTAGTGAGCGGGTCGCCAAATACAACCGCCTGTTGCGCATCGAGGAAGAATTGGGCGATCGCGCCGTCTATGCAGCCGCGATTGGTCTAGCGCCTGGTGCTTAAATCACCATGAAGACACAGTAAGGCAATCGCGGACTCCCCCCCTGCCATTGCCTTACCCCCACCCTTTGTGATAACAAACTGAGGTACTCTAGCCGCATCCTCCATCTCCATGCCAGATTTTTTGCTTGAAGTGGGCACTGAAGAACTGCCCGCCGACTTTGTCGATAGCGCGATCGCGCAGTGGCAACGCCTCATCCCTGCCACCCTCGGCGCAAACTTTCTGGCCGCCGAGACGGTGCAGCTTTATGCCACTCCTCGTCGCCTCGCGGTTATGCTCACCGATCTACCCGAGCAGCAGGACGATCGCACCGAAGAAATTAAAGGCCCACCCGTAAAAGCCGCTTTCAAAGACGGTGAACTGACCAAAGCGGGGGCAGGCTTTGCCAAAAAGCAGGGGATCAGCCCGGACGCCTTTGAAATTCGCGCCACGCCCAAAGGCGAATTTATTTTTGTCCAGAAGCGCATCGCGGGCCAAGCCACAGCCGAGATCCTCAAAACTGCGATTCCCGACTGGATCAACCGCTTGGAGGGGCGCCGCTTTATGCGCTGGGGTGATGGTGAGCAGCGCTTTCCTCGCCCCGTCCGTTGGTTGGTAGCACTCTGGGGCAATACTGTCTTACCGTTGACCTGGGTCAATGGTAGCGAAACCGTGGAAACCGGCCGAGTCTCCCGAGGTCATCGCATCTTGGGTCGTGATATGGTCGAAATTCCCCATCCTACTGCCTATGTAGAGACCCTTAAAGCCGCTTCAGTGCTGGTTGACCCTAGCGATCGCGCCACCCAAATCCGTAGCCAAATCCAACAGGCTGCCGCTGATGTGAATGGCTATGCAGAAGTCATCCCCGACTTATTGGCCGAGGTAATTAACCTGGCAGAATATCCCAATGCGGTGGTGGGGACGTTTGAGTCTGAGTTTTTGGAACTGCCTCCTGAGGTGATCAAGATGGTGATGGTCTCCCATCAGCGCTATTTCCCGGTGATGGCCAGCGATGCAGCTAATGCCCCTCTACTTGATAAATTCATCACGATTTCTAATGGTGATCCGGCTAAGGCGGCGGTGATTGCCGCAGGCAATGCGCGGGTGATTCGCGCCCGTTTGGCCGATGGCAAGTTTTTCTATGATGCGGATTGTGCCAAGCCTCTGGAGACGATGTTGCCGGAACTGGAGACCGTGACGTTCCAGGCGGATTTAGGCTCAGTGCGAGGCAAAGTGGATCGCGTTGTGGCGATCGCACAATCGCTGGGCAACTTGCTGCAACTCTCGGCAACCGACCAAACTGCTGTGGAACGAGCCGCCCTGCTCTGTAAGGCTGACCTCGTGAGTCAGATGGTGTATGAATTTCCAGAGCTCCAGGGCATTATGGGTGAGAAATATGCCCGCGTTGGCGGTGAGCCCGAAGCGGTGGCTGTGGCGATTCGAGAGCATTATCTACCCCGTGGGGCGGGGGACGACTTACCTCAAACCCTGACTGGGCAGTTGGTGGGGATTAGCGATCGCCTTGATACCCTGGTGAGCATTTTTGGTTTGGGCATGATTCCCAGCGGCTCTTCTGATCCTTTTGCCCTAAGGCGGGCAGCAAATGCCGTGGTAAATGTGATTTGGGCAGGGGATTTGGCACTGAATTTGAATACGCTGCTTGAACAGGTCTCAACCCTATTTACTGAAATGTTCCCCGAGCGGGAATCGCCTCTAGTTGCATTGCAAGATTTCTTTTTGCAGCGGGTACGGACGCTATTGCAAGAAGATTA
>JAAHHN010000161.1 GCA_010672165.1 Spirulina sp. SIO3F2 | reverse complement strand
TATGCGGAAGCCGATGGGCGTTTTGACGCCACGATTGATACCCTGCCCCATTGCAAAATTCGCTCCGTGCTCTGTGTCCCGATTCACAACGAGCAGAAACGGTTGATCGCCGTCGTCGAGATGATCAACAAAATGGGGGAACCTGCGTTTAGCACTGAAGATGAAGCTCGCTTCCAAGAATTTGCCGCCTCGATCGCAATTATCCTCGATACCTGTCAATCGTTCTATTTGGCTGCCCGCAATCAACGGGGCGCGGCGGCTTTGCTCAAAGCAACCTCTAGTTTGGGCCAAAGCTTAGATCTTGATGCCACCCTGCGGGCAGTGATGGAACAAGCTCGTCGCTTGATGAAAGCCGATCGCAGTACCCTTTTTATGCTCAGCAAAGAAACGAACGAACTTTGGAGCAAGATCGCCACAACGGACGAAGCCCAACCCCTAGAGATTCGGATTCCGGCAAACCAGGGCATTGCAGGCTATGTGGCAGGCACAGGGCAAATCATTAATATTCCTGATGCCTATTTAGATTCCCGCTTTGATCCGAGCACTGACAAGCGCACAGGCTATCGTACCCGGAGCATTCTGTGTATGCCGGTCTACAGTTCTGGCGGTGAACTAATTGGCGTGACGCAGCTTATTAATAAAGAAAATGAGGGCTCGTTTTCCAGTTCTGATGAAGAGTTTATGCAGGCCTTCAATACCCAAGCTGGGATTGCCCTAGAAAATGCCAAGCTCTTTGAAACCGTCTTAACCGAAAAGCAATACCAAAAAAATGTCTTGCAAAGCCTCTCAGATGGTGTGGTTTCCACCGATCTAGAGGGCCAGATTGTGACCCTTAATGATGCCGCATTACTGCTGTTGGGCTTTCCCCCATCGCTGCTCCAAGACGAAAATGCCCGTCAACTCTGGGAATGTAAATTGCTGGGGCGCTCAGTATGGGAAATTTTTCCGATCGAGACCTTACAATTCCGCCTCAATGACAGTTTTACCCACGGGGCTGAGCATTTTGTCCCGGAACAAAGTTTGGTGGTGGGCTTAGCGACCTGCCCCCGTTTGGGAACAGTCCAATATGTGCTGGCATTTCCAGAAGCAGTCGGGAGCGATCGCTACATTCCGTGGAATGACCCCAACTGCTCTGAACATCAGATGTTGCATGCCCAAACTGATGAGTTGGAACGCCTTGAGCGCAGCGTGAACCTCAAAGTCAACCCTTTGACCAACCCTGAAGGGGAAGTCCGGGGTGGACTCGTCATCTTAGAAGACATCAGCAACGAAAAACGGATGAAGTCTACGCTTTACCGTTATATGACACCAGCAGTGGCTGAGCAGGTGATGGCAACCCATGACGACAAAATGATGGGGGGCGATCGCAAAAATGTAACCATCCTATTTTCTGATATTCGGGGCTACACTACGCTCACCGAAAATATGGAAGCCACCGAAGTAGTAACGCTGCTCAACAATTACTTTGAGACCATGGTGGAGTCGGTGTTTAACCACCAAGGCACGTTGGATAAGTTTATTGGCGACGCCTTAATGGCCGTTTTTGGGGCGCCGCTACCACTCAAAGAAAATCATGCTTGGCTGGCGGTGGAATCAGCGCTGGATATGCGCCGACGGTTGGCAGACTTTAACGAGCGGCGGATTTTTGCCCGTCAGCCTCAAATTCGTTTTGGTATTGGCATTAGCTCTGGTGAAGTGGTGGCGGGGAACATTGGTTCCCAGCGACGGATGGACTATACCGTGATTGGGGATGGCGTAAATTTAAGCTCGCGTCTGGAGAGTCTGACCAAAGAATATGGTTGCGACATCATTATTAGTGAGTCTACGTATCAGGCCTGTGGAGGTGAGGAAAAGCTACGGGTGCGAGAGTTGGATCGCACTCGTGTGAAGGGTAAGAATCAGGCCGTGACGATCTATGAGTTAATCGGCAAACAAGAATTTGCCCTCTCGACAACGGCTGAGCAATTTTTGGACATGTACCACCGGGGTCGTCGGTACTATTTGGGTCAAGAATTCCAACGGGCGATCGACTCATTTGAGCAAGCCCAAGATCTTCATCCCCACGATATTCCTGTTAAGCTCTATCTTCAGCGCTGCCAAAACTATCTCCATACGCCGCCGCCTGCGGAGTGGGATGGTATTCATGTCATGACGACAAAATAAATCCCGAAAATTTCGCCAGCGCCGTTTTTGGGGAATGCGGTAATCCTGATTCTGCCCTAAGTAGAGGACAGTGATTGTAGAAAGAATCATACGACGGTGATGTGAGGTTGTGACCTGCCATGCATTACCTCAATTCTCGGCGTTTCAGAATTGCCAACGTTTGTTCTCAGGTTCCACTTTTCGCAATTTGCTCAGAACCTTTACCATGCTCAAATTGATCAATCGCTACTTCATCTTGGGATTGGCGACAGTTTTATTATTGATAAGCTGTCGTCAATCGACCCCAACCCCAGACTCAACCCCTGCCTCAACAGAGATAACCCTTAAAGTTGCTATGTTGTTTCCGGGTTCTCATGCAGATGAGAGTTGGAGCCAATCTGGCTACGAAGGCTTGAAACAAATTGAGTCGGAATACAACGCTGAGATTGATTTCACAGAATATGTTGATAAGGATGCCAGTGAAGCCGTGATTCGGGATTATGCAGAGGCGGATGTTGATTTAATCATTGCCCATAGTGGTTCTTACATTGCGGCGGCCGAAACGGTTGCCGAAGAGTTTCCCCGTCAAAAGTTTGCGGTGAGCACCACCTATCCAGGGAACAACAAAAACCTTGGCGCTGTTGCGTTTCGCTCGGGAGAAGTGGGGTATTTAACGGGGGTTTTAGCTGCCATGAAAACCCAAACGAAAACGGTGGCTTACATTGTGGGCAATGACTATCCGGTTTACCAAGAAGAAGAAGCCCTATTTAGACGGGGTGTTGAAGCCACTGATCCAGACGTCAAAATCCTCACCAGCTTTTTGAAAACTTGGACAGATGAAGAGAAAGCGAAACAGGTTGCTAATGAATTTCTCTCGCAAGGGGCGGATATTTTTGCCATTAATGCGGATGAAGCAGGCGTTGCCGCCCTCAAACTGGTGACCCAAAAAGAGGGGGTCTATGCGATCGGCTGGACGAAAGATCAACATGAACTTGCACCGGGCAAAGTCCTGACTAGTGTGTTGCAAGATATTCCGAATCTGATCCTCAATGCCGCCACTCTGATGCAGGAAGGGCGCTGGGAAGGCAAGCTCTATAAGTTTGGTCTCAAGGAAAAGATCTACGACTTTGCACCCTTTCGCGGCACATTGACCTCGGCTGAAGAAGCTGAATTCAATACAGTTCGCGATCGCGTGATCACAGGCGAAATTGATATTACGCCCTAATTAATGGCCTGAGACAATGACACAATTTGCATTTATCAAAACCTTCCGGCAGGGCAGCGTTTCTTTAGCAACCCGTTTGCAAGTCACTCTGATTGGCTTGACGGTGCTCGGGGTTGTCGCCACAGGCAGTTTGCTTTTGGCTTGGAGTTGGCAAATACAACTCAGGCAATTGCAAGAGATCCAAGCCGAGCGATCGCAAATTGCCGCTCAACGGATCAATGCCTTTATTGATGATCTTCAACGCAAACTTGCCTATCTAGAACGGGTGCAGGGGTTAAGCGATTTAGACCCAGCCATTCAACAGCACCTTCTGGACGGGTTGATCCGCCATAACGATGCCTACGAAGCAGTGGCGATCGCGGATCGAGACGGCAACATCATCAGTGCCGTCTCACCCTATGAGGATGTGAAATGGGAATCAATCGCAGACACTCCTCTATTTAACCGGGTGTATAAACAGCAGGAGTCCTATATTGCTCCTGTTGAAATGCAAATGCAACCCCAACAGCCCGTCACCACCATCGCTGTGCCTATTCGTAATGCTCAAGATGTCGTAGATGGAGTGCTTTTGGCACGGTTGAATCTCTCGTTTGTGGAATTTGTCACCGCCCAAACGGACGTGGGCCAAACGGGTTATGCCTATGTGGTGGATGAGCGCTATCGGGTCATTGCAGCCAGTGGCGATCGCCAAAACACTCTGCCAAAACTCAAGCCTGAACTCCTGGCTAGCCTAAAAACTGCTCAAACCCATTCTAATGACAGCTATCTGGGACTGCGCGGATATCCTGTCTTTGGGCAAGTTCATCCGATTGAGAGCACTCCCTGGTCAGTGGTGGTGGAATTACCCACGACTGAAGTCTCGGCACCGATGCGCCAATTTGCCGTGTGGATGCTCGGCGGTTTGGTGGTCATGATCATGCTCGCTAGTGGCATCAGTTGGTTACTCTCGCGTTCTATTACTCGACCGCTCAAGCGGTTAACCACTGCCGCCAACGCGATCAGCGCAGGTGATTGGGACACCAAGGTTAAGGTGAGCCATTTAACAGAACTTCAGGTGCTAGCGACAACCTTTAACCAAATGACCAGCCAAATGAGTCAGCTTTTGGATACGGTGCAAAATGAACGCAACTTTATGGCAGCGATTTTAGAAGCGGCGCGGGCTTTAGTGCTCGTTCTCGATCGCCAGGGTCGGATTGTCCGTTTCAACTGGGCTTGTGAGGCCACGCTGGGCTACTGTGGCGCTGAAATTATTGGACAGCCCTTTTGGGATTTGTTTTTAGCGGAAGCTGAGCGTGATCTTGCAATTGCCCAATGGCACATCAAGGTCATGGCTTCCAATCAAACCTATTCTAGCGAGTACCAAAGCCAGTGGTTAACCTCAGATCAAGAAGTTCGCCTAATTGCTTGGTCGGATGCTGTCTTATACGACGATGAAGGAGAAGTTGAATATGTTATTTCTACCGGAATTGATATTACTGAGCGTGAAGCAGCCCAGCAAGCAAAACGAGAGAGCAGAATGCTACTCAAAGCTGTGCTTGATAACTCGCCAGAAGTGATCTATATCAAAGATAAGGATGGAAATATCCTCCTGGCGAATAAAGAATTTGGTCGCTTAATGAATCTTGACCCAGATGAGCTAATTGGCAAGCATAATCGTGAGCTATTTCCACCAGAAATAGCTGACAAAATGTTGGAAAATGATCGCCTGGTTATGGCTCAAGATCAAGTTATTCAACGGGAAGAAGTTGCTGTGTTTGGCGAGGAAGTCATAACCTATCTATCAAGTAAATTCCCCTTGCGGGATGATCAGGGCAATATTTATGGGATTTGTGGCATTTCGACCGATATTAGCGATCGCAAACAAGCAGAAGAACAGCTTCAACAGGCCAAGGACGCTGCCGAGGTTGCCTTGACCAACTTCCAAAACGCCCAAACTCAGCTCATTCAGTCTGAGAAGATGTCGAGCTTAGGTCAACTTGTGGCGGGGGTTGCCCATGAGATTAACAACCCCATGAGCTTTATTTTTGGCAACCTTGTCCATCTCGAAAACTACAGCCAAAATCTTTTAGACTTAATTGATTGCTACCATCAATATTATCCCCAGCCGCCAGCCGAAGTGGCTGATTTAGTAGACGAGATTGATTTAGACTTTTTGCATGAAGATCTACCGAAAGTTCTGGGGTCAATGCGTTTTGGGGCCGAGCGGGTTCGAGAGATTGTCCTCTCTTTGAGAAACTTCTCTCGTTTGGATGAGGATGGAGAAAAAGAAGCCGATATCCATGAAGGGATTAATAACACCTTGATGATTTTGAACAATCGCCTCAAAGCCCAGCCCGATCGCCCAGAAATCAAGGTGATCAAAAACTACGGTGAAATTCCACTGATTGAATGCTTTCCTGGCCAACTCAACCAAGTATTTATTAATTTATTGGTCAATAGTATTGACGCGATCGAAGAGAAAAATCAATCCCGTTCGCCTGATGAAGTTAAACAAGATCCGGGCACATTAACCATGACCACCAGCCGTCTAGATGCAGATCATATTCGGATCGTGCTGCGAGACAGCGGCAAGGGGATGACCCATGAAACGCAGGTGAAACTGTTTTCGCCTTTCTTCACCACCAAGCCGATTGGCAAAGGCACGGGTTTAGGTCTCTCGATTAGCTATCAAATCGTGACCGAAAAACATCAAGGAACCCTCCGTTGCCAGTCTGCTTTAGGTGAAGGCACCACGTTTATGATTGACTTACCAATCAAGCTAGCGGTTAATGCAGCGTAAATACTCCTTTATACCGAAATCATTGCCATCGCACTAGCATCCGCCCAAGTCTGAATCGGCGGAGTTTGGGCGATCGCCTCACTCAAAGATTGATGAATTTGTCCATTGGTCGCCAGAATCCGTCCTGATGCGGGGTTGTGGGGCGAACCATCGTAGGCCGTGACGCGCCCCCCCGCTTCACGCACCAACACAATTCCCGCCGTCACATCCCAAGGACTCAGACCCCGCTCCCAATAACCATCAAGCCGACCCGCTGCCACATGGGCTAAGTCCAGTGCTGCTGAACCGCCCCGCCGTACTCCTTGGGTTAGGTGGGTGAGATAGCAAAATTCAGCATAATTATTGTCGGTGGTGGTGTGGCGATCGTAGGCAAACCCTGTAACGAGCAAGCTATTGGCGAGTTGCTCGGTTCGAGAGACCCGTATTGTCTGGCGATTGCAGGTGGCACCTAAACCTGTAGCCGCCCGGTAGAGATTATGCGTGTAAGGGTCATAGACCACACCAACAGCGGGTTGATTGTCAATCAGCAGGCCAATCGAAACGGAGGAAGCCGGATAGCCGTGAGTATAGTTGGTGGTGCCATCAAGGGGGTCAACGGCCCAACAGTAGCGATCGCTCTCCCCCTCCATTTGTCCAGACTCTTCAGCTAAAATCGAATGCTCTGGCAGATGGCGCATCAACACCTTCAGCAACACTTCTTCGGAGGCTTTATCCACCTCCGTGACGAGATCACCCGGTCGTCCTTTTTCCGTGATCGATTGCACATTGCCCCAGCTCTTTTCCAGGATTGCGCCTGCGGTTAAGGCGGCCTCAGTGGCAATATCGAGGTAACGCTGAAGCTGCTCTTGGGGTTCTGTCGGGGTCATAAACTTTGAGGAAAAATGGAGTGGTAACTGCAAACTGAGAGCGCGTTGTGGAACTGCATCAATAGGAGTTTAGTTTGATTGGCTCCACTTTGTAAGGGGGCGTTTTTTATTTTTCAGAGAAAATTTTGGATTTTTTGTGTGAGGGGTGTAACCCCATTTACAACTTGTTTGAGAGAACAATCTAGATCAAAGAATGACGACTTTTCTATTTGCAAGAATACTCGTACAAAATAATGTTTGAGGTGAATAAAGTGTCTAACCTGCATTATTCATGACTCACGCCAAAAATCGTTGGAAACATCAGCTCAACTACGGTGGCGGGCAAGATGCCCGCGCTACGGACTGTAATTGAGGAAAAACCGTAGCGCAGGCGTCCCGCCTGCCTTATGAATAATCCAGGCTAAACCAAGACCAAATTGAAACTTGTAGTTTCCAGGATGGTGTAGGGGCAATCCCCCCGTGGTTGCCCCAGTCTATTGCGGGGCAAGAGGTTGATCGGGAGGCGGCCGAGCTCGGGGTAGGCACGGGGGCTCTACCCCTACAAAAAAACTCCAGCTTTCAACCTAGACGAGGTTTATATAAAATTCAGAGCAGTCAGAACTGGCGTAGCGACATAAGCAGGCGACTTTAGCGAAGACTGGGTTGATATTGCTTATTCGTCAGTGAACTCTGTGGGTTGAGCACGAAATTCCTGGGGTGTTTGGCGTAGGGGCTGATCGGGTTGCCAAATCCCAGTTCCCATCAGTCGGGCATAGTCTTGGGCATGGCGCAGTTGGGTGCGGTAGGGACTACGCAGATTTTGTTTGGCGAGGGCATAGCCCTGCTCAATCAGCCAAAGGTTAATGAGCCGATCGCCTTGCCAAAGATAACCCCATTGGCGATCGTAGCGATCGCGCTCAGGGGCACTGGGCTCTAGATACAGTGGCTCAGGGGCTGCTAGTTGTTGCGTTAAGGCAACTCTTGCTTGTTCAGACCAAGGGGTTTGGCGGCGATCGGGCGCATCTAATCCTGCAAGACGTAAAGTGACTGTTTGGTTGCGCCAGAAGATATCGAGGCTCTGGCCGCTTAAAACTGTTTTAACCGTCACCAGATCGCTGGGCGGACGGGTTTGGGTTTGACAGGCGGTTAAGCCCAAACTTATGACCAGAACTAAAATAATGCCAAGTTGTTTCAATCGCTTCATCTCAACTTTGATCTGACGACTGAACCTTATGATGACATCAAGGGGTGTCATCAAATAGATGCCAATGCATTGATATAACTGATTGATGCGAGTTTTCTTTTCAACCCTCAAACGCAACGCCAAGCCTGTGGTGCGGTGGCTGATTACAGGCGGCGTACTCTTTTTCCTGGCCAGCACCCTGCGGCAGCATTGGCAGGCTGTGACACAACAGTCCTTAGCTGATATCCGCTGGGGCTATATCGCGGCTGCCTTGGGGATCAGTGCGATCGCACATGCTTGGCTTGGAGCCGTCTGGGGGCTAATTTTGCGCCAATTACGCCAGCCTGTGCCACTCGGCTGGGCCACGCAGGTTTATCTAATTACCAACTTAGCGAAATATCTACCAGGCAATGTTTGGCACTTGTATGGGCGCATTAAAACCACTACCGAACAGCAACAGGTGACAGGGGCGATCGCTACCCTAAGTGTAGTACTCGAATCGCTGCTGATTGCCGCTGCGGCTCTGCTCGTTACAGTGCTGAGCTTCCCCAGTTCCCACTGGCCAGTGCAGGTGCTCGTCCTTGCATTGGCGCTCCTCAGCGTCCATCCCCGTCTACTCAACCCAGTCATTCGTCTTGCCAGTCGCTGGAAACAAACCCCCCAAGCCCCTCAGCAGTTGGTGGCGTATCCCCTCCTTCCCTTTGGCGCTGAAGTGGTTTATATTCTGCTGCGAACAGTGGGTTTCTTGCTCACCTTGGCTGCCTTTGGTGAGCTGGAACTGACTCGCCTGCCCCAGCTTATCAGCGCCTTTGCGTTCGCTTGGCTGTTAGGCTTTGTACTGCCTGGTGCACCTGGGGGTGTGGGGGTGTTTGAGGGCACGTTGCTTGCCCTGTTACAAGGGGACTTTATCGTGGCGATCGCCCTCTATCGACTGGTGAGTACCCTAGCAGAAGCCTTGGGCGCGGGACTGGCGTGGTTAAATGGAAAGCGCAATCAGCCTTCACTTCCATCGCTGTAAATTCTTATCCCTCTGTTAAACCCTATCCATGAGTGCTTCAGCCGTTTCTAACTTCAACGCGACGTCAATGGAGGATGCACTCCGCCCTGATGTTTCGGTGGTTGTACCGATTTATAACGAGGTGGAAAGTCTGCCTCGTTTAATTGAGGCAATCGAAACCAGCCTCCAGCCCACCAGTCTGCATTACGAGATCATCTGTGTGGATGATGGCTCTCAAGATGGCTCCACAGATCTGCTGAAGCGCTTAGCCCAAGACCATACAGCCTTACGGGCGATTCTATTCCGACGCAACTATGGCCAAACCCCTGCGATGGCAGCTGGCTTTAATTATGCGCGGGGCTGGACAATTGTTACCCTCGATGGTGATTTACAAAATGATCCCGCAGATATTCCGTTATTGCTGGCCAAACTAGAAGAAGGCTATGACCTGGTCAACGGCTGGCGCAAAAATCGTCAGGATGCGGCGTTGACCCGCTTGCTGCCCTCCAAAATTGCCAATTTGCTGATCGCTCAAATCACAGGGGTGCAGGTACATGACTATGGCTGCTCTCTCAAGGCCTACCGTGCTGAACTGGTGGCTGATATGAATCTCTATGGCGAATTACACCGCTTCTTGCCTGCTCTGGCTTTTATTGAAGGGGCACGGATCACAGAAATGCCAGTACGTCATCATGCGCGTCAGTTTGGCCAAAGTAAATATGGGTTGGGACGAACGTTTCGGGTGGTGTTGGATTTGATGACTATCTATTTTATGAAGCGATTCTTGACTCGGCCAATGCATGTTTTTGGCTCGGTGGGCTTGGTCTCAATGCTGTTGGGGTTTGGTTTGGGAATGTATTTAACAATCCTCAAGCTGGGGCTGGGGCAACAAATTGGCGATCGCCCCTTGCTTATCTTTGCAATCACGTTGTTACTGACGGGGGTGCAGTTTTTTAGTTTGGGACTGCTGGGTGAACTCTTGATGCGCACCTATCACGAGTCCCAAAATCGGCCGATTTATCGCATTCGAGAGATTGTGGAATAGGGCGCTTTGCCATGTTAATGTGAGCATTGTTTTCCCCACCGTATCCTATGCTCACGACCAGCAAACACATTGTCATGTGGTCTATTGCCCGTAGCCGCTCCACCGTGATCACCCGAGCGTTTGAACAGTTGCCCAATTGCTTGGTTTACGATGAACCACTCTCCGGTGTGTATTGGCAAAACAACCCCCATAGCAATTATGAACGTGATACGTTGGTGCGTTTGTTATCGGATGGCAATGATATGGAGTTTGATTTTAAGGCCATCATTGCCCAGTTAACGGGGGAATTGCCGCCGGGTTGCGCGTTTTCTTTTCAGAAGCACATGTCCCACCATTGTCTTGGTGCTCCTAACCGGGATTGGTTAAAGCAAGTCAATTTGAAGCGCCATTTTTTCATCATCCGGCCCCCTCAAGCGGTGATTCTCTCCCAGCTCAAATGCATGTCTGGCAATAGTCTCCCCACTCTTGAAACATTGGGTTATGAGCACCATTACACCTTGTTTCAAGAAATCCAGGACTTACTGGGAGATATTCCGCCTGTGATTAATACAGATAGGTTGGTGGCTCAGCCTGAGACCTATTTACGTTTCTTGTGTGAGCGGCTTGGGATTGAGTTTTCTGAACAAATGCTGGCTTGGGATGCGAAGCCCCAAGCTACTCAGCTCCGCTGGACGCCGGGAACCCTTTGGTCACGTTATTATGACAACGTTTTAAACTCAACTGGCTTTGTGGCGAAGTCATCTGAGCAGGCATTACCGACGGAGCTGGTTCCGGTGATGGAGGCTTGTTTGCCGTTCTATGAAGCGATGATGCGTTATGCGATTGAGTTGTAGGATTTGGCGGTTGGGGAGAGCGATGCGCAACTGACATAGTTGTTGCAAGCTTTTCTGGTGTGGGTTTCTTTGCCTCAGTCCAATCTACAAGCTGCGATACAGGGGTTGGGTTAGGTTTTTTCTTGGCAGGGTTGGGGTTGGGGGTCGTCGTCTTCGACGTGGATGGCGAAGCGGGCGGGGAGGCGGATGGATTGGAAGCTTTGGGGTTGGTTGGGGATGCCGCGGAGGGCTTGGGTGGGGTAATGTTGTTTGACTTCAGTGTCTCTGATTGAGAATTCATATCTATCCAGATTGACATCACTACTGAAGTGGCTGCGAATACGGATGGTTTGATCAGGCATGACACGAGTAAAGCTATCTTTGGTGGTGAATGGTTGCTCAAAGCCATGAGGTTCATTGAGGAGATGACGGCCAAGCAATTCACCATCTTCACTGAGTACTTCCCACCAGTCAGCACGATATTCACAGTCTTCGTCAGGGCTTTGGATAGTGACTTCAAGCTGAACTGCACCAGATTTTGTTTCGGTGGGAGTGACGTTTAGAACGACTGGCCCATTAATAAGTTCGATTCTCTTTGCTTCGGCATGGTGAGTGAAGATTCTAGCAAAGGCTAGTATTCTGTCACTCTCAGTGCAGGTACGGAGGATTTGAAGAGCTTTACGTAAGTCATTGTGGAAAGCGTGGAATACAGCAATTTCCTTGAGTACATCTGAGTTTTGAGATTGCTTTGCTATATTTGTTAACTGTTGAAAAATATCTTTGGCGATATCAATATGCCTGAACTCGGCGGCACTATTAGTGATTATCTTTAAGGCACTAGCTTGGTCAGTAGTATCATCAATCTTAGCTGCTACCGCTAAAACTTCTCTGAAAAGAGCTTGAACTGTCTCTTTATCCATGAATGTTTCCACAACACTATTAATTACCTCTAAAGCTTCAACTTCATCATCAGAATCATCGATCTCAGAAACTTTTTTTAAAGTCTTTTTTAAGAGATCTCGGGCAATATTTTTGTCCTCCAGTTTTCCAACAGACTTAGCAACTAAAATTATTATCTCAGATGGATCATCAAACTCATTAATATCAGTTTCTATGCCTAAAACTCGTTCCAGGATTCTTTGGGCTATCTTCTCATCTCTTAGTTCTTGGTAGGCATTAGCTATCTCAATCAACATCTCAAACTTATTATCAAAATCTTCAATCTTAGATGCTGTGAATGAAGCTTGTTCTAAATTGAATTGAGATAGTTCATTATTTCTCAAGATTCTATATGCATCAGCAATTACAATCAACACTCTGGATTGAGATTCTTTACCGATAATTCGATGTATCTTGCCCAATACTTCACCTAGAACTTCCTGGGCAGAGTCTATTTTTCTAAGGTTCGCGGCAGCATTGGCAATTTCAATCAAAGCATTGGCTTGATATATTTTCTCACGAGAATTGATTATTTCAAGAGCTTGCATTAGAAGATTATAAGCTATTCTTTCATCCTTCATCTTTATGTAGCCATTAGCTATCGAAATCAATATTTCTAATTCGAAATCCAGTATATAGGAACCAGGAGAAGAGAGTATTTCGAAGTCAGAAAGTTTTTTATTTTGAGTGTAAATGTGATTATCTATTAAGTGATTGGCTATTGACAAAGCTTGCTCAAGAAGAATAGAAGCTCTGTTTTTTTCTTCAACTCCTTTGATGACATCAATAACTTTTATTAATATATAAAGATGATTTCGATAATCGTTTTCTTCAGATAAAACCATCAAGAACCTCTCAAGGAGAGAGTAAGCTATTTCACTATCATTCAATTCTTTGATCGCATCAGCAATAAGAATTGATGGTGTATTAAATCCATCATTGTCAATTTCAGAAACTACATCTAAAGCTTTTTCGAGAAAAACTCTAGCCATTTCATTGTCACCTAATTCTTTGTAAGTTTTTGCAGTCGAAATAAATGTATTTATCTTGGATTCAAGATCATTGATTTCATGTACTGCTATCGTGACCTTGTTGATTAGCTCTCGAATTCTTTCCTCATCTTCAAGTTGTCCTGATATATAGGCGACTGAACTCAGTATGTCACCTTCGTACAAGTTTTTTTTACCCATCTTCAATACTTTCTCAAGAAAAGCTTGGCAGCTTTTCTCATCTCCTAATTCTCTATAAGCGTTGGCGATCGTGGCTAACAGATAAACTTTCCGATAAGCCTGAAATTCGGCATAATTAATTTTATTCGCTAGTATTACAGATTTCTCAAGAAGAGCTAAGGCTACTTCCTTATCTTTGAGCTTTCCAATAGCATCAATGATCGTACTCAAAGCTCTAGATTTTGCTTCAGGTTCATCTTGCTCAATCCCTTGCGCCATATCCAACGCCTTCTCCAAAAGCCCGACATCTGCAAGTCGCACCGCCACCTCCGCTACTCGACTTAGCGCCTTAGCTTTTTCTCGCTGACTCGAAATATGCTGCTCGATCGCCTCAAACCCCTTTTTCTCCTGCCCATCCTTAATAAACGCCAACGCAATATCCGCGATCCGCTCCTGACTCTGATTCGGTTGCGCAATCTGCCGCTCCAACGCCCACTGCACCTGCTGCATCTGCCCCGCAGGCGTAAACCACAACCACCCCCAAACCATCAACCCCACCGCCACCACCGACGCCAATACCCCAAAGCCCCACACAAACCGCCGCTGACTCAAGCGCACAAACTTCGCCTTCTGCCGCCGCTTCAGACTATCCCCCCACTTGAGATACGGCCATTGCCGCCGAATCAACCACAACTCCCGTAACCCCAACAAATACCGCCCCTGACGCCCATTGCCCAACCACTCATTTAACCGCCGCTCCAACAATCGGCTGGCTTTATCCGCTTCCTTCAGTCCTTTATTCTCTAAACGCAACAACGCCGGAATCAAACGCTCATGGGCCAGCTCATAACCCCGCTGTTTCGCCTTGTCCTGGGGCGTTAGCAATCGCACATCCCCCCGCGCCAACCACGCCACCGCCTCGCTAATGGCTTCCGGTTTGACCGTGCCGCGCATCTTCGCCTGCAACTCCGGAAGCGTCAACACCCCCGCCCGCACCTGACGATCCAAATCCGTTAGCGCCAACAACACCTTCACCGCCGCATCTCGCTGCCCCGGCAACACCCGCGCTGCCAACGCCTTCTCCAGAAACCGACTCAACAGCCCCTCCACACCGCCAAACTTCTGGAACGCCCGCTGATTAAATGCCCGCAACTCCTCGCTTTGCTGCTGACCGATCATCCACGCCAACACCTGCAAATCTACAGGTGAGATTGTGCCTCGCTCTGGGTGGGCTAGCTCCCGTTCCGCCAACTCCGTTACAAAACGACGGTCAAACGTCATCCCCTCCGTTTGGGCGATCACTGCCAGAATCTCGCTGGCCGCTTCCGGCGCAAACCGCTCCAGCTTAAATTGCTCCTGGGGGCCAAGATTACAGTTGAGCGCTTGGATCAGTTCATGGAGTTCATGGAGCAGGTCAGCCCGGATCGAAACCAAAACTCGGACAGTACGCAGGGTTGGGGTTTGATACCAAGCGGTGAGGGCTTGGATAAAAGGTTGCCGCTGCTCTGGGCGGGGATTGTGGACAAAAACCTGCTCAAACTGATCCAACAGCAACACTAAGGGTTTAGCGTCGTCAACCGTTTGGATCTGGGTCAGCACCTCAACGAAAGAGGCGGTCAACCAATCCAGGGGCAAATCAAGCTGCTCGGCCAGGGCTTGGTAGAGCGTCGCCAGGGGATCTTGCTCCGAAAAGCGCACATAAACCCCTAGGTGGCTGCTCTCGGGTCGGGTTAAGCGTGGCCAAAGACCTGCTTGCAAAAAGGAGGTTTTGCCACAGCCAGACTCCCCCATTAAAATGCCAAATCGGTAGCTGGCGCTGGTCAGGGTCTCGGCACAGTCTCGCAAGATCTGACGCCGCTGGAGCTGGGCAAAAATTGCCGCATCCTCCCGGTTGAAGGGGCGCAAGCCTTTAATCGCTTGACGCTCAGGGGCATCATCGGGGGCATCGGAGCCAGCCCGAGGCATCGTCACCACCGCCATCACCAGAGCGGCAATAAACACGATCGCTACCCCCACCCAAAAACTAACCCAAAAGCGCCCCTCAACCGTATCGGGCAAAATCAGATTCAGCCACTTCCGGAAAAAGCTCCCCACCACCGCCAGCACAACACCCACTAACACCAACAACATGAACCAGTCGCGGCGGCGGATAAGTTGCACAATCCAGCGAATAAACTGAGCGATGGTTTCGGCGGTTTGCTGAATCAGCTCGGGCGTGGGAGAACCAAGAAACATTGGGAGAAGACGAAGACGACATCTCTATTAAATGCCATTTTTTTGAGGAGGCTAATTTTTTGGGGGTTAATTATGGAGGAGGCGATCGCTAATTTTGCGCCTAGAAAATATCCTCAATCAGCTCTCAAACTCTTGTCCTAGCTGACTTATCCCCCTCGCTTGTCACATAGAATTGCTAGCTCAGTTCTTTGCTATGCTACATTCGTAGACTTTCTCTATATAGGTGCGCTATGACCACTGATAACAAACACATTGTCATGTGGTCGATTGCCCGCAGCCGCTCAACCGTCATCACACGAGCGTTTGAACAATTGCCGGATTGTATCGTCTACGATGAACCACTATCGGGGGTATACTGGCAAACCAACCGACATAGTTACTACGAACAGGATGTGTTGGCCCATTTTTTGTCAGACTATAGCAATGCGGAGTTTGACTTTAATGCCATCATCGCTAAATTAACTGGGGCGCTGCCACCCGGTCGAGCGTTTTCTTTTCAGAAGCACATGTCTTATCACTGTCTTGGCGCACCCAATCGAGACTGGCTTAAGCAGGTTAATCTAAAGCATCACTTTTTTATCACGAGACATCCCAAAGCGGTGATGCTATCTAAACTCAAATGCAAGCCCGAAAGTTTACCCAATCCAGAAACGTTAGGGTATGAGCACCATTACACCTTGTTTCAAGAAATTCAAGATCGACTGGGTGATCTCCCTCCCGTCATTAATACGGATAGGCTTGTGGCCAAACCTGAAACATATTTACGTTTTTTGTGTGAACGGTTTGAGATTGAGTTTTCTGGACAAATGCTGGCTTGGGACGCGCAACCCCAAACCACTCAGCTCCGCTGGACACCGGGAACCCCTTGGTCACGCTATTATGACAACGTTTTAAACTCAACTGGATTTGTTGCGAATACATCTGAGCAGGCGTTACCGGCGGAGTTAATTCCGGTGATGGAGGAATGCTTGCCATTCTACGAAGCGATGATGCGTCATGCGATTGAGTTGTAATGCTTTGTATAGCCTTTTCCACAAATATGAGGTACAGCTATATTGGTAGAAAGTGAATAGAGGTAAGCGATGAAGGCATATTCGCTAGATTTCCGTAAAAAGATAATAGATACGTGGCAAAGTACAGGCATGTCCCAAAGAAACATAGCCAAGCGTTTTGACGTTACGCTGAGTTTTGTG
>JAAHHN010000160.1 GCA_010672165.1 Spirulina sp. SIO3F2 | reverse complement strand
GTGCCCGACACGACGCGCGTCCGATCTGTCAAAACTACCAGTGGGTTCTAGACCCTGATCGGCTTGGAAGTCTGCAACTGCTTTTTGGGTTGCTTGATCAAACTCTCCTGTCGCTTCCCCTTGATAATAGTCGAGGCTTTTGAGCGCAACTTGGAGTTCCTTAACCACGCCGCCCTTCATCCCCAACTTAATCTCTGGGAACTCACTAACCGGGTCTACTGGAGATTCAGCATCTGGCGCAGGCAAGGCTGGTTCAGTTTGAGCGATCGCGGCATCGCCAAACCCGAACGTCACCCATAGACTCAATAGGCTGACACTGAGCACGCTGGCACTGATCACATTGGCCATAAGTCCCAGCACAATCGGCTTTAGGCGCAGTTGTAAAGAGGTTGACATACGTCACCGCGAAAGAGTCAGGTAAAGCGAACCATCAACAGGCTAGTCTCTCTCTACCTTAACAGTCACAGCCGTTGTCGATCCGGATGAGTCGGTTGCTCGCCCCCAAGGCCACCAAGTTGCCAAGGCTTCACGCTGATTAATCAGAAAAATACTCACCAGCGTCAACAAGACGCCTGGCCATTGCACCCCATTGAGCACTTCACCGAGCAACACATGACCAAAGAGCAAGGCAAATACTGGCGTCAAAAAGGTCAACGCCGTAAAGCTGGTGAGATCACCCTGAGATGCAATATAGAAGAACACACCGTAGGCAATCGCACTCCCGAAAACCGTGGCATAGCTCAACTCTAACCAACCCGTCTGGCTAATCTGTGACCATTGTTCGGTTTCCCATAAGCCTGACATCAGTAATAAGGGCAGCCCCCCCAAAATCATATGCCACCCTGTCGCCACTACCGGATCAGCATACCGACTGACATACCGGATCGAGACTGTCCCCAACGCCATCGCCAAAGCAGCCAGCAACATCCACCATTGGCCATTGGTAAACAGATTTTGCCAATCCCAAGCGATCGCCACCGTCTCTTGATGCCACCAGCCCAAGAGCCAATCGCTGGGCAGCCCAATTAAGCTAATACCCAAAATACCCACACCCAGGCCCAGCCAGCCCCAAACCCCAATACGCTCAGCAAAGAGCCAGCTAGAGAGGAGCGCGATCGCGATCGGTTGTGAATCAATCATCACAGAACCCAGGCCCGCATCAGTACGTTCGAGACCTTCGGCCAAAAACCCTTGAAACATCAGGGCATCCAGCAGCGCAAAAATGCCAATCCAGCCCCAAGCCTGCCAGGTTTTGGGTTGCGGCAGCTTCAAGCATGCTGCCACCAGCAAAATTAAGCCGCCGGCTGGTATCAGTCGAACGGCGGCCAAGAACAGTGGTGTGGTTTGGGGAATTACCCCCTTCATTGCCACCATCGCTGTGCCCCATAAAAAGAAAGGACTAATCATCAACAGCGGTAGCCACCAGGTACGGTAGGGCAAAACAGAAGTGGGGGGAGTCGACATTCAGGTGGTAAATGTAACAGATTGTCTCTTATTGTAATGAAGAGCTAGGGCGTGTCGCCAATTAATACCAGAAGCCTAATGAGACAGGGGATAGAACGACTGACTCTAAAACCCAAAGAGGGTCTGTAAGCCAGTCATAACAAGAGTTTCAAGCCTGACTGACGACAGCTCTTAGCCTGATCCGGAAAGCGATTCACCCTGTATTCAGAGAAAGTAGTGACTTCACGGTTTGTAATGTTGAAAGTATGAGTAATTAGCGTAGAATTGGGAACACTCAATCAGCACTGCAATGCGTTTTCCCCAATACCTCTTCACAGGAAAATATAATTCTGAGCCATTGCACTGGGGGTGACAACCCTGATCAATATTAGTGTGAGCTGTTCTTGAACTGCGATTAAGCAGAGAGCAGAATAGTTTGCTTGTGGAAAACTTTGCGTGTTTTTTCACAAGTTTTCCACATGGCTTTGTACAATCAGGATATTCGTTGCGTTGACTTCCCTGAGAACAATGACCATTGGCAGGATGGCAAAGCTTTCAAGCGTGTTTATGCATCCAAACCCACACCATTCGTCTGAGGTCTGGCAATCTAATCCGCTAGTAATGCCTCACCAATAAGACCGTCTAGACTACCGCAACTCTGTCCCTGACTTGCTGGTATTATCCAGTATCGGAGTTGATTCTTGCATCTACAACACGAGACGGTTACCTTATTTTTTGTTAGTCTAGAAAAAAGCGCAACAAAAATACATACTTATAGTTAGCTGTGGTGACTCACCACTAACCCCAAGATGGTTTTAATTTCTGGAGCTGTGCAATGTCCCTCTGAGTTGTCTGCCCAAGATGTGAAGACACTTTCCCAAGTGTGGCAGACCATAGATGCCCAGAGTTGCCCTTATCAGTACAACTTCCATATGCATACCCGCTGTTCTGATGGTCAGCTTACACCAGAAGCGCTGATCGAGCAGGCAACCATGATTGGGTTACAAGGGATGGCTATTACCGATCACCATTCGGTGCGGGGCTATGAGCGAGCGGCTAAGTGGCTCACTCAGCATCGGTCTGACCTCGACATCATTCCCCACCTCTGGACAGGGGTGGAAATTACGAGCACCCTCGAAGATGTGGCAGTCCATATCTTGGGGTATGGTTTTGACCCGAACCATGCAGCGATCGCGCCTTATTTGAACAGCAAATCGCCCCATGGCCGAGCCGCTCGGGCTAAGGTTGTCGTTCGGGCAATTCAGCAAGCGGGTGGTCTAGCGGTGCTCGCGCATCCTGCTCGCTACCGTAAGTCCTATCTCGAACTGATTCCAGCGGCTGCCGCAGCGGGTATTGATGGCATTGAGACCTATTATGCCTATCGCAAAGAAAAACCTTGGCAACCCACCCCCCAAACCACACCCGGCGTTAAAGCTTTGGTTGACCAAGTGGGTTTGTTGCACACCTGTGGCACAGATACTCATGGCTTAAATTTGCGTTTGCGTGTCTGAGGTGCTTTCTGGGTCTGACGTCGGGCTTGCTCCTGCTGTTGCCATTTTTTGTAACGAGAGCCAAGGGTATCGGCCAGAGCATGACTCATGGCCCCGAGTTCTAAACCCACAAAAACTGCCAAGCAGCGATCGCGGTTTTCGCCCAGCCACAGCCAGGTGTCTTGGCCAACGGCTTGCCAGTTCCAGGTAAAGCCCCAAATAAGCTGGGCAATCGCAACCCCAATCATCCCGACAATAAGCAGCACGGTGAGGAAATACACCAGGCGCAGCGTTGTGCCCACCAAAAAACCGTGGGAAAGCTTGGAACGATGGCGCAAGCTTTTCTGGTAAGGGAGCCAGAGCCACCGCAGCCAACCCCAGCGTTTATATTGAATGGAGTAAATATCCAAGTCGGGACCAAACATGAGCCCCCCAAATAAATACATCCCACTGATAATCAGGGCGAGGGTGGCGTTACGTGTGCCAAACAGTGCCAATAAGACGACCCAAGGCAACCCCCAGAGAGTGATGCGATCGTGAGTTTTGCCGGAGGGCATTAGCGATTGAGTAAGGGATGTGTTAAGATGAGCAACCGTGTCGGGCGATTAGCTCAGTTGGTAGAGCGCCTGCCTTACAAGCAGGATGTCACTGGTTCGAGTCCAGTATCGCCCATTTTAGCCAAAACCTAGCCATATATGCATTAAAGGGCAGTCTATTGGACTGCTCACAGTCTTGCCGCTACCAATTTGCTACCAAACGCCACAGGTAGAACTGGTGAATTTAGTTCGTATAAACTTGCCATTTTGGTCATAACGTAGGGAGCCATCACCGCAGATCGCCAATACGTGTGTGTTTTTTGAGTCCTGATTCTGTCTTGATGGTCTTGGCTAACTTATCGGCTTGGTACTGTGCTTTGTTGTAGTTTGCTTCATAGGGGTCAAGCACAGCAATAACTAGGGTGGGTTCGAGATGTGAACCACTAATGCAATCGTTGTGTTAACTACACAAAATCTGGATTGTATGATTCTTGGGTTTTGAAATATGGATTTCATTTGAACCCTCTACCCGAAAATTACCCCCTATCTACCCGATTCCTCCCCGGAGTTTACCCGGTTGGATTTTTATGCTGTGAACACAGCAAACAACAGACATCCTTTCTTCGGAGGCTCGGCTCATGGTTGCACCATCTCAGCTAGGTCTTGAAAGAACATGAAAAGTTTGCTCGCCAAGCATTCCAAAGACTTGATATTTCAAGCTGCTCTGGGCTCAATTCCTTCCCACTCATCAAGAGGTTAGTGCAATGAATAGCCGCAAACGTCAATATACCCGTGCCAGAAAGTCTGAGGCGACTCCAGCCCAGTCCAAAACTCAGACTTCCCAATATTCTCGGCCGTTCCCCAAGCCCCAACCCCTCCAGCCCCGGACTGAACAAGAGGAGTTAATGCAGCCAAACCAGGGCGTTCAATATAATGCGCTAACCCTACCCATCATGCCCAAGCTCACGGTTGGGGCAGCAAACGATAAATACGAGCAAGAAGCAGATGCAATGGCGGCACAAGTGGTGCAGCAGTTAAATAATCCACCTGTGCAGCGGCAAGAATACGAGGACAAAAAGCTGGACAGACTGCAAAGACAATCTCTCGTTCAGAGTATTCAGCGGACAGACACCAATGGAGAAGGAACAGCTTCTCCAGAGCTAGAACAATCAATTCAGCAGGAGCAAGGCAAAGGACAGCCTTTAGCGGATAACATCCGGCAGCCAATGGAGAATGCTTTTGGTACAAGTTTTGATGGGGTGCGCATCCATACTGATAGCAATGCTGATGCTCTTAACCAATCCATTCAAGCGAAGGCGTTTACCACTGGGCAGGATATATTTTTTCGGCAGGGGGTGTATGCACCAGAAAGCCAGAGCGGACAGGAGCTACTCGCCCATGAACTCACTCATGTGGTGCAACAAAATAGCCCAACAGTTCAATGTCAGGCCAACAAGATAGTTCAACGGCAAATTACAGATGGTAATGGAATAATCTTTTCTAAAGCAGACGCCGTAAAAATATTGACCTATTATTTTAAGCTTCAAAATATTGAGGTCACACAAGACTGGTTAGAAAAGGAAATTAATGCCTATGCGGAAGATGAAAAGCATACTTTGCTTGCAATATCGACTGATCTAATGAATAAGATCTCTGGCGATCAAGGTGAAGATTCAAACCAGAATACAGTAAATCTTAAAGATCTCATTCTAGCCCAGAACAACACTTTGATAAATCATGATGATGAAGATATTTTAGATCTATATAATGAAGGTAGTATTTCAGTCATGAATAATGCTACTGATATTGATAATTCAAGCATGAACAATGATGCTATATTTGATTTTTCAGAAATACCTCATGTCAGCGACATGATAGCAACTACAGCTGTAGAATACTCTCCAACAGCCCCACGTCTTGCAACTGTTCTAAAGAGTGCTCTTAGAGGGAGGGGTGCATCTCATCTAGAGAGGCAAGTACAAGTATATAATGAAGATGAAGATATTTCAGACCTATATGATGACGAAGATAGTGCTTCAGTCATAAATGATGCTACTGATATTGATGATTTAAGCATAGATGATGACGCTACATTTGATATTTCAACCATAAATAATTCTACTAATATTGATGATTCAAGCATAAACAACGACGCTATATTTGATTTTTCAGAAATGCCTCGTGTCAGCGAAGCAAGGATGACTTCACCACTCTCATCTTTCTTGGAAATGATGTCAAGGGCGTATACTCCACATATTCCAGATGAAGAAGAGTTGCTAAGATTTCACTGTCGTTACCCTGAACCTATAACTCATAGCGAACAAGAAATAGAACAGATGGCGGAAGAGGATGCAATGTCTTTGCTTTTCTATAGTTGGCCCTACATGGAATTTCATGAAAGAGAAGAAATTCTTAGAAGTAATCAATACCAAGAAATCCTAGAATGGCAAATAAGCTTCTTTTCAAGAAGAAATGCTTTATTCGAAACCAAAGAATATCAAGAGCTTTGGAAGCAAGCGATGGATGCAGTAAAAAGGCGTGATTTTGATGAGGCTGATCGGATTTGGGATTTAGTGTCAGAGTTGTGGCATAAACATTGGGAAGATTTTAGATAGTAACTAAAATAGTCTCCTGAAAACTGCTAAGATACAAGACAATTCCAACTCTTTTTTGACATATTGAGGTCAGCTCACGGTTTGGAAAAAGTTGTACGCTAGTGCCAAGGAATATCGTAAGTTTTGTCAGCGCTACCAACCCAAAGCGAAACCGGAAAAGCGCAACCATTGGGGTAAGAAGGTGCTCATACCAAATCCTGATTGTATATTCCAAGAAGAAAAGTGAAGACTGAGCGGAGTCGTTCGTGTAGCGTCCCCAGAGGGGATAGTCTGAGCGGCCAGGCTTCGACAAGCTCAGCCCTCATCTCTACTTTATGTGGGATGTAGTTGGCGGATTTAGTATCAAGGGCTTGCAGAAAAAAGGGCGCAGCAAAAAACAGAAGACCTCGCCGGGACAGATGAAGCTCCCTTGGGATGAGCGGGAGGTGATAAACCCGGAGGTTGCGGCAACAGCAGAGAAGTTTATCCTGGCAAATTGCTACAACCCTAAAACTGCGGGGGCGAGGTTGCGGCGAGAATGTAATACGGAGTTTATTGAAACGGTGGTCAAAGAGTTGGAAATTTCAGTGCCAGGTAACGAAACGAGGACTCAGGTTCGTGGACGTTAATGAATTAATGATTCTTAGAAATCTGCTGTAACCCTTACAGATTACAATCTACAAGCCTGGATGCGAGAGAAGAGTACAGAGTTCCCTACTCAATCCATACACCAGAAGAGGACGCGGAAGGTGTCCCCGAGGGGCTGCCCCCCACAGATTAGTACTCCAGTTCGCTACTCCCCATAAGGCGTCGTACGCGTCGGTGGCTGCTTGTCCGTCTTTTCCATAGTCCAGTTTACCGCCAACTTCCACCCAAATTTGCTTCTGTACTGAGAAGCCAAATTTGCCTTGGCTATATTTAAGCCAGAGTTGGTCAATCACACTTAGATCGGGACAAGGAAAATCTTTAATTCCTTGCAATGACCAACCGCCCATGATGCGCTTCATCACTTCATAAGTTTCTTGATCCGCTGCGTACCACTGCCCAGTTTGCAGATAATGCGCCAGCTTAAAGTATCGGGGCTGTACATCTTGAGCATATTGAAAATCTGCTGGCTCTAGAATCTTTAGCGGTTCATTACTTAACTCCAACAACGACTGCTTCTGGTCTGCTGCCACCAGTCCTTCTTGGTAGAAATGCCAGGCCAGTAAAACTTTTTCAAGGTTTAGCTTTCGACTTGTTTCGGACTCTTGCACAATCGTTTGTACCAGGGCAGTGGAATCGGCATCCGGTACAGCCGCATAGAATCGCATGGTTTCTTGCCACCAATCCAGTTCTTTCTTATTTTGCAAGGCAGTCCGCAAAATATGCTGTTGATTTGTTTTTTGTATCTCCAGAGCAGCGAGATATTCCTGAAAAGTCTTGTGGGCAAATTCATAGTCGGCTTCCTTGTCCTTATCAATCAAGGCATCAACCGCCTGCAATTCTTTTAAGAATTCAAATGGCTCAGGCGAACCCGGCAACTTGTCCAAATATTCAGCCAAGATTGGTTCCACTGCCTCAAAGGTGAACTTCGTTATCCCCTGCTGCATCAATGCCAAGGCTAAGGGCTGCAAAACGGAGAGGCTATGGGGTAAAGGCAGAGGCTCAAAGCCTTTTTCTCGTGGACGATCGACTAACATCACTTGAAAAATGGTTTGATAGAGTTCCACTTTTCGGGTTGGGATGCGCTTTTCAAACCGGTGAGATTCAGCAATCAGCGTGAGCAGGAGCGGATTTGAGACGAACTCTGATAAATTACGATCTTCAATTTGCTTGAGCAAACTATCGGCTTTTTGCTTAGCTTTGCGCTTTGCTAATTCTGGATCTTTGCCAGCACGGCGCTGATGCTCTGTTGTGATATACCAACTATGGATGAATTCGTTAATTTGTTTGGGCGTTAGCGGTTGGATTTCAAGAACCTGCATTTTTTTCTTGAGGGGAGCTTCTTGGTAGCCCAACGGTCGGGACGTGAGAATAAAGGCGGTGTTCGGATACTTATTGATCTGATGATCGACCCATTCGCTGATGTGCTGGCGATCTGTTGCATCCGCCACCTCATCAAAACCATCAAGTAAAATCAAGCATTGATTCTAGCGCAATTGTGCTGCAAACCAAGACGCATCCGGCTTTCGGGGCGAATCATCATCAAACAGCTTGCTAGCCCATTGGGTGATGATGCTCACCAAGCTCAAGTCCGGATCAGCCAAAATCTGGGGATGAATCTCTCGCAGATAGAGCAATACGGGCAAGAGTTGCGGGGCTTTGGGATGGAGTTTATGGGGCTGGCGTTGGGCATACATCAGCGCAATATGCCGCATCAGGGTGGTTTTGCCTGAGCCTGGCGCACCTAAAATTGCTAAACGCTTATGTGACCAATGTTTGGGCATTCGAGCCAGGTAAAATCCGACATTATCTGACGGCTCTCCATCTCTCCGACGAACAAGCAAGCGTGGATTAACTTCCCCTTCACTTTCGCAGGGTGAAAGATGCACCTCGACAAAGACCTGCTCTAGCTCCGGAAACCCACTGAGTCGAATCCCCTCTGGCTCTAGCTCTCGGTAGTCTAAAGAGAGCCTTTTGTAATATTCTGTGGTGGTTGTCAGAGGCAAGGGGAGCACGGCAAGGATACGGTTGCTGAGGGTACGCCCCACCACTGCAATAAGCTGAATCAACCATTGAGCGTGTTGTCCACCCAGCTTTTCTGCTTCTTGTTCAGCCTCTGCCATGAAGCCTGTGCTGTAGGCAGCCCATAACGACGATAAGCCTGTCAAAAACGCAGTGATCACGGCTTGGGTCATTTCCGAATTCACAAACGAATGAATCGTTAAACCCGCAGTTACACCAAACGGTGTCCACTGCACCAAGAATTGCTGAAACTTGGGAATCGACTTCGGCTTTGCCATTGACCAGAACCAACATCAATGCCCACAATTTAATCCCATCCTTGCTGTGCTGTGCAAACCCATAAACCTGTCAAGTCCAGCGGGGTGAGCCTCAACTGAGCTTGCCCCTTGAACCACAAAACCATTGAGGTCTCCCCCAATGGTTTTATTCTTAAAGCGCTATTTATATTGGTTTGGGTCTTAATAGAAGCGACCCGATTTATTAACTTATATGAATAATGTTACGGCATCATAACAAAATCTTAAGGTCTCTTTATATTTTCTTCCGTTTTCCACGAAGGGTTCACGGTGTTTGACACTCCTAACCCCGCCCCACCACCTTTTCGCCATCCGGTCCAAACCCAACACAGACTAACTTGTCCTGGTCGATCGCATTCTCAAGCGCATCATATGGCGTTGTGGTGAAGTATTGCCACGCCATCCATGCAACGAAGATGAGCAGTGAGGATGATGATTCTGAGGGGCGGGGGCGGGCTTATCCCTCTTTTGTCATACTGGGGTCAAAAACTCATTCTCTCGTTGGCTGTAACAACGAGGATTCGTTCAAAAATCCTAAAGTGATAAAAGAGGGTTAGAGGTACATGCACCGATTTACCACGGACTCCCCACCAAGGTAAAGCTGCTCCAAACGAAAGGATGCGTTAAGTCAACCTCAACGCCAACCAACTCCGATGGCAAGGCTAGATCTTGACCAAAGACGATTTGTGGGTCAATTTCACCCCGCAAGAGTCGGAGCTGAGACTGGCGCAGGGCTTCAGCTTTGGTTGTGATCTCGGGGTTGGCAAGCTGGGTGTAAAACTCATTCATTAATGCCAAAGTTCCTAAATCAGACACTTTCCAGAGACTTGCTAGCACAGACTTAACCCCTGACTGCAAGGCTGCACCCGCAAACCCCAACTCGGCTTCGCTGCTGCCTAAAGCCGTCTGACAGGCACTGAGCACCAAAAGCTCTAACGGTGGTTCTTCATGGAGCCCAAAGCCTCTAAAGCTACTGAGCTGTAAGGCTTGGTCGGCCCACAATTGCACATAAGCATCATCAGCGGTATCGCCATCAAATAGGGCGTGGGTTGCCAAATGCAAAACTTGGAACTGTCGATCTTGAGTCTGCGATCGCATACCCTCAATCGTGAAGGATTCGTTGAGATATTGACGATCGCCTCGCTGACCCGTGACAAGGGCTAACTCTGTAGGCACAGCATGGAGCGGGTCTTCGGCTTGGAACTCAGAAGCGCCCATCGCCAAAACCTGCGCAGTGTTAAGGGAGCGATAGCGCCAATCAACCAGCGACAAGCTGGGGAGTTGGCCAAGGCTATAGTCTTCAATCAAGAAATTCTGACCATTATGGAGCGTTGCTAGGGGGAGCGATCGCAGCCCATCGGCTGCAATCACCGACAAGTTATCCACCTGAGCCTGTTGCAGATGGAGCTCTAGGGGCGCAATGAGCCAATCATAAAGTTTTTGGGCGGGTTGTAGATAAGCATTCGATAGATCCGTCAGCTGGCGGCGGAAGTTCTTCACTTGGCGGGTCACCCGAGCACGGGTGACGCCAGTCCGTTCAAAAACAGGCTGGCCTTGAGGTGTGACCAGAATAAGCTGTAACTCATCATTTTGGTTGCGGCGGCGGCGTTGGCTGAGGTCTAAACTCCACAGATCATCGAGAGTGCTGGCAACGAGGGTGTCAGCATTAAGTTCCTCCTGAGTGGCGATCGCATTGGGTGCAAATGTGAAATAGATTAAGGCGGGCTGAACTCCAGTTTGGGTTTGAATCGTCTGGAGAATCTGTTGTGCTTCAGCCAAAGTCACTGGGTCAGTATTGGTGGTCTCATCACTTATTAGTTCAGCGTAGTCACTGCTGATTTGAGCTTCAGCGTCTTCAACAGTGGCATCGACTAAACTGCTGCTATCAGCAAACCCAGCATCGTAATATAGCGCCTCGAATTGCCAGAAGTCAGTCGGCTCGCACCAAAACAGCTCACATGTGAAGGGCAAGGCAAAGCTGGTGATCGTGGGCAGCTCATAGGCACCAATATCAACAGTAAAGTCGACAATGCGGACATTCCCCGTTTGGTCAATCTCGACATTCACCAAGCTATTATTGCCAGCATTAATCGCCGGACTCCTCACTAACAAAGCATGGGTTGCCGTTGAACCGCCATTATTTTGCAAGGGGCCCAGCAACGGGTCTTGACCAATAATGTTGCCGTTGACTCCATTGGTAAGGGTCTGACTGGTGATGCCACTGGTGGTCGTGATTAAGCTATGCTGAACCGTGCTATTGCTCAGATCCGCACCGATATCAGGGGCATTAACGGTACTGGTATCCGTATTGTTGGCAATGATGGTATTAAGAATCTGATTGGTTTGTGTTCCGCTCACAGAAAGCCCACCCCCCCCATCGCCAGCGGTATTAAAGGCAATCGTGGCATTGGTCAAATTAACTGCACTCGGGCTATAAATTCCACCACCATTCGCCGCAGCAGAGTTACCAGAAACGGTTGAGTTGGTCAAGGTAATTGCGCCACCAGCACCGCGAATCCCACCCCCCCTAAAACCAGACAAATTGCCTGAGACGGTTGAATTGGTCAGCGTGATTGTGCCAGCACCCACTGTAAAAAGGCCACCACCTTGATTGGCTGCGGAGTTATTCGCAATAGTGGAATTGTTTAGAGCCAATGTCCCCACTGTGTAGACACCCCCCCCATAAAACCCAGTCGAGTTTCCAGAAACAGTTGTGTTGTTGAGCATCAGCGTGCCGCCACCATTGGCATAAATGCCGCCACCGGAAGCCCCACGCGAACCATTTTGAATGGTGAGGTTCTCAATCGTGGCATTGGTCGCACCGATATTAAAAACTTCTGAGGCATTGTTGCCATCAACAGTTGAGCCGTTGCCATCTAGGGTCAGGTTATCGGTTAACCAACCGATTGAACCACTGGTCAGGGTTATGGTTCGCGCGGTGTCAAAAACAATCATGTCACCCGCCGCCGCATCGGTTTGAATTCGTTGTCGTAAGCTCCCTGCCCCTGCATCGGCAGAGCTGGTGACGGTAAGAGTCGCTAACTTGCCGTCCCAATGGCTCAACATTTCGGGTGTAAAAGGATTACCCACCTCAATCTCCCCAATCTGATGTTCGAGCTGCCAATCCCCTCCATAATTCGCGCTCCCAGTGGCGTTGATTGAAGCGGCCACATCGAGCTGTGTTAGATTGGCGATACTAACAACCAGCGATTCCCCCGTTGCCCCTAGCGCGGTGAAACAGCTATACAGCAGCAGATCAGCATTCTCCGTTAACGCATTCCCCCATGTCTGCAACTGGGCTGCATAATCTCCAATGGTTTCTGCTCGAATCCATTCCGTCCCCAGCCAAAAATTGCCCTCATGACCTTCTGCAACGATCGCCAAGGAGTCTAGTTTGCCAACTGCATCACTAATTGCAGAGACCTGCTCACTAATCAGAGCGATTCCGTTGTCCTCCCGCTCAATGATTTGGACAACGGTTCCTGACGCTGCACCAAATAGTAAATCCGTTGGATTATCTGCCCGCTCGTCAATAAACACAGCTTGAGTTGGATTCTCCCCTGTCGCTGAGAATCGAACCACGCGTGTATCGCCTTGGATTAAATCTGCATCTGTTGGTGTGACCTGACCGGCTGCATAGAGGTCAACTTGTTGGCCTGAAACCTCGCCTGCAATCACCACATTACCGGATAGCGAGACTGCCTCTGAATCTACTGGGACAGCTTCTGGGAGATATCCCTCTGACCCCGTTAATAATTGGGGCAACTTTACCGGGGGAATTCCAGCAGCGATCGCCTCTTTTGGGAGTTCCAAACTCAACAGCATCCCCGGCTGGGAAATCTTCACTAGTCGTTCACCAGGAACTGCCGCGATCGTTACATTGCCCTGAGTTGAAGCGACTTTACCCTGATTGACCACAGTTCCACTGATGAGGCTGACCTGTTTCGGAGCGGTAAGATCCCCAAAATTTAAAATAGCTCCGGGTTCTGGGCTGGCAAAAGCAAACTGCTTCGGCGCACCAATCAGGGCAGCATAGTCATTTGTGCCGCTGGCGTTAAAATTGCCAGCCGCAAAGCCAATGTGATCAGCCGTAGTGGCCGTAAAATCGCCCCCCACATTCAAGCTTGCACCTGGCCCAAAGACAATTCCTGCGGGATTCATCAGGTAGAGGTTCGCATTGCTGCCACTAACTTGGAGCAATCCATCAATGATCGATGCATTCCCCCCAGTGACGCGGCCAAGAATGTTCATGATACCGGGTTGGCTTAAAAAATTGACAATCTCGCTCTGACTTAAGCCAAAGTCTTGAAAGGAATGAAACAGGTTTGCACCCGCTTGGGTTCCCCCCTCAATATGGTACGTGTGACCGTCAACAGTGATCACTGTGCCCGTGCCATCCGGCGCTGCGGTGATGGATTGGGCGATGCCGGGAGTAACAGTGTTAAACGCAACAATAACCGTGCTGCTGGCTACGAGGAAGAACTTCAGCATCAGTGGGTAGATGTAATGAATAATTTGAGAATGATTGCCCTGACCTAATGCACCTCAGTGGTTGGACAATTTAGCCTGATTGATGCCGACAAATGATATCAATTGCGCTGATACCCATAGTAAAGATTGATACCCACAAAGCAGAAAGAAGCCACTCTACTCGCAAATTATCTACACATGCAATCGGGTAAAAATTTGTGTTGAGACTTGTAACACACGATCAACGCCAATTCTGATGTTCTGATCGCGTTTAAGCTGAACAGCTTGCAGTTGCATCAGAATCAGAAGATGTCCCCCATTGGCTGAGTTTCTTCTGAATTCCGTTCAGCCAGAGATTAGCGCAAAATAAAGCCGCAACTTTTTCTGCGGCCTGGAGTTGGGCGATCGCGGCTTCTGTCTCATTGACCTCGGCATAGAGCTGGGCGAGGCCGTAGTGGGATGCTAGCCAAACTTCTAAATCAGCATATTCAGCGCTGTCATCTGGGCCAGCGAGGGCGATCGCTTCGGCATAGGCTTGCTCTCCCAATAGTCGTAACCCAGTCGCCAGATACAATTCAGCTAACTTTTGATAGAGCGCTGGCGTGGGGGTTTGGGTGATTTGGTCTTGCAGCAGCGCGATCGCATCGGCATAATATTCATTCTCAAGCAACAGCGTCGCCTGATCAAAAACCAGCAGTTCCGGCGGCAGTTCAGCATCTTCAGAAATCGTTACGGAATCCTCTAAAGGCAAAACCAAAAAACTCACATCCTCTGTTGCGGCATCGGTCGAGCTTTGTCCAGTATCAGCAATTACCTCAAGATGATAAAACGCATCGGCCTGGAGTGCGGGGGCATCTTCTGGATAGGTGAGCTGGGGGGTTTCGCTCTCTCCTCTCCAAATCGCCTCAGGCTCTAGGGCATCACAACCCTCTTCGCAAACCAGTGTGATGGTGTAGCGTGTCGCGTCTGCTACTGGGTTCCATTGGAAACGAGGATTGGCATTGAATAATAAACCTGAACGCGGCGCAATAATATAGGGGATACTCACATCGTCGCCGCCAATACTATCCGGTAGTTGCAACCGCTTCAGCACATCACCACTGCGGATAGAACCGGAACGACCACCACAGAGATTATTCACGCTGACTACAGAGCCTCCTGAAACCCGGCGACTGCCGCCATTGGGACAGCGGAGGGAAGCATTCGCCCCCGCAGCCGGCCGAATCAGATCTGTACCCCCCAACTGTGTACCATTGCCAGCTCGTGAAAACTGAGACCAGCCCGCCCGTCGAATGCTGACCGCCCCCCCATTGATAATCAGTCGAGCTGGCCCCGCCCACGCTGGTTCAGCTAAAGCGATCGCGCCGATCAGTCCACAAGCCAAGAAACTAAGGCATTTTTTCATCATCGAATCTCCATCCCGGTAAAACAACGGTTGATTAGCTAGAAGCCTGGATTTATGACCTTATTTGGAGTTATAACATCCCTGCTCGCCCAACAATCCCTTACTCTTGGTTTTCGTCAGACGGTAGATTAAATTCATTTACTTCATCAAGACTTGCCTCATCCGAGAACAACCGCTGATTGGCTAAATGCTTCCATTCATCCGCATAGATGTTGGAATCTGTCCCCAAATATTGCAGACATAAGTCCCATTGCGATAGTGCATCTGCCTGCGTTTCCGGGGATTGATCCAAAACTTGGGCTAAAAGACAATGGGGATCACCTTCATCTGGCTCTAAGTCGATCGCAATTTCTAACGCGCCCTGTGCTTCAGGCAGACGGTTTTGTTGCAGCCTTGCCCAGCCTAGATTTTTGTAGAGAGCATATTCAAGCTGTTTAGACCCGCCCTCTTCCGCAACTTGCAGAATTGCTTGATTTAGCAAAAAAACAGCATCACCATTTTTACCTGCAATGATATACAGTCGTGCTAAATTGTTATAGCTTTCTAGGTGTTGCTGTTGAATTGCCTTTTTATATTCAGTTCTAGCTTTTCTGATGACATTGAAATCTTCATAAAGTACACCAAGCTGAAACTGAGCCTCTGCGTTATTGGGATCGAGATAAAGTGCCCGCTCAAAATATTCCTGAGCTGTGGCTAAGTTTCCCTCATGGTGGGCGGTAACACCCCACTCAATATAGTAATTGGCAATCTCAGGTAAGACGCTATAAAACCGAAATAATAATGCAAATAAACTCCAAGCTAAAACCGCATTCGCTTCTTGATGTAGATAAGAAGGAATCCGGAGACTCTGGAGAAAGTTTTTCAGGGTTTGCTGGCCACCTTTAGTAAACGCCCCACCACTGGCCACAGTTAATAATGTGGGGACAAGTGCACCTAATGAGCTAAGAAATCCAGGGGTTCCTGAGAGAAAGCGCAGCGCAATATCACTGAGCAGTGAAAGATTAATCGTCAAACCTACCGCCGCAATGGAAGTCCAGAGCCAATCCAAGTGGTCGAGGGCATGAACAGGGGGCTTGAAATGCCACCACCAGGCTGCTTCTGGGGGGCTGAGAGTTTTATGCCATTTCTTGGCAATAACATGGCTGGCAATCTGGGGGCCAAGTTGGGTGAGAGATTGATCGAATCGGGTGAGTTGTAACCGTTGTTCTGTGGTGATGTGCAGGGCAGAATTGGTTGGAGGCGCGATCGCGGCATCAAGCTGGACTTGCAGCTCATCTCGTGTGATCAGCAGCCCCATCACATCATCGTCACGCCATGTTTTGACATCGCTAGAATTGAGCGTTTCAAGCGTGGCTTGATAACGCTCAAGGGCTTGGACAAAAAGGCTATCGCCCTGAAGTTTCTCCTGCATAAGTCTTGCGTTTCACCATGAAACCAGAAGATAAGCTGAGAATCCTAGGGGCTGCCATCAGTTAGATTTCCAACGCTGGCTCTGGCTGACTTACAGCCCCTTATAACGTTTCTGAGGTCGGGCTCTCTATTCCCTATCCCGTCAGAATTCTGATGCTAACTGACGACGTGTCCTAATTCAAGGGGCGCCCCAACGCCAGAGCGCCGCGCCCCAGGTTAAGCCTGCACCAAATCCAGATGTGGCAATGAGCTGACCCGGTTGAATCTGACCAGCTCGCACTGCTTCATCCAGTGCCAACGGAATCGAAGCTGCGGAGGTGTTGCCATAATGCGCCACATTGCTAATCACCA
>JAAHHN010000016.1:40703-56413 GCA_010672165.1 Spirulina sp. SIO3F2 | reverse complement strand
TGTATTAGTGAACCCTTAACACGATTGATTGAAGTTATTTCTCAAGGTATCGGTGCAGTCTCTGCGCCGTATTTGACACGACAGAATGCTAATGCCAAAGCTCATGAGATTCGGGTAATTACCGCTGCACTCAAGGAAGCCGGAGAATCACAAAATTTGCCCGTTCATTACCAAAATGGTGAGTTGGAGATGTGGCAAAAGCCAGAGGATCATCAGTTATTATTGGAGCCACAATCAGTAGATGAACGGGCGGATTCGCGTTTGGATTATCAAGAACGCAGACGGCAAGCCAATATTGAGAATGTGACTTCCATCGCTGCGGCTGAGCTTGCTAGTGCTGAGTCTGTTGCGGAAGATTCGCCAGATGAAGATTGGGTGACTCGTTTCTTTAATTCGGCTCAGGATGTTTCATCAGAACAGATGCAAGCTTTGTGGGGTCGTATTCTGGCAGGCGAAATTCGACAACCTGGAACCTATTCGTTACGAACACTTGAAGTTATTCGTAATCTTAGCCAAGAAGAAGCTGAAGTGATAGCTTTGGTAGGAAAGATGGCGATTGTAGCTAGCGATCAGTCTGCTTTTGTTAGCCTACAAAATAGACAATGGCTTTCAGATCAGCGTAATATCGAAAGAAAATACTCTTTTTTGCTAGTCGAGCTTGGCATTCTTTATCCATCAGAATTAGAGTTTCAAGTATTTTCAGATGAAGACAATAGTATAACTTCTTTTCAACATGGTCAGCGGCTTTTGCGTATTGAGCGAGGAGAAATAAACCAACCAATAAGATTTCGAATCTGGGGTTTCACGGAAATTGGCAAAGAGATTTTATCATTCATTTCATTCGACATTGATGATGAATATTTAGAGCAACTAGGATTATTCTTTGTTGCTCGAAAAGGAAAAGCATATATTGGAAATCTCAAAAACACACTTTCTTCTGGAAAGATTGAATATGAGATTATACGAGAAATAGTTAAAGTCCCAACTAATTAGCTTGTGGTGTACTTGGTCTTGTAAACTCATTCGCTACAATCAAACCACTCTCACCTAAAACTCTCCATGCAAATCACCCTTAGCTCCCAACAAACCCAAATCCTCCAAACTCTCTTCCAGCAAGGCGGCTATCCTTCTCTAGAAATTGCCCTTGATGCCGCACTACTTTCGCTTGCTGATCAAATTGCACCACAAGATATGTTAGACACCCCAGAATATCTCGCTTGGCTTGAACAAACACGTCTTCAAATCACTGAAGGTGTTCATGCCGCAGAGCAAGGCGAAGTACTTGATGCAGATGTGATGATTACCCAGTTGCAGGCCAAAGTTGCCACAGCTCAATTGTAGGATGGGAAATATCCACCACCAGCATTGTTATTTAACGTCATGCCGGCCAAAGATATCTACCATGAAACCGTAAAAGCTGCTCTCATTAAAGAGGGTTGGATAGTCAAGGATGAATTACCACTCAAAGTCGGAAAACGTGACCTATTTACTGACTTACAAGCCGAAAAAATTCTAATCGCCCAGCGAGCACATCAAAAAATTGCCATTGAAGTCAAGAGCTTTATCAACCCCTCTCCAGTAAGCGATCTGGAGAAGGCGCTGGGGCAATACCTGCTGTATGAAGCATTACTAAGAAGACAGTACCCAGACTACACTCTCTACTTGGCAATCAGAGAAACTGTTTATAGTAGCTTCTTCCAAGAAGAGATTGCTCAAATTGTCCTCAAACGCCACGACCTCAATCTGCTGATCTTTGATGAAATTCAGGAGGAAATTATTCAATGGCAACCCTAACCCGCATCGACCAATACCGCCAAGCTCTGTTGCACATCCTCAACGAATACTGTGACATCCTCAATCGCAACAGCGATACCAAGACCCAACTGATCATCAACTCCGACCAAACCCGCTACGTGATGATCGATGAAGGTTGGCAGGGCATCAAACGGATTCATGCTCTCATCTTTGATGCTGAAATGCGCCATCACCAAATTTGGCTCCACCATGACGGTCTCGACCACGGCATCACCGATGAACTTGTGGCTGCGGGCGTTCCCAAGGACTGTATTGTCCTCGCCTTCCATCCACCTCACATCCGCCCACACACAGGTTATGGTGTGGGACGATAATACATCCAAAAATTCTAGACCCCAACAATGACACTATCTAACGTTAGCCCTAACGCTTCGTCACCCAAAACGCCTGCACCGCCTCCTCAACTCCCTTCAAATGCAATGACTCAAACTGCTCAATCTCCTCAGGTGTGAGGTGCTCAGCCACCTGTGCCGACACCAAAATCGTATTCGGGTCAGCCGCATCCTGGAGCCGCGCGGCAATATTAACCGCCGGGCCGATCGCGGTATAGTCCGAACGATGCTCACTGCCAAATAAACCCACCACCGCCTCACCTTGGTGAATGCCACAGCGGAACTGTACCAATGGGGGTTGATCTGAAGCACCAACAATTCCGGCTTGTTGCCAACTGGCATTGAGTTGATCCAAGCGTTCATACATTTGGCGAGCTGTCGAGATCGCCCGCTCTACTTGTACCTCTGGCGGCAAAGGCTCTGGCGCACCAAAGAGCGCAATTACTGCATCCCCCACAAACTTATCCACCACCCCGCCATTCTCAAACACCACCTGGGTCATGGTTTCAAGATATTCATTGAGCAGTTGGGCAATGCCTTGGGCTTGCAGTCGCCCGGAGAGGGGTGTAAAACCGACAATATCACTAAAGAGAATCGTGACAAGGCGCGGTTCTGGATCTAGATCCAACGCCATATCTCCCGTGGCAGCGCGACTGACCATCTCTGGGGGTAAAAAGCGCTTGAGCACCGCTTCAGTGAGGTACGTATTCAGCGCAGTCACTCGTTCTTCGTTTTCTTTGAGTGCCAACAGGTTGCGTACCTGCGCCAACAGTTCGCGATCGTTAAACGGTTTAGCGAGATAAGCATCTGCTCCTTGTTCCGTACCTGCGATCCGACTCGTATCGTCCGCCTTCGCCGTGAGTAAGATAATCGGTGTGCCCCGCAATTCCTCATTTTCTCGTACCATTTGAATCAGGTCGAGCCCCGAGACCTCCGGCATCATCAGGTCACTGACCACTACTTTTGGGTGATGGGCAACCGCCCGTTCATAGCCTTCGGCACCATTGCAAGCCGTATAAACCTGATAGCCTGCGGTGCGTAGCATATCCCCGATGTACCGTCGGAGGTCAGGGTTGTCGTCGACAACCAAAATGGGGTCACCGTCCGGATTGATCTCTGCCTCAGCGATCGCATCGATAGATTCTGTGGGCTTTTCACGCAGTTGCAGCTCTTGAAGCTCTGCTTCGAGATCCGCCAGTTCAATCGCCGAGCGGGACAGTTCTAAAGATGCAGGGCTGGCATCAATAAAGTCTGGGTTGAGATGACCTGCTCCGACAAGCAGTGCGACGCTGAACGTCGTGCCAGAGGTCTGTTCTGGTGTGCAATGCTTCTGATGCACGGATTCCACGGTAATCTGGCCACCATGGAGTTCTACAATTTCCTTGACGAGCGCCAGACCTAAGCCTGTGCCTTCATAAGACCGATTAACGGAGCCTTCAGCTTGACGGAAGCGTTCAAACAAAACGGGCAGTTGATCCGGAGTAATGCCCATCCCCGTATCGGCAACACTCACGGTGACTGCTCCGGAACTGTTGGGTGCAACGGTAACGGTAATCTGCCCTTGAGCCGGAGTAAACTTCATGGCATTGGAGAGCAGGTTGTAGAGCACCTTATCGAATTTTTCCAAATCAAGATACACCGTAGGACAGTCGCTGAGTTGGAGTTGAAGGTGGATTTGTTTGCGATCGCAATAGGGCTGAAACACCGCCACAATTTGCTCGGTGAACTCAGGCAATGAACAGGGTACAAAGGTGGGTTGCATCCGCCCTGCATCCAGGCGCTGAAGATCCAACAATTGGTTCACCAATCGCAACAACCGTCGAGAGTTACGCAAGGCAATTTCTGATTGCGCCAAGGGCAAATCCGCTTGTTTAGAGATTGCCCCCTCCAGCGGCCCAATCATCAGCGTTAGAGGTGTGCGCAACTCATGAGAAATATTTTGGAAAAACTCGTTCTTCTGGCGATCGAGTTCCAGCAGGCGCTCGGCTTGCTGACGGGTGGTTTGGAATAAACGGGACTGTTGCACCGCGATCGCCGCTTGAGCCGCCACATCTTGAGCCAGTTCAATATCGGCGGTCGACCATTGCCGGGGTTTAGTACTCTGGCGCAGGCTAATACTGCCAATAATTTCGCCATCGACTAGCAGGGGAACGAGTAATAAGGCCCGCGCTCGTGCTCGTAAGGGTAGCGCTTGGTCTGTCTTTTCTGCGACTTGATCACTGACCACAACCACCGACTTGGTTTTGAGCACGTCCTGCAACAGAGGATTGCCTGCGATCGGTGCGACTGATTGCGGCAAAGAGGTATCTTCTGGCGCATGGCAATCGTAAAGACCCACACATTGCACATATTCATCCGTCTCTGTCCACAATGAAATGGCACACCCTTCCACATCAAGCGTTTGACCAAGCTGTCGGGTGATCGCCATAAAGATACGTTCTGGCTCTAAGGAAGAACGAATGGCGGCCGTGATCGTATTCACCAATTCAGCCCGCTTGGCTAGGGATTGAACCGTTTCATAGGCTTGGGCTTGGCTAATCGCCAAAGCGGCTTGATCCGCCACCATCACCACCAGTTGAATTTCATCATCTGCCCAGGCCGTTTCCGTTTCATAATGATGGAGCGCCATCACCGCCAAAAGCTTACCCTGAGACATCAGCGGCACAATAATAGTTGACTGGATGCCCAACTGCTCAAAGGCCACCAGCCGTTGGGGGTCAGTGGGTATTGCGGTTGAGTTTGTCTCAGGCGAGGTGGTCTCAGCGATCAGATCTGATCGTGAGAACACCTCAATTTTGTGACTGGGCCAAATGACGGGGGCCAGCTCCCCAGAGCTGAGAGGCGCAGCTTGAGATTGTTGGTAAGCAAAAAGTGGTGCAGGGAGGGGCTGGCTCACTGTCGCGTTCGGTTCTGGCGGGTCAGCAACCATCTGGAGTAGACACAGATCCGCATTGAGCGTCTGACCAACCGTATCAACAATCGTTTGCAGCACCTCTTGTAACGGTGAATTGCCCTGCTGCTGGCTATGGGCATTCCGGATGGTATTCGTAACAGTGTTGAGCAGCGATTCCCGGCTCAAGGAACGATTTAACTCGTCCGTTCGCTTTTTAAGGACTTCATGGGTCTCTAGGGCTTGGCTGACAATACCCATCAGATCTTCGGCATCCCAGGGCTTGGTGATGTATTTAAAAACTTTACCGCTGTTGATCGCTTCAACCAAATCATCAACATCGGTATAGCCCGTCAGGAGAATCCGAATAATATTGGGATATTGAACCGCCGTCAGACTCAAAAATTCTGTGCCTGTCATGATCGGCATCCGCTGATCAGAGATGATCACGGACATATCTGCCTCTTGGCTTAAAATCTCAAGGGCATTGGGGCCATTGTCAGCCCGAAAGACGCGGTAGTCTCGACGTAGGGTTCGGTAGAGGAGATCGAGATTGTCCCGCTCATCGTCCACCACAAGGATCTTCGGTTTTTTACGCGTTTGAGACTTCATGCATTCTTCCTAACCGTCATAACCAGAGGAGTTGAGTGGGATAGATTGCTCATGCTCATGCTGGTCTAGGCTCCTCTAACCATATTACAAATAATGATGTGTTGCGATAGCCCGATCTACTGTCGCCAACAGTCACCGTCTATGGTGGGTTCTGCTTATAAAATCCACTGGAGGTGACGTGAAACCGGATAGTTTTGGCGTGTTCTCGAAAATCAAGCTAGAACGATTGCATTAACCATATTGTGTTTTAGATGAGCGCAACTCTACCCAGTCACTGAGTTTGTTGCCAATGTTGCAATGTTTTTTAATATCCTCTGCGAGCAAAAATTTGGGAGCAACTAAAAGAAACTCAATTGCGTCTACTCTACCTAACCCACCTGCGATCGCACGCTCTCGTTACAATACGTCAGTCTTGTGATTTCATCAGCTACGGGATTCTCCACTGTGTTGATGTAGAACATTGTTGGTATCGGACAATGCCGTGGCTACTTGTGGCTAGCACCGTCTTCACCGAACTCTTCTCTACCTGCTTTTCTCCTCCAATCTCCATGAAAAAACTTGCTCGTGTCGCCTCTGTTCTCTTCTGTTCCGCCAGCCTATATGGCATAGCTCTGCCGGAGTCTGCGATCGCGCTTCCTGAAGAGCCCAAACCGATCCAGCTTGCCCAAGCCAACAATGGGCTTGAAATCCTAACCACAGGAACTGGCTCAAAGCAAATTTTCCGCTTTGCTCCCAGCGTGGGCAGCCAACAAACCACAGTGATGGCTATTCAAGCCGCAACCACCGTAGGTGGCAAGCAAGGTATAGCACTCACCCTCCCTGCGATCGCTATCACCATCGAAACTACCGTGATGGAAGCAAATGCTGACACCGGAAGCTATCGGGGTCAATTTATTTACCAAGCCGTTGAAGTTGGCGATGGTGAGACGCTGCCGCCAGGAGCCAGTGACTCGATTCGCCAACAACTCCAAGCGTTAGTGGGCTTGAACGGTGAATTTGCGATCGATGCCCAAGGCAACCTCACGGATTTTTCCTTGGAACTGCCGACTACCAGCGATAATCCGGTTGCTCAGCAGATTTTGCAACAGGTGTCAGAAGCGCTCAAACAGCTCTCAAACCCCTTTCCTGCTGAAGCGATTGGTGTGGGGGCACAATGGCAAGTGACCCAAGATGTTGCTGTCAGTGGGATTGAAGTGACCCAAACGACCACCTACGAATTACTCGACTATCAAGGTAACAACTTGACCCTGGCCTTTAAAACCGATCAAAGCGGTTCCGGGAGCTTAGCCGATTTTCCGGGCTTACCCGAGGGCTTTGATCCCCAAATTGAATCCCTCAACTCCACAGGGGAAGGAACCTTAACCCTCAACCTGGAACAATTGCTGCCCTCTACGCTCCAGGTTCAGTCCGAGACAGAGATGGTAATGACGATCAAGCCCCCCAATGCGTCGCAACCGATTGATTTGCAGGTGCAGGTTTCGAGCCAAGTTGACTTGAGCGATCAAGAATAAGCTCAATTACACTTCACTAAACGCCGATACACCGTTGCCAAGCCCTGCTCATCCCCCACATTGCCTGGAAACAGCACCACAGGCAAATTGGGGAATTGGGGATGGTCGGGGGCAGTGGTCACCAATGAACAACCGGGCAGAATTTGCCCTAGCAGACGCGCCGATCGCAATCCTAGCCCGGTACTCAAGACATCATTGGAAGTAATGCCGCCCTTAGAGATCAAAAAACTGAGCTGCTCGGGTAGGCCCTGAACAATCGCCATCAGCAACCCAGAAACCGCTTGACCGAAGGCCAAACGCTGAGTGATATCCGCAAACTGAAGTTCAGTACGACTGGTATAGATGATTGGGTTTAAACCGCCCTCAAAGGCTTGCTGAACTGCGGTGAGGATTTCAGCTTGGATCGCCCCAGCAGACTCCAAATTATCCCGTAAACGAGCGACATCCACTTCTAGTGGCGCAACGCCCGGTGCTTGTAGTAGCACTTGGAGCTGTTGAGTTGTTTTCTGCACATGCGATCCCACCAGCACCACCCCCGGTTCTGGGCTGCGGCGATATTGGGCCATCGCCTCAGCAGCAACAGGCTGGAGGCCAAGTTGGGCGAGGGAGGTGAGCAAACTGGCAGCACTACGAAACAGGAACTTTTTGCCTGCGGCAGCAGCAGCGAGTAAATCGGCTGCAAATTGGTCAAAATCCGTTTGGGTTTCCCCATCCACGGCACAGCAGACATTGCCTTGGAGCGCTAGAAGGCGATCGCGGCAGCCCTGACGAAGATCAGCTAAAACAAATCGTTCCACTTGAGCAGCGGGGATCTGCCCTTGGGTCTTTTCTGCCACATAATCCGGTAGATAGCTAGTGCTATAGCCAAACACCGAGTCTTGCGCAAACTCGGTTTCATGGACAGGTGTTTCCACACCATTGACTAGTAAGTAATGAGTACTCTGGCGGGTGATGCGTCCCCCTTCAAAAAAGGCAGGGGTTAAGAAATGGGCATCAAAGGGGCCAAGAATTTCAGCGATCGCGTCCGTTTCCACTGGATAATGACCCCGTAACGTGGAATCCGAGCGACTCACCACTAAAAACTCAGTAATGACCTCCTGTTGCAGCGCCACTTTCAGGTTTTGGCAGACCTCACGAGTGGTGGCTGTTGCTTCGGCAGGAGTCAACGCCCGTGTATTGGTCAAAATAAAGACGATCGGAACATCATCCCGCAGACCCAACCGCAGGGTGTCCACATCCCATTGCATTAGCAACAAACAGCTATGGACAGTTTGGGAGCCTGTAGGGTCGTCGTCGAGGACAATGATTTTGGGTTGAGCCATTGTTATGAAGAGAGTCTGACGCAATGCTCACCGTAGCATGTTGGAGGGAGAAGGGGTCATCCGAATTGGAGTTCATTTTCAATGCCGCCACCGGGTAAGTCCCAACAGTTTGAATGGATGGCTTATTTCTGCTGTTCTGTACTAGCAATACAGACCCTACTTTACTCAACGGGAATGGAGCCTGTGGCACATTCCGTCGTGCCATCACTTTTAAACGTCGGGGGGCTAGGGGGTTGACGGGCAGGTTCAGGGGTTGTACAAAGAATCGCTTGGGTAAATTCGTCCTTGGCAAAAACTGCCCCAGTGAGGCTGGGTAAGTCATCAACCTTGGCGGTGGCGGTGACGATCGCTTGCTCGTCATTTGCTGTCTCAATCACAATGCGGTAGCGATCGCTCTCGAGCGGCACACCCACCCCTAAACTCCCCAAGTCTTTAGAAAATGTCATTGTCCCTAGAAAGTAGGCTTGCTGGCCCCGGAGTATCGCCCCTACGCTGGTTTTGCCTTCGCTCGCTGCTGCTTGGGAGGCGTTATTTACACTTAAATCGGGGGTGGGGGGGATATCAGTGGGTTCGGCGGCGGGAGGTGCGGATACATTATCCGTCGTCGGGCTTGGTGTAGATCGGGGGGCATCAGCACTACAACTTATTATTCCCAAACTGCCAGCGAGAATCAAAAAAATTGTGCCCCATTTGGCATTGAAGATCATTACAGCTTTTGTGATTTATGCATTGGTTGGCTGTTCCATTAAAACCAATGCAAATTGAATCGTCACCAATGACCCTGATTGGGGGTTCTGAGCTTTAGCCTGAATTATTCATGACTCTCCTTCAAAATCGCTGAGCATTAAGTTTAATCAAGTGGCAGTTGTCCCGCCTGCCTTATGAATAATCCAGGTTGGGGCGGACGATTCGCCTGAATTATTTGTGACACTGACCAAAAATTGCGAGCAGTGAGCTTGTCAAATTGATGTCCAAGCTACAGATATGCGATCGCTCAGCTCCCTTCCACCATTAACCCCAACTGCTCTGCCTCCACTAGCGACACATCCGGCAAATGAGTCAACATATCATCCCAAGTGGTATAAGCATTGAGCGCCTGAACCACCACAGGTAACGGCTCCGGCAAAATTGCGGGAAAGGTGGCTTCTTCGGCAAACTGAACTGCAAAGGCAAGCTGCTCTTGGGGTGGGGTGAATTGCGCATTAACACCCGTGCGATTACCTCTGGGATCAAGGCGATACCAACCCATATCTGGTAAATGCACGGTATTAAAACCATGCAAGGAAAAGGGCGCACCCTGATCATCAATGCTCAAGCGTTGGTAGCAAAATCCTGCGGGAATGTTGTTAGCGCGTAACAAGGCGGCGAGTAGGTGGCTTTTGGCATAGCAATATCCTGTGCGGTGTTCCAAGACGTCCGAGGCGCGGCAGGTCACGGGGTTCATTTGGTAATCAACACTGTGGTGAATTTCGTCTCGAACCCATTCAAAACAGGCTTTGGCTATGGCGTTGATTGAATTGTTGTCCTGACTGATGTGTTGAGCGAGTGCCAGGATGTTGGGATGCTGCCAATCGATGATGTTACTGATTGCAAGGTAAGCAGAGAGGGGTTTGGTTTTCATTAGTTTGGATGGACGCTTTAATACAGCGTAAATTAAGTTTCAGGACATAAGGTCAGACTGGTTATCGGGGTTGATGTTTACATAATGGCGACTCAACTTCTGACGTGCGCCCTCAATCGAGAATTGCCAGTCAATTTTGATGCCCTGCTCTTGCCGTTGGGCAACCCAAGCTAAAACTTCGCCCTCTAACTGTTCCTGTGTGGGAATATGTCGATGTAAGCAGCCGTGCGCAGAACAGAGAACTCAATCTCAATCATATTGAGCCAACTCGCTGATTTAGGGGTATAGAAAAACTCAAATCTCTGGGAGAGAGCGAAGGCTTCTTGAACCGGTAAGTGCTCGTAGAAAGAGCTAGCATTGTGTGTGTTGAGATTATCTTGTACCAGTCGAATTTTATGGGCGTCAGAATATCTCGCAGCAAGAGTTTGACAAAATTGAGCATATTCTTTCTTGGTGCGCTGTGGATGCACCTGAGCCCATCGCTCTCCCGTCAACGGTTCAATTGCTGCGAGTCATGCACAAGACCCGAGCTTTTCATAGGCATAGTGCTCTTTACGAACCTCGCCGGATTGCATCGCAATGGCATCGACCGTTTCGCCAATCAGAAAGCACAGCCGCTCATCAAAGCAAACCACAGGATATTTGGGGTCATAGGGCAGAGCGTAGAGCCACAAAATTTGCTCCATCTGGGCCATGAATCGGCTATCGAGAGTTCCCATACACCAAGTCTTCTTGAGATGCGGCTTTAACTCGTTTCTTTGAGAATTTCTCTGGCTTGCGTATGACTCAAATGCTCACAATATTTCAGTTCTACCGCTTTATCTGCTAGTAAACGTAGCGTCCATCGACTATGACCTACTGGCGGGTCACTGCACGCTAAGGCTGTCACTTTTGCCCGTTGGCTGCCATCAATCTCCACGGCAGCCTCACCGCTCAACAGAATGTGCGTATGTGCGTATGGGCCTCGAAGTTCATTCCCGTTACAGCGTCCAGCAAATGAACCAGGCGGCCCAGGATGCGCTGGTGACGGTGGGCTTGAGCGATCGCCTCGATTCCCGGCCAGCCAACCTTTCGGGGGGTCAAAAGCAGCGAGTAGCGATCGCCCGTGCTCTGGTCAGTCAGCCCCAGCTAGTGCTGGCTGACGAGCCGACAGCAGCGTTGGATAAACAGTCAGGGCGAGATGTGGTGACGTTGATGCAACGGTTAGCGAAGGAGCAAGGCTGCACGATTTTGCTGGTGACCCACGATAACCGGATTCTGGACGTAGCCGATCGCATTGTGCAGATGGAGGATGGGTGCTTGGTGAGGGGAGTGGAGGGGGCGATCGCAGCTTAGGGCTTACGATTGATGTTTTCGATCGGCAATGTTGATTTAGGGCAAGGTTAGTATTGCTAACCTTGCCCTAAATCAGAGACTTAGAACACTTTTAGACATTGACAAAATGCTCTGCGGTAATTTGCGTCGCCTGCACATTACTAATTGTGGCAAGAGATTCCCCATTGCTTAGAGCATAAATTTCAGTATCAGTGGCATTCGCACCCATACCCTGAACAATGTTTAAATCTGAGAATTCCAGTCCATTAGTCAGACCCAACAGGTCTTTCTTGAGGTTGAAATCAGCGATTATATCAACTCCTTGGTTAATTTCCAGAAGAAGTGTGTCTTTCTCTAGCTTGTGATAGAGCTAGTTCTTGTCAACTACCCTCATATGGAGGATTGTGAAATCTTGAGGTATGGCTTAAACTCCTTAGTTCAGTGAAAGATGAGAATTCAGAATGAGATTCGCACCTCATACTTATGAAATTCACTATAACACACTACCTTTTGTTTACTCTTCTCTAAAATCTTCTGATTTTAGTATTCATTATCAACTACCGAATGTCTGCTTTAGCCAATTCCAGACACTTGTTCCAATATCAATAACAATACCAATAACATCAAGGATAAGTTCCATCAGGAAAATATCATCTTCCATATCCAAAGCATTCTGTACTTGGGCAGCATAAGAGTCATCTCTATCAATCCTATCAAGAACTCTGCGTTTGATATCTTCCTTGTTCATGGTCAACCAGATTACTTTAACTACAAAAAATAACTAAAGATCAAAAAATGCTTATTTTAATCTTGAGAGATCAAAAACGATATCATCCTTTACAGAATCAAAAACCACTATATTTGAGAAGGTTTTCGCTTTATTCCAAGATACTTTATTCATAGAGTAGTTAGAGATGAATTTCCTAAATCTCATGCTCACTCCACTATAAATCTTATCCACTATGACTTGCATTAATTTTGACAAATTATAGCGAAAATGTGATGAGCAATAGATTACTTCGGAGTTCTGATATAATCGAGAAAAAACACTGGAATATTCTGGATAGTTACTTTGAAGCTTCTGGAGATTTGAGTTATCCATTATCCCTGAATAGTAAACAAAGTGCTTGTCAAATGTTATATCTTCTGATTGTAAATTAAAACTTCCATCATGAAAGGTTTTAGAAACAAAATTCTTACTGTGAGGCTTGAGCAAAGATTTTTTGAAGTATACTGCCTTAGCATCTAGTAAGGTTTCAGTTTTATCCGTAGTTTCGAATACTGCATCATTTCCATTTTTCCACAGTATCCAAGGTTCCGGTGTAACCAGATCAGCTTTACTTAAAACAAAGGTTAGTTTACTAAGAACCATTGAACGTTCACCATTAGTTAAATTGCTAAGAAGCTTGGATATTGCTTCAATATCGAAAGTTACTGAACGACTATCTGCATGGCATAACCACAACGCAACATCAGCATCTAATATCTTCTGACGATACCCATTTAGGTACTCTGCATCAGCAGATGATGATTCTCCCACACCAGGCATATCCCAAAACCATAGTTCAGAAGAATCTGGTGCTATCTCAATGTGTTTTTCTGGATATTTTGTCTCTGGTTTAACATCATTCGTTTTCAGATTAGTTCCAAAAAGTGCATTTATTAGTGATGACTTTCCAACACCAGTTTGACCCATTACAACTACAGTCAGAGGCTTATTTCTCTCAATTTCTATGCGCTCTTGAATCTCTTTCTCTTGTTGTCTGGAAATTTTTTTTCCATCGAATATCATAATACCTCAGTATTAAAAAACCATAGTTTATCTATAGATTTCTCATGGTTATATAGCGGATTCCATAAGTATGAGGAGCGAATCTTGGTCTCAAAGCCTTGCTAAATCAGAACTATCTGTACCTTATGATTTCGCAACCTGCTATAGAAGAACCTAACAGATATTTTGTGCCCTATTCACTAATGCCCATGAACCATTATTCGGATTGCTGATTCTATCACCAGCTCTAATGTCAGAGCCGACATAAGTCACTATTACTTCATCTCCTTGATTTATGCCAAGAGGGTAGGCATACCATAGGAAAAAACGATTACCTCCTTTCCTTTGAAGAATACATTTGTATCCATTAAAGCCATCCATTCCAAATGTCTGCAAAACAGTGTAGGCGTTGCTTCCGCTCATGTTTGATTTCTCCACATAGATACACCATCTTAAAAATCGATACCTGCCTGCTATCTGTCCATAGCTTTTTCTATCTTCTAATACTTCAAGGGACAAGCTTTAGGCATTAAAGATGGATTTCGAAAGGTTCATTCCTCCTAGTTAGAACAAAGTTGCGTTCAATGGTGTGTGTTTGGAAAGTAAGGGAGCAAATACCTCCCTCACCAATTAGTATGGATAAATGATCACCATACTTTGTGTTTTTGCGTACGTCAATGGGTGATTTAGGTTATACAGACCGCTGTGAATAGCAGAATCTAGTTTGCATTAGATTTCCCAGCATTCAAGACAGCCGTTGCGATCGCAATACCTGGTGCGAAGCCAGTCAATGCGCTAACGCCATAGATCAAAGCAGTACCGCCCAAAGCCCAAAGTGCCATCTTGCGAGCTTGTCGAGCTTGATATTCCGGCATATCGTTGATATGCCCAGCCAATTGAGACCAACCAGATTGATTCATTATTTTTACCTCCTGAGAGAAGCATGGTTTACCTGTCTAAGTTAAGCATACATACATTGTAAGCATTAAAGGACGTTTTTTCAACCTTACTTTATTTTCTCGAAAATCGATCTCGAATTCAGATGCCTCTAGTCATGCCTAGCTACTGGATATTCAGAGATCATATTTCGTATGTTCCTTGCCGCAAAAGACTTTTAAAAGTGAGATTCGGTCAAGCATAATCCTGAAACCTTTGCAGAGAAAGGGTTCAAAGAAATCTTGCTGTTTTTCGCCTTGTCAACAAATTGCCTCTGTTAAAAGAATGCAGCAGGATTCTCAATTACTCCACTTATTGAAAATTGCTGGTCTCTCTTTTGGGAGTCAAAGTACGGAATAATCAGGGCTACAGCGATTCCTTATCCAGAACTCACCTAAGAATACTTTTGCCTGTATCATAATGCAATAATACTTTTCTTCTAATCTTATGTATGTCAATTCTTGTGTACTCAATAGTATTCCACTAATGAGCAACCAACAACAGACCCTAGTCAACTGATAAAACTTGTGAAGTTTCTACCTCATCAGCATCTCAGCACTTATCCCTCGAAAGTGCCACAATTCAGCGTTCGAAAGACATCTAACCTAAATTATTCTGAAAGCCGATACGCACAAAAACAGTAGCACCAAATTAGAGTGATACTGAAAACCAGGTAGGAAAAGGGTTTCCACGATTCAAATACAATCGTTTGTCAGTCAACTAATAACAGACCTGTAGCCGTTAACTTATTAAAAATTTAGAAATGAAATATTCAGTTCTGATCGCAGGTGTATACTTTGGACTACCGTTGACTGCTTTCAACGTTGAGGCTCAGATTATCCCTGACGCAACGCTGGGTGCAGAGAATTCGATCGTTCAGATGGCGGTGCCTGGCCAGATCATAATCAACGGCGGTGCAGCTCGTGTGAGCACACTCTTCCATAGTTTTCACGAGTTCAACATTGGGGAAGGTCAATCCGCATACTTTGCCAATCCCAGCGGTATTACTAATATTCTGGGTCGGGTAACGGGGACGAACCCATCTGAAATCTTTGGTACGTTGGGGGTCTTGGGCAATGCCAACCTATTCTTGCTGAACCCTAACGGCATTATCTTCGGGCCCAACAGCAAACTTGACCTGAATGGAACGTTTACAGCCAGTACTGCCGAGAGCTTTTTATTACCAGGGGGTCAGGAATTTGGTGCTGTGAATCCAGGGGCTGCGCCGCTGCTGACTGTAGATATTCCGGTGACGGTGGGGTTACGGTTTGGCAGTGAGGCTACGGGGGCGATCGCCAATGCGGGGCAACTTAACACACCAGAGAACTTAACGCTAGTGGGGCGTTCTGTGGTGCATACGGGAGCATTGACAGGAATTAATGTAGAACTATTGGCTGTGCCGGAGGCGATCGCGCAGGTAAACATAGGGCTGGGCGGAACGCTTGATTCCGTGGTTCCTAGTGAGATCAGCCAGCCGATCGCTGTGACGGGTTTACCGGATACATTGCCTGAGGATATTGGGGCGATCGCAACCATAGCGGGCACAACAGTGGTGAGTGGCACAATTGAAGCAAATGAAACGGTGC
>JAAHHN010000016.1:0-40603 GCA_010672165.1 Spirulina sp. SIO3F2 | reverse complement strand
AGTGAGATCAGCCAGCCGATCGCTGTGACGGGTTTACCGGATACATTGCCTGAGGATATTGGGGCGATCGCAACCATAGCGGGCACAACAGTGGTGAGTGGCACAATTGAAGCAAATGAAACGGTGCAAGCGTTGGGCGATCGTGTTGCCCTCACCAATGCAGACATCAAAGCCAAAAATATTCAAGTGGGAGGAGATTACCGGGGTGAAGGTTCGGTCTTGAATGCGACTCGCACGGTTGTGGATGAAGGCAGTACGTTAACCAGTGAGCGGGCGATCGTTTGGGCGGATGACTTAACAGTGATGGAGGGAACCATCAATGCACCGGGTGGATTTGTAGAGGTGTCTGGGAAGGAGCAACTAATTTTCCGAGGTGAAATTGATGCAGAGACTATATTGTTTGATCCACGCAATATCACGATTTCCAATGCGACTTCAACGACGGGGATAGCAATGGCTCTAATGGCTATGCCAGACGCAAAAATCTTGGATAATGATCCTCTCTTTGCTGGGATGAATGTCACTATCAGTGTGGCTGACTTACAAGGTTTAACTCAGAATATTGAGCTTGAAGCAACCAATGACATCATTGTGGCTGATGATATAACCTTCACCTCTTTCAGTGATAAATACATCAAGTGGACTGCGGATTCGGATGGTGATGGTTCCGGTAGTATTCAGGGGGGATTCAAAGCGATTGAGACTAATGGTCGAGATATTTTCTTGACAGGGGCTAGCTTAGAAAAACTAGATATATCCACTACCCCCATCAGCTCTATCTTTGAAGATAGTGGTGATATTTCTGTCACCAGTACCGTGGGCGATGTGACGGCTGGTGAGCTTGAGTCGAAGGGGATTGGCTTTGGGGATGCGGGGATGATTACTGTTCAGGCAGCGAGGGATGTGATTGTTAACTCTAGCCGTGAGTTGGATAGTTCATCGGATGGCTTGGGTGATGCAGCTCCAATCAAAGTGATGGCTGGCAGTGGTGTGACTCTACTAGGGGGTGTTGAGGCAAACTCTTTTGTTGGTGCGGGTCATGATATCACCATTACCGCAGAGGGAGATATTAATCTCGCGCAGGAGGTGATGTCATTTGGTCGTACGAACAATGGCAATATTACAATCACCAGTAATAACGGTGCTATTAATGCTAATCAGGCTGTATTTATTGCTGGTGATATTGGAGGCGAAGCTCTAGGTTTTGCCACAGCTCAGGGCATTTCTTTTCCTAGCTCACTGGCTGCTTTTAGTTCCAATCAAGATGCGGGCGATATTACTTTCGCCGCAGCGACAGAGATTAACATTGGGGAAAGTCTCATTATTAGTGATGGAAGATCAAGTACAGCAGGGGGCGCAATTACTTTCCAAGGAAATAGCGGTGGTTCTCCTAATGTCAATGTAGAGACGACATATATTAGAGCCGAAACTGAGGACAATGATGCTGATGATATTACATTTATCAACCTCAATAATCTTACACTTGATAACGTGACTCTTGTTGGGCAGGCTCATAGGCGTTCAACAGGTCTGTCACCTAATATAAAAATTGATGTTTCAGGGGCAGTCTTTTTCCTCAATGGAACTTACATAGCGCTTCAAAATCGCAGTCGCCAGGTGACTGGAAATATTATGCTGATTGCAGATAGTCTAACAATCCAAAACTCGATCCTATCAGCAAGTACAGACTCAGTTGGTTCGACAGGTACAGGAGGAACAATAGACATTAATGTTTCAGGAGATGTCATTGTCAGCGGTATCGCCACTGGTTTTGTCTATTCGGGGTTTCCAGCCGCGATCGCTAGCGGAACGATCAGCCCTTCAAGAGCCGGAAATATCATGATCAACGCCACTAATGTAACCGTTTCAGATGATGCGGCAATCTCAACTCTGAGTGCTGAGCAAGGTGCAGCAGGAGATGTGGTAATCAATGCCAGGGGCACAATTACCGTGAATAACGATGGGGCAATTTCAGCTGATACCATCTCCAATCAAGACGGTGGTAGCGTCGCTTTAACGGCCGAGTATGTAGTGCTCACCGACAATGGTGTTATCTCAGCTTCTGGTGTAGATGGTGCAACAGGTGGTGATGTAAGGGTTACGGCTAATCGAATTAATGGTGACGGTGATAGCTTGATTGCTGCTCTTTCTGTAGGAACAGGGAATGGCGGAAACGTGATCTTAGTCACTCCGAACCTTGAACTCACCAACTCATCGTCTGCCCTCGTGAGTAGTGATCCCAATTCAATCGACGCACAACAAATCATTGATACACTCAATGAAATCATAGCCGCTTCTAACCTCACAGCATCAACACCTGTCAGCCCCATAAACCCTGGTTCAGGTGGTGGGGATGCAGGCAATTTAAACGTTATCGGAGATCAGCTCTTTCTCAGCAATCAAAGCCAACTACTCGCGGAAAGCTCTTCAGGAAATGGCGGTAACATTCATCTCACCATTGATGACTATATTCTGCTGCGCTACAACAGCTCCATCTCCACTACCGCAGGCACTGCCCAAGCAGGCGGCAACGGCGGCAATATCAACATTAATGCCCCCTTTATCATCGGTGTTCCCACCGAAAACAGTGATATCACCGCCAACGCTTTCACTGGTAGTGGCGGCAATATCACCATCAATGCAGTGGCAATTTATGGTTTAGGCTTCCGGCCATTCTTAACTGCCCTCAGTGATATTACAGCGAGTTCTGATCTGGGTGTTCAAGGCTCGGTGCTGCTCAACCTGACAGGCGTTGATTTGAATCAGGGCCTCACCGCTTTACCTCGTGAACCTGTGAACACAGAAGTTGCTGAAGGTTGCCAAGCCATTGGCCGGGGGGCAGCAGTGGACTTTATTGCTGTGGGCGGTGGTTATGAACTCAGCCAGAGTAGTGCAATTAATGCAGAGGGGATTACAGCCCAGTGGCTGAGTCTGGATTTGCTTGCGTCAGCCCCAGCTATCCCTGCTCCTGAAACGTCACTCTCTGAGAATGGACTTGTTGCAGTTCATATCCAAAACTGCAATGGCTAGAGTCTACCGACTGTGGTATTTGTCAACAACCTGTCCTAATTGAATAAAGTATATCAACAACATGAAATTCCCTCTACTCTCCTTCTCGCTCTGCCTTGCCCTGCCAGGTTTAGTCCTGCCTGCGGTGGCACAAATCGTGCCTGACCAAACACTTGGTTCTGAGAACTCCACAGTCCAGCTCAACAATCCTGGTCAGGTGCAGATCAATGGGGGGGCAGTTCGAGGCTCGAACCTCTTTCACAGCTTTGAGCAGTTCAACATACTTGAGCAGCAAGCAGCATACTTCAGTAATCCCAGCGGCATTATCAATATCCTCAGCCGTGTCACGGGTAGCGATCCGTCGCATATCTTTGGGACGCTTGGGGTGTTGGGGAATGCCAATTTGTTTTTGCTCAATCCCAATGGCATCCTCTTTGGCCCCAACGCCAAACTTGATCTGAATGGGAATTTTGTTGCTAGTACGGCTGAGAGCTTCTTGTTGCCGGGAGGTCAGGAATTTAGCGCGATCGCTCCAGGGGCTGCGCCACTGTTGACGGTGGATGTGCCGGTGACGGTGGGGTTACGGTTTGGCAGTGAGGCTACGGGGGCGATCGCTAACACAGGGCAACTCAACACACCAGAGAACTTAACGCTAGTGGGGCGTTCTGTGGTGAATACGGGAGAGCTAGTTGGGACAAATGTTGAACTGCTGGCTGTGCCTGAAACTGTTGGTCAGGTAAACATAGGGCTGGGTGGAACCCTTGAGTCTGTGGTTCCCAGTGAGATCAGCCAGCCGATCGCTGTGACGGGTTTACCGGATACATTGCCTGAGGATATTGGGGCGATCGCAACCATAGCGGGCACAACAGTGGTGAGTGGCACAATTGAAGCAAATGAAACGGTGCAAGCGTTGGGCGATCGTGTTGCCCTCACCAATGCAGACATCAAAGCCAAAAATATTCAAGTGGGAGGAGATTACCGGGGTGAAGGTTCGGTCTTGAATGCGACTCGCACGGTTGTGGATGAAGGCAGTACGTTAACCAGTGAGCGGGCGATCGTTTGGGCGGATGATTTGACGGTGATGGAGGGAACCATCAATGCGCCGGGTGGGTTTGTGGAGGTATCGGGGAAGGAGCAGTTGATTTTCCGAGGTGAAATTGATGCAGAGACCATATTGTTTGATCCACGCAATATCACTATTTCGTCAGCGCCTTCGTCAGCAGGGATTTTAGGAGAATTACCAGATATTTTTGCCCGTGATTTTGCGGCGACGGATATCACAATTAATGCGAGTGATTTGGAAAATCAATTAGGGACAGTCATCTTAGAAGCGACGAACGACATTATTTTGGCAGATAATTTGAATTTCGTTAGTGGAGGAGATATTACCTGGATTGCTGATTCTGACAATAATGGTGTGGGTACGATTAATGGAACAACTCAAGACATCAGAACGAATGGGCGCGATTTAACCTTGATTGCAGCCGAACTAGAAAACTTGGAGATACGAACAGAAGGTGGCAAGCTATTCATACAAAGCACTCATGGTGACATTACGGGAGAGAAGCTCGAATCCCATCGTAATAATGGTTTGGGTGATGCAAATGATATTGAAATACGATCAACAGGTAACATTGACTTAGAGCAAATTGACGCTTCAAGCTCTTTGGGTAATGCAGGTGAGGTCAATCTTATCGCAGGAGGAGATGTTCGAATCCGGGAAGATATCAGAACTAACTCTGTTTTATTGGGTAGTGCTAAAGACATCACAATTGAAGCCCAAGGTGATATTGAACTATCAGGTAATCTAATTACATTCGGAGGGTTTGCTAATGGAGATATCTCGATCACTAGCTATAATGGCTCAATCGATAGTGAGCCATCCATTTTTCTTACGGGTGACTTAAATGAAATACCTGATGAATACTTAGAGCTTACATCGGACAACAATGTTGGAATAACTAATCTAGGCAATGCTTTTTTGTCTTTATTTAATACTCAAGATGATGGTGGAGACATTGTCTTTAAGGCAGCAGAGCAAATTAATTTAAGCTCCACAGTAATTATTGTCAGTGGTAGTGAAGGTATTACAAACGGAACAGGAACCGCTGGAGGAAGTATTCAATTTCAGGGAGTGAATGGAAAAAATCCAGATATAAATCTTGTTTCTTTTCTAATTAAGAATGATACTTTCTCAGGTAATGCAGGTGATATTCAATTCAGAAACATCAACAACTTGATAATAGAACAATCATTTATAGAGGCAAGGAATAGATGGTATGCCAATGGATCATCACCAAGTGTAACGATCAATGCAATTGGCGAAATAAATATACTAAACAATAGTGCATTTAATGTTGGCAATAGTAGTGTAAGACCAACTGGCAACTTAACTATTAAGGCAAAAGGATTGACCTTGGTAAACTCTTTTCTCTCAGTTGGAACCAATTCACCTATTGTGGTGGGTGAGGGTGGGACTTTGTCCATTGATGTTGCAGAGGATATCAGAATTATCGGAATCCCCTCTAAATCACGGCTTTTGGCTGAATTACCAGGAGGGATTTTCAATATGAGTTCAGGACGCTCCGCAGCAGGCACTGTATTTATCAATGCCCATAATGTGTTGCTAGAGGGTCATACGATGGTTACTACTTTAGGTTCAAATGATGGAGGTGCCACAGGAGATATCAATATCAATGTCAGAGGAACTATCAGTATCCGTGACAATAGTTGGATCTCTGCCGATACTATATACAATGAACCAGGGGGTGATATTAATCTAATAGCACAAAATTTGATTCTTGAAGATGAGGGTTTTATTACTGCCTCAACATTTAATGCTGATTCGAGTAGGAATACAGGTAATGGTGGTAATCTTGAAATTCTTTCTGATCAGATCATTGTCAATAATCAGAGTTTAATTGGTACATTCTCAAGTAATGATGGTGATGCTGGTGATATTTCTATTTCAACTAAAAGCCTATTCCTAGACGATAATTCAGCGATAACGGTTAGTAGCGATCCCTTTGCTGCTGATCTTCAAAAGCCGATTGAGCGCATCAATCAAATTTTTACTGCTGTAGAAGGCTCATCACTTGCGAGCCCATCATCACCTACCATTATCACATCAGGTAATGGCGGCGGTAATGCTGGCAACCTCAACATCAACGCCAACCAAATCCACCTCAGCAACCAAAGCCAAATTGTTGGCGAAAGCTCCTCTGGCAACGGCGGCAACATCAACATCAACGCCCAAGACTACCTCCTCCTCCGTCACAACAGCTCCATCTCCACTACCGCAGGCACTGCCCAAGCAGGCGGCAACGGTGGCAATATCACTATCAACGCCCCCTTTATCATCGGCGTTCCCACCGAAAACAGTGACATCACCGCCAACGCCTTCAGCGGCAGCGGTGGCAACATCACCATCAATGCCGTCGCCATTTATGGCTTAGGTTTCCGACCATTCTTAACTGCCCTCAGCGACATTACAGCGAGTTCGGATCTCGGTGTTCAAGGCTCAGTGCTGCTCAACCTGACAGGTGTTGATTTGAATCAGAGCCTCACTGCTTTACCTCGTGAACCTGTTAACACAGAAGTTGCCGAAGGCTGTCAAGCTATTGGCCGGGGAGCTACCGTGGACTTTATTGCTGTGGGCGGGGGTTATGAACTCAGCCAGAGTGGTGCGATCAATACGGATGGGATTACAGCACGTTTGTTGAGCCTTGATCTTGTAGATGTACCTGCTGGCAATGGTGGTGAATCGCAAGCATCGACAGCCTCACCCAAAATCAATGTAGCGAACATGAGCATACATAACTGCTGAGCAAAGGTTATGCTAATTATTGTATGATTGTGACGTCATTGTGCAATAAGCTGACTGGTGCATGAAGTATAGAAAGCGGAGAATATACAAGGCATTCGTAGCCATTCTTGTCTACAGCCTGGGATTAATCGGTGTATTGAGCCGGGGGACGATATCTGCGATCGCGCAGCAACTCCCTGACCTTGACCCAGTTGAGCCAAGACCCCTACCCCTCCCCAATGCACCACCCAACCCTGACTTCACTTCGCCGACTTTAGACCAACCCGAACTCCCCGAGCAATGCCAAGCCGCGATCGTGGTCGAGGACATCCAGCTCATTACCGAGCATCCTGTCCTCTCCGCAGACGCCCTAGAAAGGTTGAATCAGGAATACATCACGCAGGACGCACAAAGCTGTGCCGGACTGATTCAGCTTGCCTTCAGAGTGGCAGAACTCTATGACAAAGAAGGGTTTAGCATTACCAACGCAATCACTGAGATTCCAGCCGCCACCCAAGCCGCTGGACGAGGCGTGGTCAACGTGGTGATCACAGAAACCACCATTGATGAGATTCACATCCAGGGTTTGCAACGGCTCCAGGCGGGATATGTGCGATCGCGCCTTCCGATCAGCACACCGCTCAATATCCCAGAACTGCAAGAAGCCCTCCAGCTTTTAGCCCTTGATCCCATCTTGGCAAATATCAAAGCAGAACTTCGCACCGATATTCAACCGGGTCAGAGTCTCCTCATCATTGAAGCCAAAGAGACCAAAACCCTCAACCCCCAGTTCACGCTCAATAACAACCGAGCAAGTAGCGTCGGTAGCCATGAACAACGTCTAGGTTTTCAGACTTACAATGCCACTGGGCTCGGCGATCGTCTCACAGTGGGGTTTACCCGCAGCGAAGGCAGTAGCGGCTTGGACTTGAACTATAGTCTGCCCCTCAACGCCCAAAATGGCACCCTAAGCTTTGCCCATAACCGCAGCCACAGTCGGATTATCGAAGATCCATTTTCCATTCTGGATATTGAATCCACGTCCAGCACCTCGGAACTGAGCATTCGGCAGCCCCTGAAACGCCGCATTTATGACCGACAAGGCCTCTTTGAGGAGTTGGCAGTGGGTGCTGGTTTAGCTGTGCGGAATGGTCAAACCTCGTTGCTGGATATTCCGTTTCCGCTCTCTGCGGGTGCAGAAAGTGATGGCACAACCAAAACCACAGTTCTGCGCTTGTTCCAGGACTATACCCGGCAGAGTGCCACGGAAGTGCTAGCCCTGCGATCGCAGTTCAACATTGGGTTAGATGCCCTCGATTCAACCATTAATGAACAGATTGCGGGGGTGGAATTTATCCCAGATAGCCGCTTCTTCTCTTGGCAGGGACAGATGCAATGGCTGAAAATTCTGGAACGCAACACCCTGTGGTTAGTCAGCGGTAATATTCAACTAGCAGATCAAGGTTTGTTCGGGAGTGAGCAGTTTAGTAGTGGCGGCGCGACCAGTGTACGGGGCTATCGGCGAGATATTCTCTCTAGTGACAATGGCTTGGAGTTCTCCACTGAGCTGTGGTTGCCGATTTTAGAATTGCGCGATCGCTCGGTAGTACAAATCGTGCCGTTTTTTGGCTACAGTTTGGGTTGGAATAGCTCAAATCGCACTGAGCCTGATCCCAATCAACTCGCAGCTATGGGTTTGGGTTTACGTTGGGCCAAAGATTCGTTCACAATGCGTCTAGATTGGGGAATTCCATTGATTGCAGTTGAGGAGGAGAAGGATAATTTACAAGAAAACGGATTGTATTTTTCTGTAGAGTGGTTGGGGTTTTAGGTTATGCATCGACTGTCACCAATTTGGAAGTTTTTTCTCTGCTTTAGTTTAAGTTTTTGGTTCACCGTGTTGCCTGTTGGGCAGTTCTGGGCTCAAAACACGATTACCGATCCGCTCTATCAAGCGGCTGAACGAGATTTTAACCTGGGTCAGCACTATTATGAACAGGGCGATTATCATCAAAGTCTACGAGCCCTCGAAGAAGCCCAACGCCAGTTTGAGGCTGGGCAGTATACGATCCAATGGGTACTAACCCAGAGTAATCTGGCCCAAGTTTATGATGCGTTGGGTCAATGGGAACAGGCTGAAGCAGCAATTGCCACAAGCCTAGCCAATCCAGCCATTGAAAACTATCCCAGAATTAAAGCGCGGACTCTAGATATCCAAGCAAAATTTCGCTATCAGCAAGGGAACTATCCCCAAGCGCTCAAACTATGGAAAACAGCAGAGCCGCTCTATCGGCAAGCGGGCGATGGAGTAGACCAGCTTACGAATAAAATCAATCAGGCTTATGCCCATCTATCCTTAGGTCAAAATAGTGACTATGACGAATTCAGAACGCAGTTATTAGCAGAACTCAAAAATCCCACTGTTTTTCTGTCTCAGTTTTCAGGAGAAGTCAACCAGAATTTAATTACAGATAAGGTGAGCCATTTTCTCAGCACAATTGGGAAATATAAAACGGCGCTTCAACTACTAGAGTCACAGATTGCCAAATACCCCAATAACCTTAACTATCAATTCCAGAGGGCTGAAATCCTCCAGTATCAGGGGAATCAGCAGCTCTATAGTTCTACTTATTTCTCCAACCAGTATTCTCCCTGGCAATGCCCCAACCCAGATTCAGATGAGGTGAAGCGGGCACAACAGAATGGGAAATATCGAGATGCGATCGCTCAATACGAAGTGATTAAGGACGCCAATCCTGATCCACTCCTCAAAGCTAAAACTCAGATCGCCCTACTCAAACTCTGGAAGAATGTAGACCGCCAGCAAGCCGAGCAGATTGTTCCTGAAATCTCCCTAGCAGCATTGGCTAATAGCAGTGAGTTGGTTGCCTTAGAAATAGACTATGCAAAAGCACTAGGTTGTATTGCACCCAGCCAAGTATTAGGGCTTCTGAACCAGGCTTACAGCCATGCTAAAAATCTCAAAGATTCTTCCATCGCTTTAGGCACTCTAGGCAGTTATCTGCTTGCTCAAAAAGCAACTGATAAAGCAAAAGAGTATACTGAACTCGCATTGGTCAATGCTCAGCAACTCAACTTAGCCTATCTTGGTTATCAATGGCTTTGGCAATTGGGAAAAATCGATCATAAAGTTCGAGATAATAAAGCTGCTTTGAATCATTATGAGAGTTCGACACTTGCTTTAGAAAAAGCTCGCCATGATTTTGTTCATCTCAGCCAAAATATCCAGTTTTCTTTTTTGCAGGATATTCGACCGCTATATCTTGAATATCTAGAATTATTGTTAGCGAATGGTAACACTGATGAAAATATAAAACGAGCAGAGGAGCTAGTTTCAGATTTGCAACTGGCAGAGGTCGAAGATTTTCTACGCTGCCAATCTATAGGTCTAATTCGCTTAACAGATAGTCTTCATCCCAATGCAACAATTATTTATCCCATCTTGCTAGGTGATCGATTAGAGCTGATTGCTGAATTGCCAACGGGTGAAACACTCAAACAGTTTAATAAGAGTGAGAAATGCGATCGCATCAATAACCAAACCATCCATTGCACTGAATCTATCTCTAGCTCTGTTAACTTTCAAGACGAACTCAATGAGTTCTCTTGGGGCATCACCGATCCCGATGTTGGCGCAGCAAGACTCAAAGAATTGAGTCAAGAAATTTACAATCACTTGCTCCGTCCTTTAGCCCACCATCTACCTGAGCAAGGAACGCTAGTCTTTGTCGTCGATAGCTACCTACAAAAACTACCGTTTGCTGCACTTCATGATGGCGAAAAATATCTTATTGAGAAATACAGTCTTGCAACAAGCATTGGTTCTCAACTTTCACGAGATACATCAACATCATTGAGCAAAGCTAACGTTCTGTTGACAGGTATTAGCAGCGCACCTAATTGGGATGAGAAAAACCTGAAGCCACTGCCTGGTGTCGCAGGAGAAATCCGTAGTCTTCTTGAGGTGCTCCCCAACTCCAATGTTTTACAAGATGAGCAGCTTAATCATCAACAGTTGCAAGAGGCTCTAGAGTATAACGGCCCAGATATTGTCCATGTGGCGACCCACGGCACATTTGGTCAAGATTCAGATAATACACGTCTTCATCTCTGGACAGATGACTTGAGAGTTGATGACTTTGCCCGACTCCTCAGGCTAGGAGCCGATCGCAATCCTAATCCGCTAGCACTCTTGGTTTTAAGTGCTTGTGAAACAGCCAAAGGAGATAACCGAGCGACGCTGGGAATTGCAGGGATGGCAATCCGAACCAATGCGGCGAGTACGGTCGCCAGTTTGTGGAAGGTGAGCGATCGCTCTACCGCAGACTTGATGAAGGAGTTTTACCAAAGCCTCTTACAAAATAACCACAGCCGAGCTGAAGCCCTGCGCCAAGCCCAGCTCTCACTCTTACATGAGCAAGTTGAAGATTATAGCGAAGTAGAACCTTACTACTGGGCAGCGTTTATCTTGGTCGGAAACTGGACTTAACGGTCTGGGCTGATTTCTTTTTGAATAACACGGATATATCGTTGCAAAACCTCCTCTGGTAATGCGGAAGTCGGTTCAACAGCTTGATAAGCTTCTAATGCTTGAGAATAGAGTTCTTGAGCTACCGCTGGCTCAGTTTCTAAGTTCATTTCTGCCAAAAACTGATAGGTCTGTGCCACTGAGAAGGTGTCACCGAGGGTTTCAAACTTGGCTAGGGCGCTTTCTAAAAGCGCAATTGCTTGCTCTCGATTCTGCTCATCCAACGCCACCCGTGCTAGACCCACCTCAGCCTGAGCGATGACGGCTGGCTCAGTTGTTGCATTCAAAATCCCTTCATATTGAGCTTTTGCCTGTGGTAGTTCGGCTTCCCAATAAACATGACCCAGCAGAAGAGTGTAGTCAAAATTATCAGGATTATCAGCGATCGCCCGCTGTAATGCCTCAATCGCATCTGTATAGAGGGGCCGAATCACTGGGAAATTGAGGTACAGTTCCACCTTCTCGAATACTGACAAACCTTCTTCCGCTGCTGCCAGCTCTTGCTCATCCTCTGCGGAGATTACGAAGAATTCGCCCTGAGAGTCTGCATCGATTACTCCCAAAGCTGAAACAATTACCGTGTACTGTTGCCCACGCCCAAGACCGTTACTCAGCAAGAGTTCTGTCTGGTCTAAACTAACATCCCTAGAGAAAACCACTGTGCCAGAAGCATCACGAATCTCAACTGTGTAGCCCCGAGCATCTGTTATGGGATTCCAGCGAATTGTGGGTTGATTGGTGCGGATCGCTCCAGTTGCTGGAGAAACAGGTAGGCTCACTGCAACGCTTCGAGCGTTGTCATAACAAGATCGGGGCGCACAAAAGCGAACAATACATGGTTTACCACCTTTCGGACAAACTACTGAGGCACTTGCACGTGACACAAATATAGATACGCTGATTGTGATACATCCAAAGATAAGAGTACTAATAAAAGTTTGTTTACGATAGTTGATTTTGAACATTAGTTTGAGTATTTAACGGGATAGATATCGATTCGCTTGCTGCTGCCAAATTTGTGTTTCAGGTAATCCATCAACATTCTCTTGACTTGCACACTCTTTCCACCACGTCAGATCCTGGAATTGAAAACCTTCTACATTAATGGTTTGAGCAAGAAGACAATAAGCTGTTGCATCATCAGGTCTAGCCTCAGTAGCAGTCAGTAGATAACTAATAGCACTCTCAATATCTCTCTTCTCCAAAAGTGCCCAACCAATATTTTTGTTGATCAATGCAATATCAATATTGCTATCAGAAAACTCACTATTTTTCAATGCAAAAAAAGCATCTTTGGATATTTTCAATGCTTCATTAAAATCTTTTTCGTATAGAATCAATAGCCTAGCATATCGATTAACGATAACAAAGTAGTATATTGAGTCTTTTTCTATCATTACAAAAGCTTTAGAATATTCTAGAGCTGCATCTTCGAAATCTCCAGTTTCTTCATAGATTCGAGCCATATGGTAATGAGATATTGCCACAGAAATCAAGTCCGATTTGATATCAATAGATTTTCTGAAATTTTCTTCTGCACGAACAAAATCTCTCTCTTTATAATAAACAATACCCAAGTCATTATAGTGCTTCGATTCTTCTCTAAATCTTAGTTGATTAATAAAGATGATTGATCTCAATGATTCCTTTGCCTTATCATAATCACTTTTGACAAGCTCGGATTGGGCTTCGCTATATACTTTCTTGATATATTCATCATTTAAAAAGGCATTTTGCAATATCATGGCTGCAAGTCCAAATATTATTGTCAATGTAGTAAAAGACAATCCAATAGGTGAATTTGCCCACTTCCAGATAAGCTTAGAAGGAGTAATTTCATTAAGTGCTATAAATGCAGAATTTGGGCGATCACTTGGGTATTCTGCAAGTAATTTATCAATAAAGATTCTTGATGCTCTTGAAAACCTTCTTGTTTTTTTGTACCAGAATAGCTTATTGGATTTTTTGTCGCGCTCAAGTAAGGTTGGGTGAAACCCTGTAGCAAGATGGAGCACTGTTCTGCCAAGAGCATAAAGATCTGATTTAGGAGTAGATCTCTGGTTTACCTGCTCTGGCGCAGTATAACCATCGGAAATAATTCGAGTTCGGGCTTTATAGATATCTTGTACAGAACCAAAGTCAATCAAGAAAAAATCCCGATCTGGCGTGATCATTACATTGTCTGGCTTAATATCCCGATGGAGAAAGCCCTCCCCATGTAGATACCCTAAAATATCCAAAATTTGGCGAAGACAACGTAATACAAATCGCTCCGAAGGTCGTTTATTTTCTTGAATCCATTGCGCTAAATTCTGCCCCGGAACTTTATCCATAAAAAAGCATAACAACTCCTCATTCTGCGCCGTGATGAACTTAAACAGACCATATCCTTTAAGAATACGCGGATGCTCAAGGTCTTGAAGCGTTAACGCCTCTCGCTCAAACAGCTCAACATACTTCTCCTCTTGCCATTTCAGCACCTTTAAAACCTTCTGTCCATCCATCGTTTCATACAGCGCACTCGGACGACGGGGATCATGCGGAACCAATGGCCGAGCAATCCGCTCCCGCCCCTGGAGCACTAAATCCGTCCCACAGGTCTGACAAACCATCGCATCGTCAGCATTCTGGCGAGATGGACATTCAGGATTGATGCAATAGCTCACTGTTGAGGCTGCCTAGTTATAAACTTCTTGATCAGATTTGATAAATTTAGATGGGTCTTGCCAGAACTATTTTGGGTATCAACTTTGATAAGCGATCGCGCCTTCAAATTTTCAACCATTGCCAATGCATCTCTTGTCAAAGACTTCTCTTTGGATTGATTAAACGTCGATACCGCAGTAATCAGTCCAACACCTGACTGTGAGTTATCGCTGGCAATTTGCCCTAAAAAACGCCGCTCATCTTCTGTCAAGCGATGCCAATCTGTCTGATCAAATCCATCTTCTGGCAAGATCATCGACATCTTCAGTAATTCACTCACCTGCCCACCGAACAAATCCCGGCTCAACGTGGCGATCTCCCTGAGCACCGCAGGATGGCCATCATAACGCTCAAAGAGGTCTTGCCACACTTTATGCTCTTTAATACCGTAAGCCTTACCAAAGTCAAGGGCTGCATCCTCGGCGTTCAAGCCCAGCAGTTCTTCCAAGCGAACAGGCTGAGCGGGATATTCCAGTAACTTCAGTTCACGGGGCTTCTCCTGAGAAGTCACAATCACGCAACTTGGATGCTCCACTGCCGCAACACGCTGAAGCAATTCTCCATAGTCTTCATAGCCTCGCTCATACCGTCCCCAGGAATCACCGTCTTTCAACAAACTCTCTAACCCATCCAAAACCACCAGACAGCGAGATTGACTTAAAACCGCCATAAATTGCGGAATCACTTCATCCTGCGGAATGTTGTTGCTAAGGCGGGGCAGAATATCACTCGCTAGGGCTTTGAGGGTCGGCTTGCTGTGGAGCGATCGCCAGATCACAAACTCAAACTCTTTCTCTACTTCATTAGCCAAACGCCTGGCCAAACTGGTTTTACCAATCCCCGGCAACCCCCAGAGCGCCAACAGACGGCACGGAGATTTTTTATCGAGCAACCACGCCTTACACGTTTTTAATTCTGCCTTGCGCCCAAAAAAGCCAGTATCGGGGACATCCGGCGCACCGCCCCAGTCGGGTTCTTCAATCGGTGCTGCATGGGTTGGAGTCGATGGAGTGAGCAATGTAGCGTTTGAGTTAGAGACGCCTTTGTGAAAGCGATCGCACACCACCTTGTAGTTACTTTTGCTAACCCGCTCACCATACACTTTAGAAAGTAGCTTCCATAAGCGAGGAGCCACATCCCGCATCAGATAGTTGAGACTGTAGGGTGAGTTCCCAGCCATCTCATCGTAGGTCTGGCCAGCCCAAGTCCCCTGCAATATAAGCCGATCCACCTCACTAAGTTGGTAGCTCTGTCGCTCCAGTGCTAAAGCTTCGGTTTGTTCTAAGGCTATAGTGAATTCCATTTTTCATAACTATTCACCTTAGTTCAGCATAACTTAGTTTATGAAGATATTGTCATGAGTCAACCTTTATATTTTACATACATTACGCATTTATTAGGGATACAACGCTTGGATAACAGCCCCTAGCCAAACGAATTAAAGAGAGCTCAAGCTGTGCTAACTCTGACTGGGTTTGGGGCAACCGCTAAAGGGGTTGCCCACGAGACTTTTTAAAAGCACATTCTTAAGCTTTCTGGTTCCCCAACGGGGGTCGCACAACCTTCCGTGTTAAACCCAAAATTTCTAACCCACGAATTGCCCACCAGGTCATATCAATTTCCCACCAGCGCAACCCTGCAGGGGCAACATGGGGAAAAACATGGTGATTGTTATGCCAGCCTTCACCATAGGCGAGGATGCCGACCCACCAGAGGTTACGGGCATCATCATCCGATTCAAAGTTGCAATAGCCCCAAAAGTGGGTGGCGGAGTTCACAAACCAGGTGCAATGCCAGAGCACCACCGAGCGCACCACAATGCCATAGAGCACAAACGACCATCCTCCGATCGCCCATAATGCTACCCCCAGCAACACCTGGGGCCAGATGAAGTAGCGATCGAGCCAGCGGTAGTAGGGGTCACGGTCGAGGTCTTTGGCAGACTTGCGATAGCGATCGCGGTCAAAGAAGGCAGGCTGACGATAAAACAGCCAGAACATATGACTCCACCAAAACCCCCGCGTCGAAGCATGGGGATCTTGAATCGGATCTTCAGCATGGGCATGGTGGCGACGATGTCCCGCAGCCCAAAAAATAGGGCCGCCCTGGAGTGCCAATGCACCAATTGTGACCAACACATACTCAAGCCAGCGGGGGACTTGCAGGCTACGATGAGCCAGCAAACGATGATAGGCCAAGCAAATGCCAATGCTGCCGCACAGCCAGTGCAACACCAAGGCAACTCCTAATGCTGACCAAGAAAAACAAAAAGGGGCCAGCAGTGCCAGCAGGTGGAAAGTCGCAAAAAAAACGACTCGACCCCACGACAGGGTAGCCGTATCGGTTGAAGTGGTGTCAGCAGCTTTAGTGACAGGCACTGGCGCTGAACGGAGCTGAAGCGTCATAAATGAAATTCAAGCTTAACAATACTTTAAGATTCTATAAGCAAATCACCCCGGAAAGCCGAGTTCTCATCTGAGTTGCTCGCTAGGGGCTGTCGTTCTCCACCAACGGACAAGCACAATCCGCTTGCGCCAGCCATTGTTGCCCTACTTGATGCATGGCGGCCATCACAGGTTGAAGTTCGCGGCCTTTGGTCGTCAGTCCATAAACCACCCGCGGCGGCACTTCGGCATAGACATGGCGCACCACCAACTGGTGCTGTTCGAGTTCCCGCAGGCGGATCGTGAGGGTTTTGGTGCTAATGCCGGGTAGGGCACTGAGGAGCTCATGGGTACGACGATCGCCCAAAAACAACTCCCGGAGAATCAAAATTGACCATTTACTCCCCAAAATATCCAGCACAAACTGAATGGGGCAGGGTGTATCGAGGCAGGGGGTGGAGTTGCTCATACAGTCTTGATGAGGTGGGACGGAGTGAGAACAGGCAAGTGTTACCACCGCTTTACGATTCTTATGATTTTAACAGCGATCGCTAGAAGCCAGATCTCAACCTTTTTTTTACTTTACGTCACCTTAAGTTTTTACCTGAGGTAACTATAGTTCTCACTTGAAACAACTTGTTCCATTTCTAGAAAGGAATTAGGCTTTGATGAGTAAAAAAGAGCACCAATTTATAGATTCTGAGTGATTGCCGAATTACCTATTCTTGAATCGATCAAAGAAACAAGAATCTATTGATAATTAGACCACTTTTAACGATTGGGAGTATTGAATGGTTAGCACTTTAACAAGACCTGTGCCTGCCGCTTTAGAAGGCAGCACCAAAAAAGCTGTTGTTGAAGAGAGTGTTCTGACCCCTCGGTTCTACACTACAGATTTTGAAAAAACTGCCAATTTAGATCTGTCTAGCCAGGACGAAGAGCTACAGGCAATGTTGGCGGAGATGAAGGCAGATTACAACCGTCATCATTTTGTGCGCAATCCTGACTTTGCTCAAAGTTGGGAACATATCCAGGGGGAAGATCGCCAAGCCTTTATTAAATATCTAGAGCGATCGTGTGTTTCAGAATATTCGGGTTTCTTGCTCTTCAAAGAACTTTCTCGTCGGCTCAAAGCTAAAAGCCCCTTACTCGCAGAAATTTTTAGTTTAATGGCCCGCGATGAAGCTCGTCATGCTGGCTTCTTAAACAAGTCGATGGCAGACTTTAATATTTCCCTTGATCTGGCTAAATTAACGAAAAAACGAACTTACACATTTTTCCCGATTGAATGGGTACTTTACACCGTCTACCTCTCTGAGAAAATCGGCTATTGGCGCTACATCTTGATCTACCGCCATCTCGAACAACACCCTGAGCATCAGTTTTATCCCATCTTCCAGATGTTTGAAAACTGGTGTCAGGATGAAAATCGGCATGGTGATATTTTCAAGGCTTTAATTCGATCTCAGACTAAGCTTTGGAATACCTGGCAGTCTAAACTCTGGTCACGCTTTTTCTTGCTCACAGTCTTTGCCACTCACACGATGACTGTGCATGAGCGGAGTCGTTTTTACGAAATGCTGGGGCTAGACCCCACTGAGTTTGATGCTCAGGTGCTGAGGGAAACGAATGCTACAGCGCTCCGAGCTTTCCCTTCTGCATTTGATGTGAATCATCCAGAGTTTTTCTCTCGTTTACATCGCTGCTCAGAGCTCAATTTACAAATCAAGGCGATCGATCAGAGTCATCAACCTCAAGCTCTGAAGTTTATGCGCAAGCTCCCGTTAATTTTAGGGATTATTGGTCATTTGGTTCGCCTCTTTTTGCTCAAGCCAATTGATGCTGAAGCTTTACGCGGTAGTGTTGCTTAAGACGCAAATTATCGTAAGGCGAGATTTATCACTGATGTTGGGTTTCCTGAGTCAACTCAACCTACAAACTATTACTGATTCCAAATAATCTCAATCTGAACTCTTACCTCTTCATCTCTTTGATCCTATGACCATTCAACTTGCGACTCCTGTTAAAAAAGTCCCCTGCTCCGATTGCGATAATTGTGCAAGACGCCGTGCTGTTCCTCCGGAAAATTCACGTCAACTGGCTAAGCAATTGGTGCAAGAGCTCCAAGATCAGATCTGCCAAGGCTTGGAAGAAATCGATGGTGAAGCCAAATTTCAACATGATAATTGGCAGCGGCCCGGTGGTGGAGGCGGTCAGTCTCGAGTGATTCGGAATGGGCGAGTTTTTGAGCAGGGTGGCGTGAATTTTTCTGAGGTGTGGGGTAAAAGTTTACCACCTGCAATTGTGACCCAAATGCCCAAAGCCAAGGGGCATGAGTTCTATGCCACTGGCACATCAATGGTGTTGCATCCCCGTAGTCCATATGTGCCCACAGTTCATCTCAATTACCGCTATTTTGAAGCGGGGCCAATTTGGTGGTTTGCGGGTGGTGCAGATTTAACGCCCTATTATGCTTTTAAGGAAGATGCGAGCCACTTCCACACAACGCTGAAACAGGCTTGCGATCGCCACAACAAAGACTATTACCCCACATTTAAACGCTGGTGTGATGAATATTTCTATCTCAAGCACCGCCAGGAAGCGCGTGGTATTGGTGGCATCTTTTTTGATTATCAAAGTGCTCAGGGACTGCTCTACCAAGGCCAAAACTCAGAGGGTGCAGCAGCAGACTATAGTCGCCAGGTCGGTGAAGTGTCACGCAGTTGGTCAGAACTCCGAGCGTTTACTCAGAGCTGCGGTGAGGCGTTTTTACCTGCGTATTTACCGATTGTTAAAGCACGGCAAAAGTTGAATTATGGCGATCGCCAACGGGAGTTTCAGCTCTATCGGCGGGGGCGTTACGTGGAGTTTAATTTGCTCTACGATCGCGGTACAGTTTTTGGCTTACAAACCAACGGTCGTACTGAATCAATTCTGATGTCTTTGCCGCCCTTGACTCGTTGGGAATATCAATACACCCCGGAGCCAGGAACCCCTGAAGCTGAACTGACTGAAACGTTTTTACGTCCGCAAGATTGGGCGGCATTAGTTTAGTTGAAGTTAGTTTAAGCATTCAACCGTTTATTTCGGTTTAAATCTGGTCTTTCAGGAGCTAATCTTTGGGTTAGCTCTTTTCCCCAGTACGGGACGAAAGTCATAGATTGTAACCTAAGTTCAGGTTAAGCGAAAACCTATAATCAATACCCACTTAGACTTTCAGGACATCGCACAGTTTTCATCTATGCCAATAGATTGTACTGTTGACAATAGCCTAAGTATTTCGCAATTGTCGGACTTATTGAGAATTGTCAGAGCTGGATATGAACAAAAGATCAGTACTTACAGCTATTTCTTATCCCGAACTCAGGTTTGTAGGTTGGGTAGACACAGGAAACCCAAAACCAGCAAGGATTACAGGGAATATGTGGGGTTACTCTACCCTCCGGGAATGCCGCAGGCAAACGAGAAGCAAGCTACGCTATGACTCTATCCAATCTACGAAATCATCAGAGGTTTCAGAGGATTTCTGATTTTTTGTCCTGTACTCAGTAAGCCGTATGGAGTTTTAGATTTGATGTCCATATTCAATCGATTCAAATCCACTTTACGTAATATTTTCTGGGATAAAATTTCGCTGGCAATGCTCAAAAAATTGGAGGAAGAACCACAGTTTAAATGGGTATTCGTTTTTGAAATAGTCCCGCATCGCCGTGGCAGTGGTCCACAAGGAAGATGGTGGTTTTCTCGGTCAGACGACTCGTATCATTACTGGGGCGAGATAATGCATTTCTCAGAAATAATTGATTCAAAGATTGTCGATAGACAATACTCGGATTTTATTGAGAAAAAGAGTAAAATTGCTCCTGATGACAGTTTTTTTGAGCTACTTAACGAAAATAGCTTTTTTTGGCGACTCGATAATTACACTGGCTCTAGTCGGGGTGGAGGTACGTTTATAATGAAATTTTTAAGTAATGATAGAAGAAAATCTGTATATATTTCGAATCCCCATAGCCATTGGAGTGGCTTGAAATATCAAGACCTCATTGAGTTGATTATAAACTTCTGGAATGCTCAAGGTTTTAGCCTTAGTCAATCATGGGATGATGCGTGCCAGAAATATATGGAGGATTGATTTTCTTAATTGCCCCCCTAACGCGAAACCCTCAACTTCCGAAACTGCCGCTTCGGCGGCTCCGCTGCCTCCGACTCTGGCCGACTGAGCACCTCTAACAACCACAACGAAACCGCCTCCCCAAACTCCTGCTCCATCAGTGCGATCGCCCCACTCTCTGTCAGTTGAGGATGCGATCGCCGCAGCCGTTGCAGATGTTGCCAATAGGCATCAAAATCGTTTTCCGTGGCCTGATCGCCAAAAATCGCCCCCAAACTCCAATCCGGCTCCGGTTCGCTATGGGGGAACGCCCGCCACCATTCTGCCAACGCTTGGTCTGGCGTTTGACCCAACCGAAACGCCGATCGCAGCGCCCGACGATAAGCGCGACGCTGCTGATCTTCAGCCAGTTGGCGCAACTCCACCAAATCTCCCATATATTGCGCCTGCTCCCGCGCAAAAGAATGCTGACAACAGGGACAAATTGGCACAACCGCTCGGAGCAGGGTGCTACAGGTGGGGCACCGTTTTTTATGCATTTCGCCCATCCCCGGCGTGAAGCCACCGCCACCGCTGACCAGTTCGTAGCGCTCCACATCCTCAGGGAACCCCAGCCGGAGGCAATTCCCGGCTTGATCCAAAATAATGCCGTGGGTTTTCTGGGTTTGGGGAGAGCAGCGCATCACCCGGCCAATTTGTTGGTGGTGCAGCGCCAAAGATTGGGTGGGGCGCAGGAGCAAGCCCACTTCCACAGAAGGTTCATCAAAGCCAATGGAAATCACATTGACGCTCGTGAGCATCAAGATTTCGCCTTTGCCGAGAGCCGAATAGAGGCGGTGGCGCTCTTCTAGGGGCGTCTCGCCCGTCACCGTATCCGCCGGAACCCCTGCATCCCGAAACGCCGCTGCCACATGATAAGCATGTTCAACGCCCACACAAAAGGCGATCGATCGCTTCCCCGCCGTCAACCGCTGCCATTCTTCCACAATGCGCTGTACCAGCACAGGCGTGTCACAGGCATTCTTCAGATCCGCCTCATTGAAATCTCCTGCCACTGTACGAATACCGTTGAGATCGACGCGATCGCCCTCATCCAAACCGTAATATTTCATTGATGCCAGGTGACCTAACTCCTGCAATTCCTGGGGTGTGGGACAGGAGACAATCGCCTCTAGATGATCGCCCATGCCTTCTTGTTTTGAGAGACGATAGGGCGTTGCGGTTAGGGCGAGGGCGATCGCGTTTGCATGGGTGCGATAGCGGATGGTTTTACCGATACTCGAAAAGAGGGTGGTGTGGGCTTCGTCATAAATCACCCAGTCAGCCAGCCAATCCTGCCACCATTGGCGACGGGCTAAAGTTTGCACGGAAGCAATTTGAATCGCAGCGCTGCGGTTTTCCGTCCAGCCTGCTTTGATAAAGCCACACACTTCGCCCAAACCAAATTTAGCCAGCTTATCGTAGGTCTGCCCCACCAACACATCCAGATGCACCACAATGAGGACTTGCTGCCGAGCCGCGATCGCATCTTTGCACAGTTGCGCCATCATAATGGTTTTGCCGCTGCCCGTCGGCGCACAGCCCAAAATTTTGGTTTCGCCCCGGGTGACGCATTGCTGCACATCACGGAGAAATTGAGCTTGATAAGGACGCAGCTGCATAGAAAGGGCAAGAGAAGACTTTGCAGATCAAGTTTACTGAATATTGCTCTTTTGCTCAACTACGATTAGGGGCTGTTATCGGTTGATAAATATCTTTAATGTCTGCGAACTGCGCGTGTAGTTATCTCGTCTGACATTGCATGCAAAATGTGGCAGGATTCAGCAACACCATATTCAGGCTTCAGCAACGCCTAACTTGGCTCTTGTTACCATAAGGGTGAACGGGTGTTATCGCCATTATCCCAATCCTGACGACGGAATGTTTCAATCGAAATCTAAAGCAAGCAACGGTTTTGCAACTGTGAACTGCGCAAGGAATTTATGATCATGCCCCACTTCTCTCCCTCTCGTTTACGCAATGCGATCGCAGCTCTGGGTCAGGCGACCCTGTTGATTACCGCCATGAGTCTAGGCAACGGCAGCGTGCTGGCTCAAGATCTCACGCCCACCAAGCTTGACCCGAGTGAGATGAATAAGGTGCTCCAAATGGAGCTTGGCCTCGAAGCCGAGTTTGAAGACCACTTCCGGGAAAATCTGGCGACAGTTACCCAAACGCCCAACGATATTGCCCGTACTCTCAGAGAACTGAATACTGCTACGGGTACGAATGCCGCTGTGCTGTGGGCGATCCCAGAAGAGGACTTTTTGCATTTGGTGCTGGTGACCCCCGATGGTGAGACCTTGGTACTTGATCGTACGGATGTAACCAAATCTACCCTCAAGCGCACGGTACGCCGGTTTCGGCGTGGTCTGCACAACACCCAAACCAACCAAATTCTAGCGCCTGCCCAACAACTTTATGATTGGATTGTGTCCCCTTTCGAGCAGGATTACCTGCAAGCTAAAGGCGTTGATAAAATTCTATTTTGCCTGGGTGATGGACTGCGGGGTGTGCCGATGGCAGCGCTCCATGATGGCGAACAGTTTATGGTCGAGAAATATAGCACGACCATGATCCCCGCCTTTAACCTGATTCAAACGGATTACCAACCCCATCTCAACCGCGATATTCTGGCAATGGGAGCCTCAGAGTTTCGGGAACTTAGCCCCTTGCCTGCGGTGCCCGCAGAACTTGCCAGTATCCAGGCAGCCGTTGACCAGTTACCACAGGGTGAGCAGAATTTTGAGTGGCAGGTGGAGTCTTTGCTAAATCAAGAGTTCACCGTGGATAACCTGGATGAGCTACTGGATGACGAATCGTTTGATATTGTTCATCTGGCCACGCACGCTTCATTTTCAGCAGGACACCCCCGTGAGTCCTACATTCAATTTAAGGGTGAGCGCCTCAGCCTCCATAAAATGGATAAGTTGCATTGGAATGAGCCTCCCATTGACTTGCTGGTGCTCAGTGCCTGCCAAACTGCCTTGGGCAGCTCAGAGGCGGAATTAGGTTTTGCCGGGATGGCGCTCAAAGCAGGGGTGAAGTCGGCGATCGCTAGTCTCTGGTCAGTCAGTGATGCGGGAACCTTGGCCTTAATGACTGAGTTTTATCGACAACTCCCCACTGCGCCCACTAAAGCCACAGCCCTACGCAATGCGCAGCTTCAAATGCTGCGGGGGGAAGTAGAATTTACGGACACCACCCTGCGATTACCGAGTGGTGAAGTGCCCCTCACAGAAGAGCTGCATGGCTTGACGCCTGAGGACTTATCCCATCCTTTCTATTGGGCTAGTTTTACAATGTTGAGTCATCCGTGGTAGAGCCGCTCTTGTCCAGAAGATGAACAGTTAGCTGTATGAATTGCTGGGTGAGGGGTGTGGGGGTCAGGGTGTAGAGATGCAATGACAACGAATTTAGTCCGTCTGCTACACGAGCGAGTTGAGCATACCCCTGCGGCGATCGCCCTAATTGATGCCCAACACAAGCAGTATACCTTCGCGGATATTTTGACAGCCAGTCAACGTTTGGCAGGCTACTTAACTCACTGTTGTCAACTCAAGCTAGGGGATGGGGTCTTACTTTTGCAACCCCTCTCGGCTGAACTCTACATTGCCCTCGCTGCGATTTGGCAGGTGGGGGCGATCGCAGTGATTCTTAACCCCCTGTTGGGTCAGCGATACATCGCCCATTGCGCCCATGAAATCAATCTGAAAGTCTGGTTAGCTCCCTCATGGCTATTTACTACCCAACTGTTCTCACCCACACTCCGCCGCATTCGGTACAAAATTGCGGTCGGTGTGCCTGTGCCTGGGACAGTGACTTGGCAGCAGGTACAAAAGTCTGCTCCCAAAACCGATGCTGTTGAACTTAACGCTGAGGCGATCGCGCTGCTCTCGTTTACCAGCGGCACAACCGGCCAACCCAAGCCCATTGCGCGATCGCATCATCTCCTCCTCGCCCAATACCAAGCCCTGGCTCCGGTTCTGCAATGGCAACCGGGTGCTCAAGAACTCACAACTTTACCGCTGTTTGGATTAGCCAATTTAGTGGCAGGCGGTGCAACTGTAATCCCACCCGTAAATGTGCGGCGTCCAGCTCGGGTTTCTGGGCTCAAGCTGAGACGAGCGATCGCCCAATATCAGATTGAACGGATCGTCGCTGCTCCTGGTATTTTGGGGCGCTTGCTTCTGGGAGCATCCAAGCCATTACCCAGCCTGCATCAGATCTTCATCGGTGGTGCACCTGTAACTCAGAAACTACGCGATCGTCTCCAGCACCTTGCTCTGAATGCACAGATCACGGTGGTTTACGGGGCAACAGAAGCCGAGCCGATCGCAGTCATCCCCCCTGCCCCCCTTGGAAAGGGGGGAGATTGGAAAATCCCCTCAATTGTGCCGACATTCTTAGAAACAGAAGGCCGCCCCCCTCAAATGCGCAGCCGCAGTCCATCCCAGCCGCTTGCGGCGTCCCCCCCCTTAATAAGGGGGGAAGGGGGGATTAACGGTCTGGAATTGAGCAAACCAGCATCGTTCTCCCCCAACTTGGGTCTCTTTGCCGGACAACCCGTGCCCTCATTAGAACTACGCATCCTCGATACTGCAACTAACCAATCTGCACTCCCCAACCAACCTGGTGAAATCATTGTGCGAGGCGCACATGTCCTTAACAGTCCCCATCCCCAGCAACGCTTGACCCTCCAGGGTCAACAGTGGCATCGCACAGGCGATCTAGGCTATTTGGATGTTCACGGACAGCTCTGGCTATTGGGTCGAGCGACCGCAGCAATTCGAGAGGATCACGGCATTCTATATCCCTTAACCGTTGAATGTCTGGTCAATGAATTGCCAGGGGTAGCGCGATCGGCGCTAGTGCAATGGCGAGGACGACGGGTGTTGCTGGTGGAGTGGGAGCGCCACGAATTGCGAACTGAAAACTGCAAACTGAAAACTGCTCTAGCTTGGGCACAGCTCGATCACATCATCACTGTCCGCGCTATTCCCACCGATCGCCGCCACAATGCCAAAGTGAACTATCCTCAACTGGCGCGATGGTTGCGATCGCCTTGGGGCAAATGGCAACTGTGGCTCAAGATGGCGAAGACTGATCAGGATTAATCTGGCGCTGTTGGATATTTTTTTTGAACTCCTGCAAGAGGTCGGTGTCTTGGGACGCTGGCCGCACATTCATCTTGTCTGCCCACTCGAGCATGGCCTTAATTTGTTCGTGGGCGATCGTTGCCAGCGGGACGGTCGCCTCGGCTGCGCGGAGGATATCTTGGTCGCCAAAGTCCCGCCGCTGACCAGGAGACCCCTCAGCAAACGCTTGATGCATCGCATCAAAGATGACTTGCTCAATTTCTGCACCGCTAAAGTTATTGGTTTGGCGGGCGAGAAGATCAAGGTCAAACTCCCGGATGCGTTCAGGACGCAGGCGCTGGAGATGGACTTTAAAGATGGCTTGGCGCTCTCTTGCCGTGGGGAGCGTCAGGTAGAAAATTTCATCAAAGCGACCTTTGCGGAGAAGTTCCTTCGGCAGAATATGCACATCGTTGGCGGTAGCGACAATAAACACCGGGCAGGTTTTTTCCTGCATCCAGGTAATGATCGTGCCAAACAAGCGGCGCGATGTGCCAGAATCGCCATCAATGCCTTTGGTAATATTGCCAAAGGCTTTATCAATTTCATCGATCCACAGCACACAGGGCGCGATCGCCTCGGCAATCTGAATCATTTGGCGTACCCGGCTTTCACTTTCGCCCACTAAGCCGCCAAAGAGTCGTCCCGTATCCAGGCGTAGCAGAGGCAATTGCCATTCATGGGCGATCGTCTTGGCGGAGAGGGATTTACCAGTGCCTTGGATACCCACCAACAAAACCCCTTTGGGATTGGGGATACCGTAGCGTCGGGCTTCTTCAGTGAAAGCATTTTTACGCATCCGTACCCATTGCTTGAGGTTATCCAAGCCACCTACCTGCTTGAGGGAGGTTTCGGGCTGGTGGAATTCCAGCAAGCCGGTTTGGCGAATGGCTTGTTGTTTGGTTTCGAGCACCCCCGCGATCGCGGCGGTATTGACCTGACCGTATTGGGCGATCGTGCGAGCTAGCACCCGTTCAATGCGGTTGCGGCTTAAGCCTTGGCAGGCTTTGACCAAGCGCTCCTGACCGAGGGCACTCAATTCCAGTTGGCGGGGGGCTACGCCTTGGGTGATCAGGTGCGCGATCGCCTCCGCATCGGGTAAGGGATGGTCAATGACGGTCACCGCTTCGCTTAGCTCGGGGGGCACAACTAAGGTATGGCTGGTGAGGATCAGGGTGTTTTGGGTATATTTCAGCTCACTCGCTAAGCTTTTGAGTTCTCGAATGACAGGGGCATGGTTAGGGTTTTGAGGATATTGCAAGATAAAGTGCAAGTCTTTGAGCACAAACAGCATGGGCTGCTGTTCATCGGATTGGCCCCGCACCCGCCCCAAGGCCCCAAGCACTGAATTTTTATGCTCACCATTATCGTCCCAACCGCGGGCAATATCCCACGTTGCTAGATGTCGTTGGGGTGTTAGTTTCTGATAGGCCAGATCTTCCAGTTCCTGGAGTGCGGCATCTTCTTCAACAGTGACGAGGTAAAGGAGGGGATAACGGGCACGAATAAGCAGATCAGGGCTGGGTTGGAGCATTATTGCGACGAACAGGATGGTGGTGCTGAGAGTACAACGGCGGGTAAGATGACTGACTACGGGTATCACACATAGCACAAACGTCCCGCCTGACTATTTTATCTGCACGACCATCAGAAGTGATGGCTGAGTGGTATTTCCAAGGCCATAATTCAGATCGACATCACCGCAGTACAGAACAAAACAAAAGCTTTAGCTTGTAGGCTGGTTTCACTGCTCCCGAAGCTACAAATGCAAAAAGATTTCAGATAATTGTTATTTTTTTCTTTAGTATTTTATGCATATTTATTCCCATGACTAGGATGAGGGGGAGCATTTCCTGAAATAGTTCAAGTTGAAAGTTCACAAGTATGGTGAGCGCATCTGGGATGTAAATACACAAAACTTAGGAGACTTTTCTAATGTCGAAACTGACAATTGCAACCAGTGACATTGATCGCGCTGGTACTGATGCGGAGGTTGAGGTGATCTTTGGTGGTAATGATGGATGGCATGCTACTTATCCACAGACTTTAGATAATCCTGGTGATGATTTTGAGCGTGGTTCGATTGGTGTCTATGATGTTAATCTCTGTTATATGACCGATGTTAAATCAATCATCATTGACCTTAGTGATTCGGGTTATGGGCCCGATTGGCATATTGCCTGGATTCGTTTAGAAGATTCAGATAGTGGTTTGGATGTCTATAGCGATGTGAATCATTGGCTTGAAGCTGGCTATTACCATTATTTCAGTTTCAAGCCGACATCTCAAGCCTGGAGTAATAATATTGTAATCCCTCAAGAGGTTTTAGAGCGGACTCCTCGCCTAGCCACTTCGCGTCGCAAGATTGCTCCGACGAGTTAAATCTTGGTTAATTTAAGGTAAAGATACTGTCAGTAAAATAGTAAGCAAAAGCTTGAGTCTGGAAGAGCAATATATTTTGCTAATAGTATATCTTTAGTGATCAAATTTCATACAGGAATCAGGCTCAAAGAATATTTATTCTTGTATTCTGTTAAGTGGCAGAACAGGATTTTTGCGCTTAGAATAAGCGCTATCGTTTCCCATTTATTCTGTGCTCTACATCTTGCAGAGTAATGGGGAAGTAATTAACAAGACCAAGGAGATTTTCCTAATGGCAAGACTAACAATCGCAACCAGTGATATTAGTGGTGCGGGCACTGATGCTAATATTGCCGTCGTTATATTCGGTAGCAATGGGCAGTATTGTACTAATTTCAGTTGGCTAGATAATCCTGGTGATGATTTTGAGAGCGGCTCTATTGGTGTCTATGATGTCAATCTTTTTTACATCACAGATGTTAAAGGCATGCTCATCTATAACAGTGGTGGTGGTTCTGGGCCAGATTGGCATGTTGCTTGGATTCGCTTAGAAGATCCCAGCATTAATGTAGACGTTTTTGCAGAGGCGAATGAATGGATTAAAAGTGGTTGGCAATATCGTGTTAATTTGAAGCCAGCTTCTCAAGCCTGGAATAATAATATTGTGATCCCTCAAGAGGTTTTAGCTCGAACGCCTCGTCCCGCTGTTATACGTAGTAACGTTAGTCCAGCCAGTTAATCCAGAACTAAGCCAATTTTATTGGATTCGGTTTGCTCAACCGCCAAAAAGTTGACTTAGATGCTTTTCTGGTCGTCGCAGATGTTTCACATCTGCGACGCTGCATTTTTGTTTACATTTCACTAAACAAATCCAGCGGAAAATGACCAAACGTGCCATTGACTACATCCTCTTCCGCCTGACAAGCAATCAACACCCCGCGATAGTCTCCCGAATAAGCCTTGGCAAAATGCTTGAGCGTCGTGGCGTTGAACTTAAGATACACTGGCTCATCGGTGGGGGCGGTGGGGTCAGGCGCTTCGGGAATGGGATAGTCTAGCGCCTTGAGGTATTGAGCCAAAGCTTGATAAGCCTGCTCACAGGTATCTGCACAGATGCCCAAATTTTCGCTCTCTGCGGCCTGGGTGATGCGCAAAATTGCTCCTCGTAGTTCTTCTGCGTCCGCAGGGGTCTGAGGCACTTTCGGCTCAATGCAACTATAGGTATCGAGGAGTTGGCGATCGCTTTGGAGGGACATCAACATTCGGGACTAACCCGCCACCGGATAAAGGATAAGTTTCCCGATCATACCAACTTGCATGAAAGTCACGAGAGTAACCACACCACGCTGGCGGGACAGATGCCCACGCTACGGCGGCGCAAACAAACGGCAGATGTAATCTGCACAGGCGTGAACCGCTCAATTTGCTAGGCTAGCTAAGGCAAGCCCGTTCCACCCCAACGCCATGAACAGCACCCCTTGGCAACCGCTCTCTCGCTTCCAGCAATGGCAACAGCGCTTGCAAGCATTGCCGTTGCCAGAAACAGAAGAGTCGATCGCCCTCCGTATTGTTGTACAGATCTTGGTGATCATCGGCATCATTGCCACGGATGTTGCTTCAGAGACGACCCTCTATGTGTGGGCAGTCCCCTTGAGTGTCTTGGGGGCAGCATTTAGTTGGTGGCGACGCAAGCAGCGCAATGTCGCCGTTAAGTTTGCATTAGCCTTGGGCATGCTGCTGGCGTTGATGAGCTTTTTAGGCAATTTAATTGAAAATCTCAACGACACAATTCCAGTTTTGACTGAGCTACTGGTGCAAGTGCAAGTCCTCCACAGCTTTGACCTGCCGCGACGGAAAGACTTGGGCTACTCCAGCGTGATTGGGTTAATGCTGATGAGTATGGCTGCCTCCCGGAGTCAAACCACGTTCTTTTTGGTGTTCATCGCGTTGTTCTTAGCCTTCGCGCTGCCCTCTATGGTGTTGGACTATCGATCGCAGTTAGGCCTCTCCCCCCTGTTTGAAACCCGATCGACGCTCAAAGACTCCACCATTCCTGCCATTCAATCCCGTCGCTCGGTGTCACGATCCTGGTGGGCGCTCGATCGCGGTAACGTGATGCGATGGACAGCACTTTTCTTGAGTATTTTTTGTTTAGGTCTACTGTCTCGCTTTTTTATGCCTCAGTCTTCGGGCTACTGGCTGGATCAATATCCGGTAGCTGTGCCCCGAGAATTTTCTGATCTCCGCTTTGACGGTGAAAATCGGGGCATTATTAACCCTGGCCGAGTTGCTGATCCAGATGCTGAAGACGCTGATGTGAATGTGGACGGCCAAGCGGTTTCTCCCGAAATTTTTTACAGCTTTAACTCAACGTTTGATCAAACCCAAGTTCCTTCAGGCCCGCCTGGGAAACCTGAACTGTTAATGCGAGTGCGCTCCCAGGCTCCAGGGTTTTGGCGAGTCATTGCGTTTGATCGCTACACCAGCCAAGGGTGGGAAATTTCCCGTGAAGACCAAACCCTAACGATCCGACGCCCCACTTGGAGCTATCGTTTTGCGGTGACGTTGCCCGATCCGCCGAAGTCGTCCCAGCGTGTTATTCAAACCTATTCAATTGTTAAGCTCATCCCCAACTTGCTGCCGGTCTTAAGCCGTCCAAGTGCCATTTATTTCCCAACACCGGAGCTTGCCATCGACACCGAAGGGAGTTTACGTGCCCCAGCAGCCCTTTCAGAAGAACTGACCTACACGGTGGTGTCGAACGCGCCGATACGCGATCGCACTCAGCTCGGTCAGGCGAACCAAGATTATCCTGAAAGAATTAGTAAGTATTATTTGCAACTACCCGAGGGCGTCGCTGAGGAGGTTCGACCAATTGCAGAGGAACTGCTCAATAGTGCCAGCAATCGCCCCGATAATCCCTATGAAATTGCCCTATTCTTAGCCCAAGCCCTTAAACAAAACTATGCCATCAAACCAAATTTGATCGTCTTGCCCGGTGCAGATTTAACCACCGCTTTTCTTAACCAGGGGGGTGGCTATGGAGACCATTTTTCCACCGTTTTAGCAGTGATGTTGCGATCGCTCGGGATTCCTGCCCGGATTGCCTCAGGTTTTGCACCGGGCCAGTTTAATCCGTTTACTGGCTTTTATCTGGTGCGGACTAGTGATGTGTTGAGTGTGACGGAGGTCTTCTTTCCAGAGCAGGGTTGGTATACGTTTAACCCCATCCCTGGCCACGAAATTATTCCCCCTTCTTTTGTCGATAACGAAACGTTTGGGGCATTGCGTCAGGCTTGGAACTGGGTGGCAGGTTGGTTACCCTCACCGGTACGGGGCTGGCTCTCGGGTTCGTTTGCGGTCACTGTTGGGAGCCTCTTGAGGCTGACGGTGTGGTTCTGGCGGTGGATGTCGAGTGGGCTTGTCAGTTTTTTGGTGGGTCTGATTGCCTTAACGGCGGCGGCTTTTGGGGTGTGGATTGCCAGTTTAGGGCTCGGTCGTTGGTGGCAACACCGACGTTTATTTCGCTTGCCGCCGATGGAACGCATCTATCGGCAGATGTTGTTGGTGCTGGCTAATAAAGGCGATCGCAAATCCCCTGCCCAGACGCCCCTTGAATATGCCCATGCTTGTGAGCAACGTTACCCCGAGGCGATCGCCACGCCTATTCAGCAAATTACCCAGGCCTACCTGTATTGGCGTTACAACGAGCAACCTCCTGATCTGATGCAAATGCAAAAGGCGTTGCGCTTGGTGCGACAGCGATTGCGGTTACGAACTCACTAAGGTGTGCAGTTGGATCGTGGTAGTCTCTGCCTCCCGTAAAATGGGAAGAAGATATCAAATCAATCACTCAACTCCAATCTCAGCTTGCTTTATGGAAAAAACGGTTAACTGTGAACAGGACTGCCGCAACGGTTGCATTTTGGGTGACCAATGTCCTAACAAAGAATATGCCCAACGCGCTAACGAATTCATGCAAACCACCTCCCTAGATCGAATGCATGAAATCGCAGAAGCAGCACGCCTCAAAAAACTCTCTGAGCCCCCTAAGTGGATTATTCCAGATGATTTCTAAATTCCTCTCAACTTGTGTGCGGCTCAAAGAGAGGCATCATCATTGAGTAAATAGCAACGCCGAGTGGGGTTTGTCTTACAAGCCAGTGGCCTCGGAGGCAGATTGCCCGTGTCTTGTACCGAAAGGATGATCTCAGACAATACACTTTTTGTTACGCTGTCGGTAGCAGAAATAACAAAGATCTACAACTCTTTGCGATCTGTTATAAAATTTTACATTTTTTTGCAATTTTGAATTCAGCAGCACTACGATGGAAGTGCTGACTTACAAGCCTGTTGTTTCTATCAAGATGCCTTATCCCATCTCTGATCAACAGCTTGAAACCCAGGTGCTGGAAATGTTGTCATTGTGTGACACCGCCCTCAAACAAAAATGCGATCCGTTCGGAGACGTTCCACCTCAAATTCAAGCCATTCAGATCCTTCATCAATTTCACGATTATCCTGAGCAAGTTTGCCAACTGTTTGCTCAATATAACGGCGCAGTACAAAGCCGAATTGTCTTGCTTTATGATCTAATCCTGACTTCAAGTGGTTGTGGACAATGCAATTGCCCGATCGCCCACAAAGTTTGTGAACCGAGAGAACATTATTTTTTGCTGATCTCGCTGCTGCAAGATTGGCAAGCTCAATGTGAGACCTGCCAACTATCCAGTGGCTCTCAGAGTCAAGTTGGGACTAATGCGCTTCAGCTTGATGATGTTATAGACCATAAATTGGCTATTCCGTAGCCTGTGCTTTATCAATGAAAAACTGTAGTGCAGGCGTCTCACCTGCCAAAACATAGAATTCGTGCAAGAAGTCTATTGAATAGTCTTTCAGAAATTTCAGGTAAATGTCATGCAGAATTTAGGCTAATCTTGCTGGGTGGCAAACTTGCGTGCGCCGAGAAAAGATAGCGAGATCGCACAAATTAACAACACTGGGATCGCATACCACGGAAACTGTGTCGGTGCATAAGCCGCAGCTCGCAGAGCTGTGGTGGTGTAGGTGAGCGGTAAGCAGTACACCACAACTTTGAGCGCCAGGGGCAACGTGGCTGGGTCAAAGAACGTCGCCCCTAAAAAGGACATCGGCACAATCAAGAAATTGTTCAACAAACCCACACTTTCGAGCGATTGCACGGATAATCCGGCAATCACCCCCACCCCTGCAAAGACTGCACAGTTGAGCACAAGCATCAGCAGAAACAAGGGATGGAGGAAATTCCATTCTTGGGTAAAGAGGATGGCAATCACGAGCACCGAACCCGAGGTCATCAAACCCCGCACCACACCCGCCAGCATTTTGCCCAAATGCAGCGCTAAGGGATTGATGGGCATGATCATCAATTCTTCAAACGTTTTGCTATAAAGGCGATCGCCACAAATAGAAAAAGTTGTGCCCCCAAAGCTAATCGTCATCGACGAGAGCGCCACCATCCCCGGCAAAATAAACTCCAGGTAGTTGTCGCCCATCGGTGGTGACATGGCGCGGTCAAAGGCACTACCAAGCCCTAAACCAAAGGCCAGAATATAAATGAGTGGGGAAATTAAGCCTGTGGCTGCCACTTGCGTGAGGCGCGATCGCAGCTCCAACCAATCCCCCCAAAAGATGGTTAGGGTATCTTGCCAGAGGGTTTTAAACATGGAAGGAGCAGAGGTCATAACAGCTTGCTGTTTACAATTCGCAACTTGCAGTTTACAGGTCAAAGTCCCCCTGATCCCTCTGACCTAATTTTTTCTGCTCAGAATCTGAGTCCACACCCTTGAAAATTTCATCTACAATACAAGCACTGTGTGGATTAAAACACCCATGTCACCCACCACCCCAACCTCTTCTCCTATCTTAATTACCCCCAAAACTTACGCTACCAGCAATGCTGCGCCAGAGTTTGAACTGGATATCAGTCATTTAGTTCTAGAGGACGAAAGCCCCGTGGACAATCTCATCCAAGAAAAACTACAACGTCTGCTGGTGCATTGTCTGTATAACGCTTTTTTGCCGGGACAACCCTTTGTGGCGATGGCGGACGTGGGCCTGTTTTATGGCATTCATTTGCCGCCCCTTGTGCCGGATGTGATGCTGAGTTTGGGGGTGCAAATTGCGGAGGATTGGAGCCAGAAGCAACACCGCTCGTACCTGATGTGGGAGTTTGGCAAGTCACCAGAGGTTGTGATTGAGATTGTCTCGAACCGGAAAGGACATGAACTCGACACAAAACTGACAGACTATGCTCAAATTGGCATTGAATATTACGTCGTGTTTGATCCCCTCGAATGGCTTTCCGAACAGCCTCTCCAGGTGTATGGTCTCAAGGAGGGTCAGTACGAGCAGTTTACAGAGGCATGGCTACCCAAAGTGGGTTTGGGACTCACGCTCTGGTCAGGTACGTTTGAGAGCAAGCAATACGATCGCTGGCTGCGGTGGTGCGATCGCAACGGCAACCTATTACTCACAGGTCACGAGCAGGCAACTCAAGAATTACAACGGGCTGAGGAGGCGGATCAACGGGCTGCACAGGAAGCGCAAAGGGCTGAGGAGGCAGACCAACGGGCTGTACAAGAAGCACAACGAGCTGAGAAAGCGGAACAGCGTTTAGCTGCTTTATTAGCACAACTCCAAGCTCAGGGGATTGATCTTGATGACCTCAACAATAACAACGTCTAACCTGCTGTATTCATAACGCTCACCCAAAATCACGGGGCGCTACGCTTAATGGTGTTTATACCCCATGATGCTGATACCAATGGCGGGCAATTTCAACCCGACGACAGAGCCAAACTCGCTCATGACACTGCACATAGTCTAAAAATCGCGCCAAAGCGGCTGCCCGTCCAGGTCGCCCTGCCAGCCGACAATGGAGACCGATGCTCATCATCTTGGGGCTTATTTCCCCTTCGGCATAGAGCACATCAAACGCATCGCGGAGATAGGTGAAAAACTGCTCACCGGAATTAAAGCCCTGGGCAGTGGCGAAGCGCATATCGTTGTTGTCAAGGGTGTAGGGAATGACTAAGTGTGGTCGGCCATAGTCGTGGTTCCAATAGGGCAAATCATCGGCGTAGCTATCGGCATCGTAGAGAAAGCCACCAATCTCAACGACCAAACGGCGGGTGTTGGGACTGACCCGGCCTTGATAGAAGCCCAGCGGCTGGGAGCCAATGACTTGGGTATGGATGGCGATCGCCTGTTCAATATGAGCCCGTTCCACCTCCGGGCTGATGTATTGATAATCCAACCACCGCCAACCGTGGCTTGCCACTTCCCAACCCGCTGCCACCATTGCGGCTCCTGCTTCCGGGTTTCGTTCCAGAGCCATGGCCACTGCATAAACCGTCACCGGAATTTGACGCTCGGTAAAGAGTCGATGCAGCCGCCAAAACCCGGCTCGACTGCCATACTCATACATAGACTCCATGTTCAGATTGCGAACACCTGGCAATGGCACTGCCCCGATCGACTCGGAGAGAAAGGCCTCAGAAGCCGGGTCACCATGCAACAGACATTGTTCGCCACCTTCTTCGTAGTTAATAACAAACTGGACAGCGATGCGTGCTTTACCAGGCCATTCCGGTTGGGGGAGGTTGGCACCGTAGCCAATCAGATCGCGGGGATAGTCAGAGGTCATCGTGATAGATATGCAAGGGCTCATTCCACCAAACTACACCCTACCCCTTTCACCCATCGCTAAGCTTTGCCCAACGGCAACGTCACAATAAATGTACTTCCCTCGCCCAACGTGGAGCGCACGGTGATTTGACCCCCCATGCCCTCGACAAGGGTTTTAACGATCGATAGACCTAAGCCCGTACCCCCAGAACGGCAGCGGCTTTCATCGAGACGATAGAACCGTTCAAAAATGCGTTGCTGTTGAGTGAGAGGAATGCCCGGCCCGCGATCGCAGACCTGGAGCTGAGCTTGCCCCGCTTCTGAGCTGAGAGTAATTTGGATGGGCTCTTCAACCCCAGCGTATTTAACGGCATTATCAATCAGGTTTAAGAGCACCTGCTTGAGGCGATCGCGGTCAATTTGAGCAACCACAACGGTTTGGGGCGTTGAGACCTTGATTTCCCCCTGGCTATATTGGCGTGACATCTCCACCACTTCCCAGAGGAAATCATTGAGCACCACCGCTTCCTGACGAAAATGGAGATGCCCACTATCCGCCCGCGCCAGCTCTAAGAGATCTTCGAGCAATTGTACGGTGCGTCTAGCCTCGGATGAAGCTACCGTCAGCGCCTCTCGTTGAGGATCACTCAGATTGCTGCCCCGACGCAAGGTACTTTGCAAATATCCAGACACAATCGTGAGGGGCGTGCGTAACTCGTGGGACACATGACCGACAAACTGACGTTGGTGCTCCCAAGACTCATGGAAGCGATGTAGCATCCGGTTAAAGGCGTTTTCTAGGGTTTTCAGCTCACTCGGGGCATGGTCGAGGGTGATTATATCTTGCCCTAGCTGTTCGGCGGAGAGTTGATCCGTAAGGTATCCAAAGGTTTTGAGGGGTTTCAAGGCCTGGCGAATATAGATCGCGATCGCCACACACATCAATCCCAAGGAAAACACACTGGCCCCACCCAACGTCCAGAGCAAACGATAGAGCATCCCTTGGGCTCCGGTGATGTCATGGGCAATATTGAGCTGCCCCCAATCCATCTTGTTGATGATTAGAGGCGTACCACACATGATCCAGTAGCCATTGTTGAAGTCATACACCTTGGGATAGGGCGCTAATTCCTCCCGGGCCGCGATCAACAACACATCTTTCTGGCTACCCATCGTCAATGCTTCAGACCGGGCGACAATTTCCCCCTCTTGGACGACCCAAATAGAAGTATCACCAGTTGAGAGGTGAACCACCGCTTTTTCGAGAGCCATGTTGGGGGTGGTCATGTCGCTATAAATTTCGACCGTTTCACCAAACCGTTGGGCCAAGTTTTGCACCTGTTTCTTATGGGAGACCACAATCACGTGATCGAGGTACAAGCCTAATCCCAGCGCGACACCACCCAGACCCAAGGCAGCCATTGCAGTCACACCGACCGTGAGTTGCATCTGGAGTGACCGGAGTCCAAGCCGTTGTCCAAGTAAACTTAACCGTTGCATTTGTGCCGTGATATCTGGTGATGCTCGACAGTGATCAGTGTACTAGCTCTTTCTGAGAGGGGTGTGAGCAATCGTCTCATGGAAAACCCAGTGTAGAGGTCTGAGTTTTCGTCCCCAGAATGATATATGTTTGTGAGTTCAGGATTCAGAGTTCAAAGTTCAGAGTATGAGTGTGTTGCTGGCTACTAAACCCTGATTTCAATACCTGCCCGATTCCAAACCTGCATGATGTACGCAATCCATCAGCAGAGTTTTCAGTTTAGAGATATAAACCTTTAAGGGGCAAACAATACATCTACACTCAATAGTTTTCAGAACCCCTGGATTGTGTAGACTAAACCCTGAACTTTTCCCCTTGAACTTTGAACGTTGCACTCCAATGACCTTTCTTGATCCAATCTACGGCCTATTTCTGCTTCTGTTGATAGTAGGCTATTGGCATCCTGCATTGGGAGGCGGGCGCGATCGCTATCAGCTTGGGATTGTGCTCGGTGCAAGCCTCTTGTTTTACAGCTTGCTTCAAATCCAATATGTGCCCTTGATGGTAGTACTGGTGGTGCTGAACTTTTATTTGGGGCGTCTGATGGCGCGGCAAACCGGACGGGGTTTGCATCCCCAATATGCCCAACTCTCCAATGAAGAATGGGATGATTTGCAGCGGCTCTGGATGGGTCGCATGCTACAGATCTTGATCGTTGGGATCGTGCTCAACGTGCTGTTTTTAGGGGGATTTAAATATTTAGCGTTGGTCACAGATGGCTTGGCTCAAGTGGTGGCTTGGCCCTGGCTAACCCAGCAGAATAGTGGTCTGCTAAAACATTTTTTGATCCCCTTGGGAATTTCGTTTTTTACCTTTGAGAATATTGCTTATCTTGTCGATGTTTATCGTGGTGCCCCCGCAGCCGAAAGTTTGCTGGAATTTGGCGCATATAAGTTCTTTTTCCCAAAACTAATTTCTGGGCCAATTACCCGCTTTCATCCCTTTATTAGCCAGTTCAAGGAGCAACAGCAACCCAATGTAGAACAGTTTACTGAGGGGTTATGGCTGTTTGCTTCGGGTGCGATCAAAAAAGCGCTGATTGCCGACCCGCTGGGCATGTTTGTGGATCTCTGTTTTGGCAATATGGCGCGGGCCGGCAGTGTCGATCTGTGGTTGGCAGTGCTGGCATACGGTTTGCAGCTCTATTTTGACTTTAGTGGCTATGTGGATATGGCACGGGGTAGTGCGCTATTTCTTGGCTTTAAGCTACCAGAGAATTTCAATTTTCCCTATTTCACCACCAGCATTGCCAGTTTTTGGCGACGCTGGCACATCACGTTAGGGGATTGGCTGCGCAACTATCTTTACTTCCCGTTAGGGGGATCTCGCCAGAGCTTAGCACGAACCTGCTTTAACCTGTGGTTCATTATGTTTATCGCAGGGATTTGGCATATCGATGCCAACAAGGGAACGGCTTGGGGCTACCTGATTTGGGGAATTCTGCATGGTGTCGCGTTGATTGCCCACCGCTTAACCGATGTAGCAGCCAAACACAACCCCAACTGGGCGGACTGGTGGGTGTCGTTACCTGGAACAATGGTTGCGTGGTTGGTCACGCAGTTGTTTGTGTTTATGTCTTGGGTTTTCTTCCGGTTACCGGATTTAGCTGAATCGAGCTGGGTAGTGACCCATTTGTTTGGCGTTAAGGGTGATGTGCAATTTAGCCAAAAGGTTTATGCTGAGGCGTTGGGGTTAGCCCGGATTGACTTAGTCTGGCTGATGGTCTTGGTGGTACTGATGACAGCGATCGCTTACCTGATCCAACGGGGTCTACAACTGCAACTCAATTGGCATTTAAAGCTCCTCTTAGTGCCGCTCTGTTTCTTGGCGGTCTGGTTGCTCGCGCCCGAAGGGGGAACCCAGTATATTTATTTTGATTTTTAATGGTACGAACGCCCCAAACCACGGCAACACCTTGGCTGGAGACCTACAGCGAAATCATCGATGTGCGATCGCCCGCTGAATATGCGCTGGATCATCTGCCAGGAGCCATCAATCTCCCCGTGCTTGACAATGAACAGCGGGCTGAGGTGGGCACGATGTATACTCAGGTCTCGCCATTTCAAGCCCGGAAGCTAGGGGCAGCATATGTTTCAGCCAACATCAGTCAGCATCTAGCGAGCCATTTTGCCCATAAAGATCTAGATTATGCACCCTTGATTTACTGCTGGCGCGGGGGGCAGCGATCGCGTAGCTTGTCGATTATCCTGACCCAAATTGGCTGGTCTGCCACACTTCTAGATGGGGGCTATAAAACCTATCGCACCCATGTCCGCGAGCAGTTAGGAACACTGCCTGGCCAACTTAACTTTCGGGTGCTCTGTGGCATGACAGGCACAGGTAAAACCCAAATCTTGCAACAGTTAGCCCAAACGGGGATGCAGATTCTCGACCTTGAAGGCCTAGCAAACCATCGCGGATCGCTCTTAGGGCAAGCATGGCTTGATGCCCCGGAACCACAACCCAGCCAAAAATACTTTGAAACCTTGGTGCTACAACAGCTTCAAACATTCGATCCAAGACGGCCAATTTGGGTGGAATCTGAAAGCAGCAAAATTGGCAAGGTTTATTTGCCGGTACAACTCTGGCATCAGCTTAAAGCGTCACCCGGCATCGAGTTACAGATACCGATCGCGGCTCGTGTGCATGGGTTATTGCAAGGATACCCCCACTTAATTGCTCATCCTGATTTCCTTAAGGAGAAGCTCCAACGACTCCAAGGTCGTTATCGCCGCGAAACCCTAGCGCAGTGGTTTGCTTGGATTGATGCAGGGGATTGGGCCACGTTTGTTGAGTCTTTGTTGGAGACCCATTATGACCCTGCCTATAGGCGATCGCTCCAACGAGATTTTCCCCAGGTGACCCAAACGCTGACACTGGCGAGCCTCGAACCCTCGGAAATTGAACGGGCAATCGGGCAATTACAACAATACCCAACGCTTGGGGCATGAGCGATTATTCACATCTTATTACTTAAATTAATTTTTCTTAATTAAAAATCAACACCGGGGTTCGACTCCGTCCTGGACTGGGCTAAACCAAAGTCTCAAACCTCACTGGCTGCTCTGTAATATTAGAGACTATGGCCAACTAGAGTATTGATATTTGGGGTGTTGAAATTAATGAAGATTCGTACCAATTTGGCTGAGAATCTGAATATTTTATACCAAATCGAATAAAGAGAGCTACAGATAGTAGAATAGGAAAGCAGAACCCAAAACAGATGCCATGACAGGAGTCTATCGACTAGAGATAAAAGAGAGTGTAGAGGAACTGAAAGGATTACTGAG
>JAAHHN010000159.1 GCA_010672165.1 Spirulina sp. SIO3F2 | reverse complement strand
TGATGGTTATCCCTTAACCCAGGCGACGTTATATCTGGCCACGGCACCCAAATCTAATAGTGTGATGGGCTTGTTTGATGCCCTCAAAGCGGTGGAGCAAGAACAGGCAGAGGTGCCGCTCCATTTGCGGGATAACCATCGAGACAAGGCGTTTGGTGATGGCGCAGGCTACAAATATCCCCACACCTACCAGGAGCATTGGGTGGCGCAGCAATATCTGCCCAATCGCTTACAGGGACAAGTTTTTTATCAGCCGTCTGATCAGGGGTATGAAGGACAGCGTCAGGCGGAAATCTGGCGGCGGCGTGATCTGCAATCGGCGCTGGAAATGCCGGATACTCCGGTGATCCCGTTAAGTGCAAGTCCTCAGAATCGGGGGCGCGATCGCTGGTTAGAGCGGACGTTTAGCACTAGCTCTGAGCAACTGCAAAAGCTGCGATCGCGTCTTTTCCAAACTGCGAATTTACAACGGCATCATGTGGTTCTGGATCTTAATGGTAAGAAAGGTTTATTGACCAGTGAGGCGTTACGCCAAGTGCCGGAAGGGGGCGTTTATGTGCGGGCCAATGTGAATGATTTTGCCAGTTTATCGGCGCAATTTGCCCATCTTTCCCCGCTCGAAAAGCCTCAGATTTTCATCACAGAACTCAACAATTTAGCAACGGAAGTTCAGCAACAATTCCCTGGTGTTCGGTTTGATTGTGCGATCGGTCGGAATGTGTTGATGGGGGAACGGGATAAAGCCGTAGCGGTGCAGAATATTGTGAGGATTTTGAGTCAAAAAAGTCGTCTGGTTTTGGTGGAGAATATCCCTCGATTGGGTCAGCGGTTATCTCAATGGTTTACGGTTGAGGATCTGGATGCCGAGGTCTATGAGCGTTGGCAGGCGGCTGAGGAAGCGTTATATGTTGATGAGCATGATCCGTTGCTGAATTGGCAACCGGATGATCTGATTCATCTCTTTGAAAAACAGGGCTGTTCTGTTGTTGCTGAGTTGGAGGAGACTGAGACGAGTTTAGTCTGTACGGCGAGTTTGTTGAGGCGTTGGTTGACGCCAACGGAGATGCCGAAGCCGTCTTATATTACTCGGTTAGCAAGTTATTTGGAGCAGGAGGAGATTGGGATGATTAAGTGGGTTTTGGAAAAATGTTGCGATCGGACATTACCCTGGCAAGGTCAGCAACTCTGGCTAACTGTTGAACGTGAATAATAAATTCTGTTTTAATCGTCATAACTAATGATTGCATAAAGTTTTGGCGCCCCTGGTTTAGGTTTGCGATGCAAAGGATATAGTTCTTGTAAATGCTCGCAACCGGGGGGATATGGCTGTAAGTCTGGATTACCAAGGAAACTGAGAGAATTTAACTTACGAAGCTTGCAGATGCTTGGGGGAAGCTCTTTTAAACGATTATTATACAGTTTTAGTGTTCTAAGCTGACGTAAATCACCTATGTTTTCTGGGAGTGTTTCTAACCGATTCCCTTCAAGATGAAGATGCATTAGTCCAGATAGCCGAGCTATCGTTTTAGGTAGAGTCCTAATGTGATTAAAATTCAAGTTGAGGCTCTTCAAAGACTTGAGATGAGTGATGCTATCTGGGACTGTTAGTAGCGAACTATTAATCAGAGACAGTTCTTCTAGTTTATGCAGATTTTTAATTTCTGGTGGGATCTCAATCAATCGATTGCTATAAAGACTAAGTTTCCGTAAGCTTCTTATTTGACAGATCTCTAATGGCAACTTAGTTAAACCAGAGCAGCCAAGAATAAGGTGAGTTAAGTTGCGAAGTTCTGTGATTTCTGTTGGTAGCTTCTCAATATGCAAACAATTGAGTTTTAGAGATAGTTCAGAAAGATTTTTGAGCTGAACAATTTCTGGTGGAATCTCACTAAATCGATTCCCACAAATCTCTAATCGATTTAAATTTTTAAGTTGGCAGACTTCTTGAGGGAAAGTCTCCAGCATAGTCGAGTAGAGATTTAGCTTTAATAAATTTTGAAGTTGATTGAATTCTGGCGGGAGTTCCTTGATGTGATTGTAAGATAAATCGAGACTTGAGAGGCAATTTAGTTGACAAACTTCTAGGACGACAGATTCTATTTTATTTACACTCATTCCATGGGATAGATGCAAAATAGATAATTCTTTTAGTTGTGTGATTTCTACTGGAAAGTGCTCAATATAGTTGTATGAAAGATTTAGACTATGGAGGTTACAAAGCTGACCAATCTCTGGGGGGAGAAGCCTGAGGCAGTTGTGAGAGAGATCGAGGTCAGTCAGATTATGGAGCCGACCAATCTCTGGGGGAAGCTCACAAATTTGGTTTTTACCAGAGAGTTCAAGCTTTCTAAGATTACGGAGATTGCCGATTTCTGGTGGTAAATGTTTGATCCCCCCTCTTTTCGGACTGTAAATTAGTGTTTCAAGCTGCTTTAACCGAAATAGTTTTTGAGGGAGTTCTTTAAGATTATGATCCGTTAAGTTAAGTTCTTTCCAGCCTTCTCGGGCAGCGCACTTAATTAGTTCGAAAGTACTTTTACTTTGTTTCATGTGATTTATTTTGAGCGATCGTTGTTTGTTAAGGAGTTTGATGCTAGCCAGCCACAGATAGCACTGGTAAAGCATCAACCTGAGCTTGTCGAATGGCTTTGAGCACCTGCACAATCTGCTGAGCTGAATGAACATCTGTCAGATTCAAGCTCGGAAGCAAAGCATATTGCGACATTGCCCCCGCTTGAATTTGCACAAACCGGTAATATTCACCATTAGAAACCAAACCCCACACCTTCTGCTGCTGTTGCAAACGACTGTAAGCATAGGTGAGCAGTTGGGGCAGGCCCGCAGAAGGCGAAATCGCGCTGCCCTTCGATTCAATCACTAAGACCCAGAAAGGACTGCTATCCGGGGTCAACTGCTCAGAATGAACCGCCAAAATATCTAAACGTCCTGTGATAACTTGCTCACCATCGGAAATCTGGATTTGAGTGATCCCTTCCTCCGCCCAAATTCTTAGGGGGCGATGATAAAAACGGGCTAAACGCAACAGCGGGCCAATAGAGAGCAGCTTAACCTGGCCTTCTGAAACTGAGCCTGTGGCAAGATGGTCATTCCAATCTTCACGGGTTTGCAAAACATCTTGCTGCTCATATTCAGTAAGGGGTTCGAGGGTGAGCAGATCACTGTAACTGTCCACATAGCCCCGTTGCAGCCCAAACTGCTGATGAACATCCTGTAATGTTAAGCTGCTGGCGGCGAAGGGCGGCATCGTTGTTAAGCTTGAGTCTCTCTACAGTCTAACAACAGCCCCTAAAATCGCCCTGCCAAAAAATCACGTTGAGCTTGCAACACCTCCGCCCGCGTATTCATCACAAACGGGCCACCATGAGCCACAGGTTCATTCAACGGCTTAGCGCCTGACTCCCCTTTGCCGTGCTCAGTATAGGAGGTAAGGACTCAACCAAGTAAAGAGAGGAAGAAGAGACAGATGTCTTATCGACTATAGCAAATGCCCATAATGAACCACTTGATTGCGGCCGTGTTGCTTGGCTGCGTAAAGCGCTTGATCTGCATGTTTAAGCAAAACTTCATAGGTGTCGCCATGCTCTGGATAGAGGGCAATGCCAATCGATATTGTCAGATTTTTAAATTGATTTTGACCAATCTTGATGACCTTATGCTCGACCAGACTACGAATTTGTTCAGCCCTTTCTGTGGCAACCTCAGCATAAATATTAGGAAAAACAATGACAAACTCTTCACCACCATGGCGACAGAAAATATCTTCGGTGCGGATTACATCACGAACAACTTGTACAACTGAGATGAGGGCTTGATCTCCCTTGTCATGTCCATGGCAATCATTGAAGATTTTGAAATAGTCAATATCAAAGATCAAGACTGCAAAACTCACCTTAGGCTGTTGCAGTAAACCATGCTCATTCAGAGTTTGTTTAAAGCCTCGACGGTTCAAGATACCTGTGAGTGGATCTTTAGTTGATTCAATGGTGAGCTGTTCTTTGAGAAACAAATTATGCAGATGAAGTCCTAATGTATCCGTAATTGCCTTTGCTAAATGGTTAATTTCTTTGATATCAATTCCCAGCTCTTGTTGTTCCTCAATGATGTGAATCACACGACAAAAATGAAAAACTCCCCAAATCCCTTTCGGAGTCAAAATAGGGACACAGACAACTTGAATGCCAGGAACCGCGCGAGCACATAAAGGTATAACACCATCCGGACAAGTTTCTATGTGAATTTGGCAGCGCCGACCGGCCCAGCATGTATAATTCTTGCTTCGATCAACGGATATCTCTTGAGTGAGTTCTCCCCAACCTTGAAGATGCCTTAAGGTCTCTCCTTGGTATTCATAAATTGCCCCTGATTCAAACGGGAGAATCGCTTGCGTTCGCCGTATCGCAATGTTGATGATTTCTGCTTTATGGTGAGCAAACATTAAAAACTCACCCATTTCTTGAATTGCAGCATCTCGGGCATTCCTTGCCTGTTGAATGCGCATATTGCCTTCAACTTTCTGGCGAATTTCGGCTTCCAGCTTTTCAGCTTGTTTTCGCTGAGCGATTTCTGACAAAAGTGACTGTTGGGTTTGGTACAGAGCACGGTTGGTTGCTTTAAGATCTTGGAGCCGTCGCCAGGCGAACCAAACCATTGCAAAGGCAAAAATGCTCAAACTCAGAGGCAGCTCGTCAATTTCCCACTGTTCATATTGCTCTGCCCATTCAATCCATTGCTCATTCAGATCGAACGTGGCAGCAAAAGAACAAACAACCACAACGACAGAGCCAGCGATCGCCCCATCAAACAACAATTTATTTTTATACAAAGGCTCCAAAATTGTCCGAACCTTGAGCAATTCTAGCTTTTTCACACATCTATTGACAGTCTTTACCACCTAAGAATATCCGATATTCTCAGCGATAGCCACATCCAGAAACAGTAGAGGCTAAGCATAGTAATATGTCGGGTGGGCAAATACTAGTACCGCGAGGCGGATTTCAGAGTTCAAGGTTCAGAGTTCAAAGTGCTTATACAAGAAGCATTCTGTGCATTTTGAATGGATGGCTTATTTCTGCCGTTCTGTACTAGTATTTCAGATGTGTCTGTGGATTCGCTCGTAATGAGTGTGACGGCTTGGGCAGCCGAACCTATTGTTATACCCAAAGTTGTGATTGTGGTAACAGCAGCAGTCTGAAAAATAGGTTTGTAAATGCATCACGTTCTGATCATCATGTCATCCTGATGATTGAATCTCAATTTTACATTTTGTCGTTAAGAATGGCGTTATCCACCTGGCAAATTCAAGGTAATGTAATTTAGTATCAGTCAATTTTACACACAACAAAACCCAACACTGCTTAGAGCTAAACACGTGTTGGGTTCTTTTAAGCGGAAGCTTCACCAAATTATGGGCAATCCAGCCCACCAATAAACACTCAGTTGCAAAGTATGAGTGGGGTTGACGATGCCTATTTAATTCGCTACCTGATGTAAGACCAAATGCTCCGACGGCGCTGGATAATTGGCAGCCCCAAAGGTCTCACGGATCGCTCGATTGGTATCAAAATAGACCTGCCAGTAATGGTCATTGTTGCAATAGGGACGCACGGCTAGCACTGGCCCAGCCAGGTTGAATTCCAAAATTTCGAGATCGGGTGCAGGCTCGGTGATGATATTCGGGATCTGAGCCAGCCGTTCCCGAAGCCGGGCGATCGCATCTTGGGGCTCTACACCATGATTGAGTTGGGCTACCAAATCCACCCGACGATAGGGATTGCTAGAAAAATTCTGAATCGTGTCGGAGAAGATGGTGTTATTGGCCACAATTGTACGGACATTATCTAGAGTATTAATGGTCGTAACAAAGAGGCCGATCTCTTCCACGGTGCCCGTTACCCCCCCCGCGGTGACAAAATCTCCCACACTAAAGGGGCGGAAGATAACCAAAAATGCCCCAGCAGCGAAATGCGCCAGCAAGCCGCTCCAGGCCGCTCCGATCGCCACACCCGCTGCCGCAAGCAAGGCTGCAAATGAGGTGGTTTCAATGCCAAAGAAGCCCAGGATAGCGACTACTAAGACAATATTGAGCAGTACACTCACGGTGGACTTAATATAGACCAGGAGTGTGGGATCAAACTGCGTTCGCTTAAGGTTGGAAACCAATAGGCGCATGGCAAAGTTGATCAGTTGTTTGCCAACGAGCCACAAGATAATCGCGCTGATGATCTTTAGACCTGCACCGACGATGAGATTGCCCGCGTTTTCCAGAATGGGCTGAATTGTTTCCATCACAAACTTGATATTGCTAAAGAACGATTGCATTCCAGTAGGAGTAAGGTGCAGCAGAGCTAACTTGGATTATTCACTAGGCAGACGAGACGCAGATATTCCTCTGGGAGGCTACGCCAACGACTCCGCTCACTGACCACCTGCACCACGGTTAGTTTTTCTTTACTATCCGTAGCACGGGCAAGGTTTCTGCTGACCCTTCCGGGGAAAGCCTCTGCAATCTTAGATAGGGATGTAACAGCAGCAGGTCTGATTACGGAATTTCCTAAGTTTTCTGCAACGGAATATGAAGGGGTGGGACTGAGGGCTTACTTGGGGGCCACTAGCCAATAGGTTGACATGGGACCACGCCCTTTAACCTCAATCACCCCCCGGGGTTCAAATTCATATTGTCCTTTGAGGTGATGGTAAGTGTGTTCGGTAACTTGAATTCGGCCGGGCTGTCCGTGGGATTCCATCCGCGAGGCAATATTGACCGTATCGCCCCAGAGATCATAGATAAACTTTTTTGTGCCAATTACACCTGCCACCACAACGCCAGTGTTAATTCCCACCCGTAACTGGAGCGTGTGGTGGTTGGGGAGTTGAATTTGACGAGTTGCCGTTTGCATTTTTAAGGCCATTTGCGCGATCGCCACGGCATGATCAGGGCGCGGAATCGGCAGACCGGCTGCCACCATATAGGCATCGCCAATCGTCTTGATTTTTTCGAGGCCCAACTCCTCCACATAACCGTCAAACTGGGAAAAGGCCTGGTTGAGAAATTGCACCACTTCTACCGCACTGAGTTGGGCGGAAAGTTGGGTAAAGCCCACAATATCAGCAAACAAAATGGTTACTGCTTCAAATTGTTCGGCGATCGCAGTTTCACCACTTTTGAGCTGGGCCGCGATCGGCTCCGGCAAAATATTGAGTAACAGTCGTTCCGCATTCGCCCGTTCAGTTTGGAGTTCAGCGGTTGAGCGTTCGAGTTCCGTCAGCATTTGGTTGATCTGCTGCCCCAGTTGAGCTAATTCATCTCGACCCGTGATCGGCATCCGTTGGGTGAGGTCATGACTCTCGCCCACCTGCTGTACCCCTTGGGTTAAGCGAGCTAAGCGAGAGAGGATATGTTTTTCTAAATCCACTAAAATCAAGGCCCCAAAAGCCAGACTCACCACCACCAGCGCTCCGGTCACATAGGTCAACAAAATCCGACCCTCTTGGGCAATCGTGCGGGGCATAATGACCTCTAGAACCGCGATCGGCTCGCTATTAATGGCCTGCAAAACCATAGCGGCCCAAATTCGCTGACGGTCGCTATTCTGCCGCAGAAAGGGCATGGCTGATGCTCGATTTTCTGTAGCGGTTGTGGCGAGTTGCTGCGCGATCGCCTGACGAGCGGTGGCAGTCTCTAACGGTTTGAGTTCAATGTCTAGTTTCGTTTGGTCTTTGAGATGTGCAACTTGCTCCGCATTGAGTAGTTTGCCAAACAGGAGCGTGCCTTGGATCTCACCCGCAGTTTGATCGTTGGGCAAAATCCCTTGGGCCGCAAAGAACAGGATTTGATCATCTAATTGGATAAAACCAGAATTACGCCGACGTGCGGGTGTATAAGCCACGATCGGACGACCCGGCTCAAACAGCTCAACGGTGCCCGGTGGCAGCTCAACCACCGCTTGGGCTGTGAGATCAACAGCTTTAGACACCAGAATATTGCCGTCGAGATCCGCGATCACGACAATATTGATGCCCAGATTGAGGAAGGTTTCGCTATCAAAATTGCGGTCAACAAACTCTGGGTTGCGATCGCCCACAAAAGCATAGATCTCATCCCAAACCCCCCAATCAAAGGCTAACTTCTCCAAGAGCATCACTTCATCGTTGAGCACATTTTGCACCCGTTGAAGATTTTGAACCATCGCCTGGGTTTCTAATCGTGAGAAGCGATGGTTTACGATCAACGCGACACTGGTGTAGAGTGCGCCCAAAAGACTGACAAAGCCAAGGGCCATCACCAATATTGTCCGTTGGCGCAGATTCATGGATGGAGTTGTGGGGGAACTACCCCGTTGTACACGATTTTGCAACCCGTTCAGGAATTTCTGTATCTGGGTACACGATTTGAGACCTAATCCAACCTGAGTTCTGGATAAGCAGACATGGCGAAAGACTTTGAAACCCAGCAAAATCAGCAATACTGGCTCCGACACCGCCCGCTGACAACCGGGTTTGACAATGGGATTTCAAGACTTTGGGGCATGTGATAGTCTCACTTAACCGAAACTCACGTTAATCCAAGTAATACCAAGTTGAATTAGGGCATGTCGTCAGTGAACACCAAAAGTCTGACGGGACAGGCGATAGGCGATCGAGCACTCGACTCAAAAAACAAGGAAGGGGCTGTAAGTTAGACATCGCAACGGTTTGAGGTCTAAATGATGATAGCCCTTACAATCACACCAAGTTAATAGCACCAATGATAGGGGGACGATCAAGATGCCCGCACTACAGAGATCGCAAAAGGTTAACCATAGTGTAGATCTCTCGCCTGTCTATCTATATATTTGCACTGTAATCAAATAGAGATTGGCATAAGGAAAATATGGCGATCGAGATTCGCGTTCTGGGACCGAAGGATAAGAATATCCTTCGCAACATTGCTCCTGAGGTGTTTGATAACCCCATTGACCCCGCCTTGACGGAGGAATTCCTCGCCGATCCTCGTCATCATCTTGTGGTTGCCCTAGATGGTGAAACGGTGGTGGGGATGGCCTCAGCGATCGATTATGTTCACCCCGATAAACCCGTTGCCCTTTGGATTAATGAAGTGGGGGTGAGTCCGGCTTACCGACGACAGGGCATTGGCCAGCGCTTAGTACAAACCATCTTGGCATTGGGTCGAGAATTGGGCTGCGAGGATGCTTGGTTGGCAGCCGAAGCGAGTAACGTAGCGGCCAATGGCCTCTATACTTCAGCAGGAGGTAAACCCGGTTTGGTGGTGATGTATACCTTCAAGCTGGCAAATGATTAGTTCTGCTTTTAATTGGCATAAATCAACACAACTTGCCAAAAGCATTGTCTTAAATCTATAGTCAATAGCATAGATAAAAAACAATCCTTTTATCCCTTTGTATTTTTAAAACAGAATCGATGGGACAAATGGTTACGCCTGTGCTGAACAATGCTCAACTTTACCCAAACTGCTTGGTTGATCCCTTGCTATGCCTTACTCGGCATGATTTTGGCACTGCCTTGGTCACCCAGCCTCATCCGTAAAACGGGCCCCCGACCAGCGGGGTACGTCAATATTCTCACCACGTTTGTCGCTCTGATTCATAGCCTTTTAGTTCTGCCCCAAGTCTGGACAACACCAGTTCAGCAGAGCTTTAGCTGGATTCAGGCCGCAGGCTTAGATATTCGTCTTGACCTGAAATATTCCGCGATCACAGTCGGGGCGGTGGTGTTAATTACTGTCTTGAACTTATTGACTCAGGTCTATGCGATCGCCTACCTGGAAATGGACTGGGGCTGGGCGCGGTTCTTTTCGCTCCTGGCGCTGTTTGAAGCGGGGATGACGACGCTGATGCTGACAGACTCCCTCTTCTTTGGCTATGTGATGCTGGAGATTCTCACGCTCGGAACCTACCTGCTGATTGGCTTTTGGTTTAACCAATCCCTGGTGGTTACAGGCGCACGAGATGCTTTTCTGACCAAGCGGGTGGGAGATTTGGTATTGCTGATGGGTGTGGTGGCGCTGCTGCCCCTAGCAGGAACCTGGAATTATGATGGGCTGGCGGACTGGGCGGCCACCGCCGAGCTGGCGCCTGGGGTTGCCACCCTGCTCGCCATGGCAATTCTGTGTGGGCCACTGGGGAAATGTGCCCAGTTCCCCCTTCATCTCTGGCTCGATGAAGCGATGGAAGGCCCCATGCCTGCAACCGTGTTGCGGAATGCGGTGGTCGTCTCCACTGGGGCGTGGGTGTTGATTCGTGCCCAACCCATCATCGCCCTTTCGCCTTTAGCAGTACAGACCGAGATTTGGGTCGGGGCGTTCAGTGCCCTAAGTGCAGCAGCGATCGCCCTGGCTCAGATTGATGTTAAGCGAGTCTTTTCCTATCTCACCACGACGTATCTCGGTTTAACGTTTGTCGCAGTCGGCATTGGAGCAAGTGAAGCCGCGTTGCTGATGCTCTTCACCTACGCGATCGCCATGGCCCTGATTCTGATGTCAGTGGGCGGCATTGTGCTCAACAACATTACCCAGGATCTCACCCAACTGGGGGGACTCTGGTCACGGCGACCGATTTCGGGCATTTGCTATGTTGTGGGCGCGATCGCGCTGGTGGGTTTCCCGCCCCTGGGCTGTTTCTGGGGCTTGGCAGAAATGGTTGCCCAAGCACCGCTCCCCTTGCTGGCAATCATGCTGACGGTGAATGGTTTGGTGGCTTGTGTGCTCGCGCGAGTGTTTGCCCTCATCTTCCTCGGTGAACTCTCAGACAATACCCGCCGCTCTCCTGAAGGTCTCTGGGCGCTGGTACTCCCGATGACGATCCTCTTAGGATTTGCCCTGCACCTCCCCCAAATTTTGATTGTGATCGGCGTGATGCCAGCCTGGTCATTGGTAGCTGAACCCACGTCGTTGCTGTTGACCAGTTCTACGATTCTTGGGGCCACTGTGGGGCTGCTGCTCTACACCCATCCCCTCGTATCTCGCCCCATCGCCCTACCCTCGAAAGCCCTGCAAGATTTCTTCGCCTACGACTTCTACACTGCCCAGATTTATAAGCGGACAGTGGTGGCGATCGTGCGGGGTGTGGCGGTGTCAATTGACTGGTGCGATCGCATTCTCGTCGATGGAGCGGTTAGCTTTGCTGCCCTATTCACGATTGCGGGGGGTCAGGGTCTGCGCTATAGCAACTCAGGTCAAGTGCAGTTCTATGCTCTTTCGATTTTGATCGGCGTGGTGCTCTTTGGCTTGATTTTGATCTATCCCTTCTTGGGGCAGCTCTTGACTGAGTGATGATGCTGACACTGCTAGGCGAAGCTGGCGAGATCCCCCCGGCTGCGCCGACCCCCTTAGTAAGGGGGTGTTGAATCTTGAATTGCCCGCCCTACAAAAAATCCCAGCCGCTTGCGGCGTCACCCCCCTTACTAAGGGGGGAAGGGGGGATTCTCCAACTATTAACTGCCAACCGTACCCATGCTCACCACTCTCCTACTGCTTCCCCTCCTGGGTGTGGGCGCGATCGCCCTTATCCCCAAGCCTGAACACAGCCGCACCATTGCCGCTGGCTTCACTGTCGCCACGTTCCTTTGGTCACTTTACTTACTCCTTCAAAGCGACCTCAGCGGTGCATTGCAATGGCAGGAATATCTGCCTTGGGTAGAACCGATTGGCCTCAGCTACAACCTAGGGGTGGATGGTCTGTCGCTACCGTTGATTGTGCTCAATGGCTTCTTGACCTTAATCGCCATCTATACCAATGGTCTCAAGGTTGAGCGCTATCGGCTCTATTTCAGTCTGTTGCTGCTCATTATGGCGGGCATTAACGGAGCGTTGATGGCGCAGAATCTACTGCTGTTTGTGATTTTTTACGAGCTAGAGCTGGTTCCCTTTTATTTGCTAATCAATATTTGGGGTGGTGAAAAGCGGGGCTATGCGGCCACGAAATTCCTGCTCTATACCGCCTGCTCGGGTCTGCTGGTGATTGCTGGGGTATTGGGTATTGGCTTTAGCGGCGGTACACCCACCTTTGACTTGGCTGCGATCGACCTCCAGAACGTGGGTTTGATTGCCCAGCTTATTTTGCTGACGCTGCTGCTCCTGGGCTTTGGGATCAAAACCCCTTTGGTTCCCCTCCATACCTGGATGCCAGACACCTATATTGAGGCTTCTCCTGCCACCACAATTCTGCTCGGGGGTGTCTTCGCTAAATTGGGAACCTACGGACTGATTCGCTTTGGCTTGCAAGTGTTTCCGGAAGCCTGGCAGCTCGTTTCACCGGGTTTAGCCATCATCGGCACAATCAGTGTGATCTATGGAGCAATGAGCGCGATCGCCCAGCGGGATATTAAGCGGATGGTGGCTTATAGTTCCATTGGCCACATGGGCTACATCCTCGTGGCAGCAGCGGCGGGAACTGAGTTGAGCTTGCTCGGGGCAGTCGCCCAAATGGTCAGCCACGGTTTGGTGTTGGCGCTACTTTTCTTCCTGGTGGGTGTAATTGAAACCAAAACCGGAACTCGGGATTTGGATGTGCTCAACGGGTTACTGAATCCGGTTCGGGGTTTGCCTCTGACCAGTTCGTTGTTGATTTTGGCGGGGATGGCCAGTGCAGGAATTCCAGGGCTGATCGGGTTTGCAGCAGAATTTATTGTTTTCCAGGGTAGTTTTTCCACCTTCCCCATTCCAACGCTTTTGTGCATTATTTCGTCGGGGTTAACGGCAGTCTATTTCGTGATTTTGATCAACCGCACCTGCTTCGGCAAATTGGATTATCAGACAGCTTACTATCCCACTGTTTCAGTGTCAGAGCAATTTACGGCGATCGCGCTCACGATTACCATTGTTGTTTTCGGGATTCAACCTAATTGGTTGTTTCGCTGGATTGAACCAACAACAAACGTTATGGCAATGATGAGTTCAGAGTTCAAAGTTCAAAGTTCAAAGTTAGAAATAGAAACTCTAGAAGCGCCCAAGCTCATGACTCTAGATTTTGAAGCCAAGCAAACTTTGAATGGATAACTTTCGATCCTAGAAAACTTTTTCCTAAACTCAAAATTCTGAACTCTAATCTTCCTCGTTGGGTTTCCTATCGTCAACCCAACCTACAAGCCAAACTCTAAACTTTGAACCCTGAACTCTGAACTCCAAAAATGCCTACCCTCACCCCACCCCCCACAAAACTCCCCCCCTCCACCCATCCCTACGCGGAGGTGATCCATCGCCTCGAAGCCGGTGGCTCCATGCTGCCAGATACCGAGGAAAACCTGATGCAAATCATCGGCATTTATAAAGCCTATGCCGTGCCGATGGACTTTTATTGGCGGGATTTGCTCTATATTGCCGAGCGGGTTTTTCTTAATCCATTGCCCTTTTTTAAATATTTCTTACCCCAGGATTACCTCGATTTGCCCAATCACTATGCAGGTGAAAGCGCAGATTATCGGGTTTGGCAAAAAGGGGAAGCATCTGCCCATCCGGAACTGCTGGAGTTTATTCAAAACGGTGAAACCAAGCAGGGTATTCCCCGTCTACTGCATCACCTCTGGCACGATCGCATCAATATGGAGTTTGCCGAAGCCTGTATGCGAGCGATGCTTTGGCATCAGGGTATGGGGGGTCAGTTTAATGACTACCTCGAAAGTGAGGAATATCTGGCTAATGCCGATCGCGCCATCAAAGCTTATTTCAAAGGCAATCCCTTGATGCTGGGGTTGTACAAGCTCTTCCCCCAGATGTTTTATGAGAAAGTTCGGGAAGCTTCCTATTACGCCAATCTTGGCCTCTTTTGGGAAGTGATGGCCCCAGTCTTTTTTGAGATGAGCGATCGCTACGATGCAGGCGAGTTTAAAACTGTACCCGATGCGATGGATTTCTTGGTCAATGGCATTTTTATCGCTGCGGGTCGTCCCATTTATCACCATGTTTATATTGAGGATGAATGTTACGAAATTATTCCCAAATCCAAGGGCTTTACCTGGCTCTATGAGGCAGCATTGCCCTACGTGGAAGCAATTTTCTACCGTACTTCACCCTTCCGGGGCACAAAGTCCTACAACGCCCAAGCCGGGCAGGTTCCTGATGAGCAAAAAGATTTTCACTATGGCATTCTTTATGCAGATGTTTCCCCGGTAGGGACAGCAGGAATTCCACCCACCTTACTGATGCAGGATATGTATCACTTTTTGCCTGATTATTTAGAAGATTACTATCAGCAGCATTGCCGAGGTGAAGAAGATAAACTGATTCAAATTGGCGTGACGTTTCAGCGATCGATGTATAACGTGACATCAGCGGTGATTCAGGCACTACGCACCGCACTCCTGTATCCCTTGGATGATCCCAACCCAGAGCACCTGCTGAAAAATCGTCAGTTTTTTGAGCAGCAACTCGATCGTTTTTTACGTCCCGAGGCGCGATTGCCTGATATTCAAAGCCAAGATTATCGGTAGTTGATAGTTCAAATCTCTTGAGTACAGAAAAACAACACAGACTAAACTTGAAATACCACTCTCTTGATTAGAGGATTTAATACTGTTGGGTTTCCTGCGTCAACCCAACCTAATATGAAATCCGCTTTGTCTGCACAAAGAATAAATACCCCGTAGGGCAGGGAGACCCAGCCCCTACATCAAAAAAATTCTTGGGTTTTACTGACCGGATTCAGTATAAAACTGTAAATTGTGAACTAAAAACCGATATTAAAAATGCCGAATATTGTTGAAATTGCTGTTAGCAATGATGCCTTCAGTACTCTCGTTACTGCCGTGAAAGTTGCTGAACTTGTGGATGCCCTCCAATCACCTGGCCCCTTCACCGTCTTTGCCCCTACTGATGACGCGTTTGCTAAACTTCCCCCTGGCACGATCGACACGCTGGTGCAAAATATCCCTCAGCTACAGCGTATTCTGAAATATCATGTGGTTGCGGGTAAGTATACGACTGAACAACTGCGAGAATTAGAAGAATTAACTTCCCTTGAGGGTTCACCTATTCCTATTCGCTGCCAAACCGAAGGCTTTGAAGTTAAAAATGCTACGGTACTACAAGCAGATATTGAAGCAACGAATGGAATCATCCATGTCATTGATACTGTTATTTTGATGGGCTAAATCAAAGTTCAACCGCTTCTGCATTTATGACCTTTACCCGAAATTACTGGGATGCTCCCAACTACAATTGAATCCCCTTAACCCCTAAAGCTCTTAACTGCTCAATAGTTTGCTCAAAAACTTTTTGTGTTGAGGCAACAAACCCCAAAGATGTAGCTTCTCCTGAGTAATCGCAATTAATCTGCCAAACAACATCATCGCTAACCCAGAACTGAATTGGAAACGACCATAAGCGGCTATTAGAGATTGCAGACAGACAAAACTCTTCCTTGATCATGTTTATTACTCTACCGTCAAACGAAACACCACAATCACCCCATGAATACTTGGCGGAATAAATAGCTTCAATAATCAGCATCTGGAGCGCAAACTCACTCACGGTTTCAGAGAGCTGATAGAGCAGTTCATGAGTGTAGCAATAGACAGGGGGATCTGGTTTACCTGAATCGTCAACTTTGTATCCCATAAAAAAGCAACCTTGATTTTCAGTCATCAAGGGCACAAAGGTGCTGTCAATCGAAGCACCGGATATAATTTTCTGGATCTTGTTTTCGTCTTGCCAAAATGGAATTAAGATTTCAACTGGGAATTCAGAAGCATCCGGCAATTGCAGATGATCTTGCCCTGTCCAAACATCCCCAATCTGACCGACTAAAAAATACCATTCACAGACCGCTAACGGTAATGACAGACCAATATCTTTGCTGTATTGTTTAATTACTTTGGCATTGATTGTGGGATACCCTTTGGGACTACAGTGGAACCGTTCTGCAAATTCTCGGGCCAGCTCAAAACGTAAACTAGGCTCTTTGGGCAATGTTAAAAACATAACAAATTGGTAACTCTAGCTAAATGCAACACTCAATCTCACTCATAGTGTGACCATACCGAAACGACTCGAATTAGCTTACGCTCACTATCCACCGAATAAACTAAACGATGCTTAATGTTAATCCGTCTTGAATAGTAGCCCTGCAAATTTCCTGACAGCTTTTCATAGGGCGGCTCAAACGGATTCTGGCGGATAATTGTCAGGAGCCGTTTGAGCTTTGCTGCCAAATTTGCAGATCGTAACTTTGGGGCATCTTTTAGCGCTGTGCGACTAAACTCAATTGTCCACACCATCGAGTACCTGCAAAAACTCTGCTTCCGACACCCACTCATCCGCTTGTTCAGACTGGTGAACTGATTCCACAAACCCCGGAATCGCTTGAAGATACAACGTTTCTTGTAAACTCTCCCACTCGGCCTTAGAAATTAAAACTGCATTCCCCTGCTCACTGGTGATTTCTCGGGGTGTATGGTCGCTATTCACCTGTGCGAGTAACCCTAACAGATCCGAGCTTGCTTCTGTGACTGTCAGACGGTTCATCATGCTCCTGCTTAAATTCAATTGATGAGTTTAATTCTAGCTAACGGATAAGATTAGGGCGCGTCGTCATTTAAAACCAGAAGCCTTACAGAACAAGCGATAGAGCGCCCGACCCAAACAACAGGAAAAGGGGCTGTCAGTCAGTCACTGTAAGCGTTTGCAATCTAACTAGTACCGCAGGGCGGAAGTTCAAAGTGCAGAGTTCAAAGTTCAAAGTGTCTGTATGACAGATATCGGGTGGATTTTGAATAGGTGGCTTACTTCCGCCGTCGAGTACTAGCGACAGATCGTAAGAGCGGCGTGT
>JAAHHN010000158.1 GCA_010672165.1 Spirulina sp. SIO3F2 | reverse complement strand
GGGATTCTCACGACGACGTTGGCGCCCGGTAGCGATCTGGACGAGGTTCAGCTCGCCAATGAATTCGGGCTCTCAAGAACGCCGCTTCGTGAGGTACTTCGTGAACTCGCTGGCCCGCCAATCGCACCGAGATCAGGGACAATTCTCGCCACAAACTTACGCTCAGGTGCTCCAGAATTTAGAAGGAGTACAGGCCCAAATTCGCAACACTAGTCCCCGATATGCGGCTCTCACCCAACCCGAACCGCTCTCGCTAGACACAATCCAGCAGGAACTTGATGATCAGACGATTGTGCTGGAATACCAGTTGGGTGAGCAGCAGAGTTATCTGTGGTTGATCACACATCAAACTGTAGAGAGCTATGTGCTACCGCCCCGAGCGGAAATTGAAGCCGCGATCCGCGATCTCCGTCGGGGGATTCAGCAGCATCGGGAATTAGTGACCACGGTGCAGACTGTCAGCGACATGCTGTTGGGTCCAGTAGCCCAGCGCCTGCAAGGGCAGCGACTGGTGATTGTCCCCCAAGGGGCGGTGGCCTATGTGCCCTTTGCTACCCTGATCAATCCCCAAAACCCTGAGCTTGTTCCTTTAGTTGTCGATCATGAACTGGTGACACTCCCTTCCGTCTCAACACTGGCAGTGCTACGGGAACAGACTGCTGACCGGGAAATTGCGCCTAAAGAATTGGCGATCGTTTCTGATCCAGTTTTCAATCGCACCGATCCGCGTTTGAAAGCTATTTCTCCCAAGTCAGAAGATACGTCCCTCTCGCTGTACTCAGCACAAATTACCTCAGCAGCGCGATCGGCGGGTCTAAATTGGCAGCGCTTACCTTATACCCAAGTGGAAGCGGACGCGATCGCGTCCCTTATCTCCTCCGAACAAAAATTCCAAGCCAATGGCCTCAATGCGTCCTTTGATACCCTAACTCAGCAGGATTTAACAGATTATCAGGTATTGCATTTTGCCACCCACGGTTTGCTCAACAGTGAAGATCCTCGCCTCTCAGCGTTGGTACTTTCATTCTTTAGCACTGAGGGACAACACCAGGACGGCTATCTGCGTTTACATGAAATTTACAATTTGGAGTTGGCGGCCGAGCTGGTGGTGTTGAGCGCCTGTGAGACAGGCATCGGTAAAGAAGTGCGTGGTGAGGGGGTGATGGGCCTGACGCGGGGATTTATGTATGCAGGAGCAGAGCGGGTTGTGGTAAGCCTTTGGGCAGTGGATGACCAGGGGACTGCCGAGTTGATGCAGCAGTTTTATCAGCATCTGTGGCAGCAGGAGCTGACGCCTGCGGCAGCGCTCCGGGCAGCACAGTTGGACATGTGGCGATCGCAGGGTTGGGACGCCCCCTACTATTGGGCAGGATTTACGCTGCAAGGAGAGTGGCGTTAGTCGAATGACTGAAACAACCGAGGATTGCATCAGACCGTTCTAGAGGCTGTCGTCAGTTAGATTTCAAACGCCTGCCATGAAAAACTTACAGCCCCTTATCCTGTTTTTGGGATCGGGCACACTATCCCTTGTCCCAGAAGGATTCGGGTGTTCACTGACGACACGCCCTAAGCAATCTTGCTGGGGTTGAGCAGTTCACTGCGCCACGCTTCAACCGTACGACGATAGCGACGGGCAGAAAAGCTATTGGAGAGGCCGTCCAGTGAGCGTTGATAGTCCGCCAAGGCTAAGTTCCAGTCTCCCCGGAGGTGGTAGGTGCGACCCCGCTCTCCATAAACCCGACCGCGGAGCCGGGTTCCCAACACCAACACCAAATCAAAATTCTCGATCGCCAAATCATAAAGCCCCAAGTCACGGTAGGTCACGCCTTGGTTGACCCAAGCCCGGAGGTTCCCTGGATTGAAATCTAGGGCAACTTGGTAGTCAGCAATCGCTTCTGCCAATTGACCCTGTGCAGCATAACAGTTGGCTCGATTGTTATAGGCGCTATCAAGACGGGGGTCAAGGGCGATCGCACGGTTATAGTCTTGTTCAGCGGCCTGATAGTGCTGGAGCCGAAACTGCATCAGACCCCGATTGTTGTAATCAGAAGCGCTCTCTGGGTTTTCTTGAAGAATTTGCTCAAGTTCAGCGATCGCCGCCCCATAACGTCCTTGGTTAGCCAGGGTCATGACTTGCGCACGCTGCTGTTGGAGTCGGTTTTCTTCCTGGGATACAATGGGTAGTCCAGAGAAAGAGAACTTGGGATGGGGATTCGTCTGACTCATAATCTTGATGGTCTCCAAAAAGCCTATTTAAAACCCTAGGGGACTGCTAACGACGCTCGGTTTGCGATTGGGTCACTTACTGAGTTGTCTGCGTCTTAGAGAATATCTTCTCAGATTGACGTTTTTAGAGCAGGTTCTTTAAAAAAAGAGAGATTGTTAAATTAGATCCACAGTCTGGAGCACATTTGCTCCAGAAAAGGCAGGTGGGAATTCATATTTCCTTAAGATCTATTAGAAACGCTTTCGAGCAGAATTAAGTAAAATTACAGATTTGTTTTATGAGTAGTTCCCTAAGTACAATCGCTCCCGACCTCACCGATAATACTTATTGTGTCTTTGGTCTGGCGATTTGTTTCATTCGCCAAGAGAGTGGAGTGAAACCGATTCAGGTGGTTGAGCCCATTCCATCTGCCACCCTTGAAGCCCTCACCAAGGGAATTGCCACCTCTTACCAATGGGCCCAAGCCATGACCCTTGGCCCATTCCTCTCTGAAGAGACGCCAGCCCTACCCGCTGCGTTTCCCGCCGAAGCCCATTTGTGTGAAAACTTCACTGAACGAGCGATCGCAGCCGCTCGCACCTATAACAAAGTTCCCCAAGCCAAAGATATTATCCCGCTGGGAACCCGCAAGGCGGATTTCAACCATTCAACAGAACGGAAGCGAGTCCTTAACGCGGAAAACATTGTCAGCACCGAAGATAATGTGAAACAACATGCCTACACACATCAAGTGCTGTAAGTGTTGAACCTCGAAGCTTTCCGACAACTAACTGCTCGTTGCGCTTGAGCCATTGACACTTGAGAAATTGACCCCTAAATCCTGATTATGTTGAAACTTTATGGTGGCTCTCGTAGCCGCGCAGCCATTGTGCAATGGTATCTTGAAGAGCTCGGTGTCCCCTACGAATTTGTGCTGTTGGACATGGCTGCGGGAGAGCATCTTCAAGCCCCTTACCTGGCGCTTAACCCTATGGGAAAAGTCCCAGCAATCCAAAATGGAGACTTTTCTCTATGGGAATCGGGGGCAATTTTGCTCTATCTTGCGGAAAAACATGGTCAGCTTCCCAATACAGTTGAGGCGCGAGCCAAAATCAATCAATGGACATTGTTTGCGAATGCGACATTGAGTGTTGCCTTGATTAATGAGGCCACTCGAGATGCTGAACTGCCCCGTCTCCTGGGGCCGGTTGATCAGATGCTCACTACCCAACCTTTTTTGAGCGGTGCAGAGTTTGGTGTGGTGGATGTTGCCTTGGGGGCGATTCTGGCCTATGGCGTCATGATGTTCAAACTGGACTACAGCGCATATAACGCTATTTCGGCCTATGTTGAACAGTTAATGGCTCGAACTGCCTTCAAAAAAGCAATTTTGAGGCAATCTGATCCCTAAAAGGCAATCCGCAGTTCTTAGCCCACCGTCTCTTGAATATAATCAAACAGTTCATCCATAGTCTGACTTTGGGTAGAGCTGATAATGTGATCGCAAAGCTGTTGAACGGACATCGGAAGGGTAGAGCTGCGTTGCTCCAGCTCAGATGCATGCTCAAGCAATAGGATGGCAAGAGTAGCAAACCCATCCTTGAGTTGTTGGAGGATTTCAATTGAATCGAGTGTCAATGCACGCTCATTAGAATAAAGTAATAACAAGTCCCCATTCCCTTGCTGCAATTGCTGCCGAATCACAGACCACTCAGCGGTTAAACAGACCCGCATTCCTGCTGTTTGGAGATATTGCGCTAAAGCTTGCAAAAACTCGCTGCTACTGGGTTCATGATAGGGGTAGGGCGATGGCTCCAGCAAATTACTCGGTGTCGAGGAACGTCCTAAGGTCATAATGAGTATCTGAGGTTGTGTTTTCAGACCCGCAGCAACCTGAATCGCTTGAAAAAGCGCCTCTAGATCTTGCTCCCCAGTGGACATTAGACATGGAAAAACCATTAGTTCATGTTGATGAGCAGCTCGGGTTGTGGCACTGTCTAAAGTGACAAGGGGTAAGCGAGCCAAAAGTAGCGATTGACTCAAAACATCCAGGTAGCGCTCTGGGGTTTCAAGCTGCTGGCCATCCAACAGTAGAACTTGAGGCTGCCACACTCGAGTCAACACCTCAGCCTGCTCGATATCCTCAGCCTCAACAATACGATAACTTAATTGTCCTGGGCGCTGCCCCATTGATGTGCCCAGCGCTTGTAATAAAGCTGAATTTCGAGGATGAGGAACTTGACCCGGACGGAGATATAAAACAGTAATATTCTGAGGATGACCATGGGGCGGCAGTTGAAGCTGGCCAAAGCTCTCCACTAGTGCCTCAGGTGTGGCCGGTAAAGACAAAAATCCATCTGCCCCATATTGTCGTGCTTGCTGTTTTTCCGCTTGCGTTGCCGTGATTAATACAGGAATGGATCGACTTTGGGCGTCCGCTTTGAGTAATGTCAACACATCCCAACCAGACAATAAAGGTAATAACGGATTCAGTAAAATAACCCGCGGTCGCAATTGGCGAGCCTTATCAAGCGCCTCTGTTCCTGAGCGCGCAACGACCACACGATAGCCCAGATCGTGGAGTTGATGGGTCAAGCGATCGATGTATTGGGGCACTGCCTCAACTACCAAAATCAGTTGGTTGGGCAACGTTGAACGGGTCCAATTGGCATGAGAGTCTGTCGTGGGGGGATGGGGGGGCAGCAAAAGGGTAAATTGGCTCCCTTGGCCTGGCCGGGAAATAAATGACACATCACCACCATGAGCGCGTGCTAACCGTTGCGTCAGCACCAGCCCTAGTCCAGTTCCTTCAAACTCTCGCGTGAGAGGGCTTTCCAGTTGTTGAAATTTTTGAAACAAAAGATGTTGTTCAGACTCTGGAATGCCAATGCCTGTATCCCAAATCGTTAGATCAATCCAGCCTTGCCAACGACTAATGGTTAAACCCACTTCGCCATTCGTCGGGGTGAATTTCAAAGCATTTTCAAGCAAATGACGCAGCATCTGGCGCAGCCGTAACTCATCAGCCACAATTGTGGTTAAACCCGGTTCAATAGTGAGTGTAAAGGGAAAAATATCTGTGGCGGTTTCAGCTGCGGAATGCACGGTCTGACTGGCTTGGGAATAAGCACGACGACACACTCGCTCAAGATCAACCACATCCCAGTTGAGTTGGAGCTGTCCTGTCTCCAAACGTGTTAAATCGAGAATGTCATTGACCACATTCATCAAGTGGCGACCACTCTGATGAATCAACTGAGCATATTGGGTCTGACGGGGATTTAATGTCCCGAGCTTGGCTTCTTTGAGCAAGCTAGCTAAACCCAGCATGGCAGTTAGGGGAGTTTTAAGCTCATGGGTAATACAAGCTAAAAATTCGTCTTTAAGACGGTTGAGCTGAATTAGATCCGCATTCTTGGCAGCGAGTTCTTGACTGAGCTGGCGGTATTCTGTGATGTCTTTGGCCAGAATCAACCAAAGGGGTGTGGCTGAATCAAACAAGGGGGCCAGGGGAAATTTCAGAAGTTGCCAGGTCTTGGGGGTCGTAATGGGAGGCGCTAAGGGAAGCGAAGGGAAAAACGGTTCAGCTCCAGTTTCCCGAAGGTCAGTGGCGAGATTTCCATCCAAACAAAATTCAATCGCGACGCCAGGTACGTAGTGATGGGATTGGAGTATGTCTGGCGTAACCGTATCGCCAAGTTGTTGTTGCCAAACCGGGTTGGTTTGCCAAATGTCACCCGCCTGAGATTGCAACATCAAGGGCAGGGGTAAAGTATCCAGGAATTGTCTCAGACGCTCGATATGGGGAGGAGCAGCAAGGGGCGGTTCAGCCATTAAGGCTTGAACCAGTTGTCGGCTATTGATTACACCTTGGAAGCGGTCGCGGTGATCCAACACTGCATAGTAGGGCGATTGGAGCAGACGCTGGGGTGAGGGAGGCAGCACACTTTTCTCTAGGTGAAAAGGTAAGTGAGGAAGTGGCTCCAGGAATTCAGTGAAAGGAACAGGTGCTGAAGTGACTAGCGGATTGAGGCGAGCAAGTATTCGATGGAGTGCGAGACGGCCAAGGGGACGATAGGCCAAATCGACGCCAACAATCATCTCACTTGTTTGATGAGCCTGCTCAGTGATTAAGCAAGACATCACATCTTGGATTGTAGTTTGAGACGTACAAACACAAACAGGCACAGTCTGAACTAGATTATGAAGTGCCATTGATAGGTTTGACATTATCAGCCTAAAGCGGATGAACACGCATAATGACTCACCGTTGAAACCATAATGCGCTGACTGGATCTAGATTCAGAATGTTATGCAAGCCATAGCCAGAACAGCAAAAATCCATTCTTTTTACAGTCATTTACACATAAACACCGATGTTCTGCCTGATCCCAATTGCGGTGTCATGGCTTTATTATCAGCGTCTCCTGAAAGGTCTTCGACCGAGACTTACAATAAATTACATTTCTTTGCTTGTAGCAATACCCCATTAACTTTTAATTTTCGTCGTCAAACGCATGCAGTTCACCATTCATCAGGCGTTAATGCCTATCCCTGAGGGATATCAAACCATTGATGTGCAAGTGTCAGCAGGGAAAATCGCCGCGATCGCGCCCCAATTGCCCACCCAAGGCGATGCGATTGATGGCACGAACCAATTGTTACTGCCTGGATTTGTTAATGCTCACACCCATTCTTCTGAGTTTTGGCAGCGGGGTTTGATTGGCCCCTATCCCCTAGAACTATGGCTCGGAGAACTCCATGAGTTCTCGCCGCTTGAACCCGAGCAAATTTATTTAAGTGCCCTAGCCACAGCCTTAGAAACCTTACATTCGGGGGGGACAACTGTTGTTGATCATCTGGTACTGATTCCAGGGCAAGAAGTCGCCACGGTGGCAGCCGCAGTCCACGCTTATCGAGAAATCGGCATCCGCGCTGTGATTGGACCACTCATCTACGATCAAACCTTGGCTCAGGGAATTCCTGATGGTGGAGCAAATCGAAAATCTGAGGGATTTGCCTATACCACCACCGAAATGCTGAGCCTGATGGAAACGGTGATTGCGCAGTTTCATGCCCCTGAGCAGGGCATTGAAATTATGGTGGCTCCAACAGGCATTCAGCTCTGTTCTGATGATTTATTCAAGGGATGTATTGACCTGAGCGATCGCTTTGCTCTCTGTCGTCATACTCATCTACTCGAAACCCAGGCCCAACAGCGTCTGGCCCAAGAGAAATATGGCTGTACGGCTGTTGAGCATCTGCATCGACTGGGCTTTCTTAATCAGCGCACAGCGCTAGCCCATTGCATTTGGCTGACCGACTCAGATATCAGCATCCTGGCTCAAACCGGCGCAACTGTCGTGCATAACCCATTGAGTAACTTACGCCTTGGCAGTGGGATTGCTCCCATTTTCAAATATCGTCAAGCTGGTATAAACATTGCGATCGGTTGCGATGGTGCCGCTAGCAATGATGGTCAAGATCTGCTCGAAGCCATCAAACTGAGTGCAATCCTTCACAATATTACTGAGCCAGACTATCGCCATTGGCTCAAGCCCAGCGAGGCGATTGAAATCGCTGCTCAAGGTGGTGCTCAGGGACTCGGACAAGGACAACAACGAGGACGATTAACTGAGGGCATGAGCGCGGATCTGGTGCTCTATGACTTGACTCAACTCTCCTTGTTGCCCAAAACCAACCCGGTGGGTTTGTTAGTGTTGGGTCGTCCCTGTCAGGCTGTGCGAATGGCTTGGGTACAAGGTTCCTGTGTGATCGACCAGGGACAAGCCACTCAAATTGACGAGACTAGACTGCGTCAAGACCTTCTAGCCTATGGCAACTGGCTTGCGCATCGTCCCTCCACCAATATTGCTCAGATGGAAACTCACTATCGCCAAATCATGGGTCTAGAACCATAACACCTGACGTGAAAAACGCGGGCGCATATCTTCGGTATTGCCCCCCATTGGGATGCTGACCGCTTTGACGTAGAATACAGTCTAGTCCAAGCCCTAATTCCATTGCTAGTTAATGGCTCACATTAACCTCATCTCCTTTGCTCAATCTGCAATGACCCCGATTGATGCTCCAAACACTGGTTCGCGCTTGTCTGATGTGTCAAGCCATCTTTAAATTTTTGCCTATTGCGCTCAGGGAATCACGCTAATGAGAGGACGTAGATATCTAATCTTTATTGTACTGGTTGTCTTGGCAATGGTTGCTGTCGTTTTGCTCAATGGTGGCATGGGCAGTGCAACGGGCCCCGTCATGATTGGTATTTTATTAACGGCTGTGCTGGTGTTAATTTCGGTGGGGGTCACGACCGATTTCTATAGTGAACTCGTGGACAGTATGCGTACCGAATCGCTGTTGAAAGTGAATGCTTGTCGCTTTTATCTCTACGGCCGTGGCGGCAGTGGTAAGACCACGCTCATCAAAAGCTGGTTGGGCGGTGATATTCGCCCAGAACAATCGACCAAGTTTTTCGCGTTTTACAGTGGTGAGAAGTATGTTGATCTCGAAACCAAAAAGCAAAGCCGCATTATCCTTTCCGATTACCAAGGCCAATCTCCTTCTCAGAACACTTTGAATGCCTCTGCCAAGGTTCTGGGGCAACCAGGGCGGCGGTTGATTAATGCTGTGTTTTTTGTTGTTGATATTGCCCCACGCTTGGAGCGGAATAATCAACCCTTGTCAACGGAAGAATTGATTGATTGGCTTGCTACTGACACGGAGAGCAAGATTCAAAAGCGTCTTGAGCAGCATCTGGAGTATATTGTGCCGGCAATTCTGGAAATCGTCTTCGCCACGGTATATAGTACAAATTTACTAAATGTAACATTGGTGATTAATAAGATTGATCTGCTCGAGAGCGTGGTAGCTATGGGGTGTATACCTGGAATCAGTCAAGCCAATGTCGATGAGTATGCCCGTAATTTGTTTCGACGGATTGAGATGAATGTTCGAGAAGCCTGCGATCGCATCACCAGTCCTGAACACCATATTGATTTCAATGTTTCAATTGTTAGTGCAGCCAATGGCACTTGTGTTGCCCAAACGTTTAATGAAGTGCTCCGTCGCTATGCCAATGTGAGTTCAAATCGCTCTAAACCTGAACGTCGTCGGACAGCCGCCTAGCCAGGGGCTGTCGTCAATTAGACTTTAAACTCTTACTATGACTAACTTACAGCCCCTTTTCCTGTTTTTTGGGTCGGGAGATCTATCCTTTGTCTCTTCAGACTTCTGGTGTTAACTGACAACACGCCCTAGTTATCCTTACAAAGGATGAACCCAAATCGTTACAATCGAAGCAGAATTCTGGCTACTTGCATCAAACCCTATGATCCCAACTGTTATTGAATCCTCAGGGCGCGGCGATCGCGCTTTTGATATCTATTCCCGTCTGTTACGCGAGCGTATTGTTTTTCTGGGACAACAAGTCGATAGCACCATTGCCAATCTGATTGTGGCTCAGCTCTTATTTCTCGAAGCCGATGATCCAGAAAAAGATATTTACCTTTACATCAACTCACCGGGAGGTTCTGTTTCCGCAGGTCTAGGGATTTTTGATACGATGAATCAAATTCGCCCCGATGTCTCTACTATTTGTGTGGGTTTAGCCGCCAGTATGGGCGCATTTCTCTTGAGTTCAGGAGAGCCGGGTAAACGGATGAGTCTACCCAACTCTCGAATTATGATCCATCAGCCCCTAGGAGGAGCTCAAGGTCAGGCTACCGATATCGAGATTCAAGCAAAGGAAATTCTCTATCTCAAGTCCCTGCTGAATCAGCATTTAGCCCACCAAACCCATCAACCTCTTGAACAAATTGAAGTAGATACAGATCGGGACTTTTTTATGTCCGCAGCCGAAGCCAAAAACTATGGTCTGATCGACCAGGTTATAAACCGCAGACCTTCAGCCAGCAATCCAATTACATAGGGGTACTCTTGATCATCGGACTCGCTGCAAGGATAACAGTCGTTGGATATGGGGAATTCAGTCTTTGAGCTGTTGAAGATTGCTCTTCAGTCCTGATTCTTTCCACACCAAAGCCTATTGTATGCTCCCCCCTGTCTGAAATGCCAGAAGCAGGGTGGTTTCATTTAGCGAGAGAAAATAATGTGGAATCTTGTTCTTCCGTTCCGCTTGCCTCAGATACTGATGTAACCTCGACGAAAACTCGTGCTCTCAGATTTTTCTCTCCTTGTATGAAACCACCCTGCTGTCTGAAATGCCACAAGGGGCATTTCAGATCAGGATATCGTCTCTGCTTTGAGACGGGGCTTGGATTTCTGTTCATGACTCCGGATGAGTTCACTTAGCTGGGTTAGAGCTTGCTGAACTCCCTGCTGGGTGAGGGTAGAGAGTTGTTCTCCAAAATCAAAGTCATATCCCGGAATCCAGAACCAATAGCTTTTCTGGGGCAGGATATTGTAAAGACGCTGGGTAAGCGTGAGCAAAACTTGTGGTGTACAGTGATGGCCCCATTGATCATCCGCTTGTTGGGGACTGACCAAATGAACTTGTAAGCCCCCTTCACTAGAATTAGTGGTCTCTGTAGAATAGGAAATCGTCATTGCTTTGACAAAAACAACAATGTTAGCCTGAGCAATCTCACTGACGAGTGAGGGGGTTAAGTCACAGGTTATACGGGTTCGTACTATTGGATTCCGCCAGCTTGCAATGGTCTGCGCAATTAATTGACCCGCGCCATCATCGCTTTGGAGGGAATTCCCATAGCCAATAACCAAAATTGTCATATCATCAGGTGAAGATAAAGGGGACACATTAGGCTAGTTTAGCGTTTGATTGATCTCCCAGTTTGGTCAAAACTTGGTTCTACTGAAATGAGAACAATGTACTCACGATGCTTGAGTTGTGGAAATGATAACCGTGCTCAACATCTCCCCCATCATTCGGGATTCAGTAACACCTACAACTTTAAAAATAATGAAAGAACATATCATAACGATGGATCAGTGGTCATTAAATTTGTGCTCATGACTACCCCATTATCAAGGATCTAGCTAGAATTGTAGCTAATCGTGCTTATACAGAAGACTCTAATAACAAATCATTGAGCAAACAACTGTGATGGAACTTATCCAACCCCAAGTTGTTCATTGAAGTAGGGAGTGAGTGCCTAAACCATGCCAGAGTTCGATTAGGAAACTGTTAAACCTTACCAAATTTCTATGAGTTTTTGGAATAAACTTCAGAAATCCTTATCTGTTATCGTATAGGTACGCTGAGTCCTAACTCGACGGTATGACTTGAAGGCTTCGCGCTGTTGTGCTCTGACGGTTGTGCAATATCATGCAATTGCCTCGCAATTTGGCAAAGCTCCCTCCTAACCGAACGGAATTCAACTCGTCTAACACTGCTGTTACTATGATGCCGCGCTTATCGATACAACCAAATCTTGCGAACTTAACGCGATCCAGTCTGATTGGACTGATCGTAGGAATCGGTTTGACAGTTAGCGGAACAACACCAGATGTTCTTGCTTCCTCCAGTCATTGGTTCACTACCATTGCCCATGCCCAAAATCCACCCTCAGCCAGTGAAATTGAAAAATACGCTAAATCTGTTTTGCAGATGGAGCCCCATCGTCGGACAGCAGAACGGGAAATTCGTCAAGCTGGGGGTAATCCGGATATTGTTTGTGCAGACGTGTTTAGCGGTTTACCAGGAAGCCAGGTGGCAGCACAATACTGCGATCGCGCCGCTCGGATCATTGAGGCGAATGGCCTGAGCAATCGGCGCTTTAATCAGATTACTGAAATCGCCAGCTCAAACAGCGAAATTCAGCGCCGTATTCAAGACAAAATGGCTCAACTTTGTCGCCAGCCCGAATTTAGAAACGCTTGCAGTTCAGGATGGTTAAATCTCTAACGGTTCAAAAGTTGTCGTCTGGCCCTCAAAATCGTGTTCTGTTGGGACAATTCTCCCTGACGGCTGCTGAACGGACGAGAACTCGCCATCGTTTTTTCTGGGCCGAGCAAAACTGTGAGGTTGTGCTGCAATTGCCTCGTGGCACAGTGCTTCAGCATGGCAATTGGTTAACTACGACAGATAATAAAGCCATTGAAGTGGTTGCTAAACCTGAGCCTGTCTTGACAGTGACGGCATCCGAGCCATTACAACTCTTACAAGCCGCTTATCATCTGGGCAACCGCCACGTTCCCCTTGAAATTAAAACTGGTTATCTCCGTTTGGGAGCCGATCCAGTTTTAGAGACCATGCTCAAACAACTAGGGGTTATCGTTCGCGCAGAAATGGTATCTTTCCACCCAGAACTCGGCGCCTATCATCATACTCACTAGGTAATGGGTTTGAGAGATTTGAGTTCCGCCTCATAGGTATTGATTTTGCCGTTGAGTTCACGGATGCGCCGAGACAGCGCCCGAGTGATATTAACTGCAATTTCTGGCGTTTCTTCGATCGCATCAATGAGTTGTAGTTGGTTCAACGTTAGGCAGTCACACGTTTCTAGGGTGGTGATCGAAGCTGAACGGGGTTCCGCATCAAATAGGGCCATCTCACCAAAGATAGAGCCTGCATCGAGTTTTGCCAGATCTCGATCACCTAAATGCACTCGTACTCGCCCAGAAACTACGATATACAGCGATCGCCCTTCCTCGCCCTGCTCAAAAATCATATGGTTCGATGGGAATGATAGCTCATCCATCGCTGAAGCCAGTTTTACCAAAAATTCATCACGCAACTCTTGAAAAATAGAAACTCGACGAATAAAGAGGAGGCGTTCAAAGCTACTGAGCATAGAAACCCTAAGATTGACTTATATAATTTAACTCCATTTTTAAACGATCAACCTGGGCCGCCACCAAGGGGTCGGGATCATCTTGAAGAACAGGCAATAATTCTAGACAGGTGCGGGGACTGGCTGCTCGTAGATAAGACAAAATTGCTTCCCGCACAAAGCTGCTGGGATGGGATAAACCGACCAAAGCGGCTTCGCGGGAGACTGTCCAACGCTGTTCATGCGCCAGATGAAAACAACAAGCGAGAGTCCAATCAGACAAAAAATGGCGAAATTCCAACAAATGACGCAGACGTTCGCTGGCAGCCACGGGTTGATAATCAAGTAGCTCCCTCATATCAGTCAACCGCTCTTGAATGGGTCGGGTTTCTAGGATCCGCAGAAAAATTTGCTTTTGCGGTAGATCAATCGTGTTATCTAAAATCTCTAAGCCGAGCGCAATACTCACTTCTGACTCTGAGTTTAGATTGAGGATGGCCGCTTGGATCGAGCTAAAAGGATAAATCAGTTTCATAATCAGGAAGCAGCGATCAAAAATATCGCGCTGCATTCCTTTCAGCGCAGCTCGTAAGAGATTGGCTTCTCGCCCTTGAACGATTGTTTCTGCTAAATCCAATTCAGCAGCATAGGTTTGGGCTAGGAGTAATAGCTCTTGTTCAATAAGCGCTTCAACGCCACTGCGTCCTATTGCTTCCAAAACCGCTTCAATGCCGTGCTCACCTGGGACTTTTTGTAAGGTGCGCAGGAGATTGCGCCGTGCTGTCCCCCAACTGGTCAGGAGTTGTTGAACCAAACAAGTAATTGCAGATTCGGTACCAATTTCCGCTAATGCTGACCAAGATTGCTGGCGAATATAGTCTGGTTTGCGAATATCTTCACCGACCTCACGTAATAGAGCAATTGCTTCATCATTGAGCTTGATCAAAGCCTGTTTAGCAGCCTCACGAGTTGAGCGATAGTACAGCCCTTTGAGTAAAGAGGGGTAATAGCTGGTTAAGCGCTTGGCAGCGATCGCCTTGAGTAAAGCACAGCGTACTCGTGCCGAATCATCCTGGAGCAAAACTGGAATATAGAACTGTAATAATTCTGACTGTTCATCCACTTCTTGAAGCGCTTGTACACCAATTACTCGCTCTTGTTCACGATTGGCAGTCAACATGTACTCTAAGGATACGATCGCGTCCTTGCGATCACCGACAGTCCCCCGTCGCAAAATCAAACCCGCAGCTGTGCCACGAACCATCGGATCAACCCGCTCGTTGAGATAAGGCTTGAGCGTATGGGTTTCCAACTCCGGCTGTGCCAACCAAATGTAGCGTAATGCTAGCGCCAACACATCCAAACCCGGCTTGGTTTCAATCAGCCGTTGGACATGAGAAAGATAGATTGCATCGGGATATTGCAACATCACATCCATGCTCAACCGCTGCAAAGACGGCGAGAGATTCACAAGACGAGGTGCGAGGATTTCGCCTGCATTGGGCAAATCAATTCGCTCCAGCAATTGAATACAAGAGCGTTTATCTTCATCTGAGGTGTCTTGATCCAACGATTCCACAACAGCACGTCGGAACGGCTTGAGATCCACATTCCCAAACCCCAAGCGACCCTGCTCAGCACTCTGTACCAAGAGGGTGATATAACTTTGGCGCAGTAAGAGAGCGCTGATGGCCCAGATAATCGAAAACGCGACAATCGCCAGAACAAAGACTGCACCTTGAGCCTGACGGGCTGCCTCCGCAGGCAAAGACTGAAACAATTGCCCCAAAATCCAAACAGTTGCCAGGATGCCAACTCCAGTCAGTCCAGTCGCTAAGGGTTCAGCAATTCCCTGAACCTGGGTTTGAATTGAATTCCGAATTTCTGTAGGCAGGGGTTGAAATAGAAAGGGTTCAATCCCCGCGATCAGTGTATAGCGTAAAAGTTCATCAAAGAATTTCAGAACGATTACTCCAAAAAAAAGAATTTTGGCGCTGTCAAGATTGACCCCTCCAACATTGGAGACATCGAAGATGATCGTGGCTAATCCCAGAAAAGAAAGAGAAATCGGTAAAAACATGGCCGCTACAAACACACCCAATCGCTCAACCGCACGGCTCGAAACGAACCATTGCGTTGCGAGTTCAAAAATTCCTAAAACTCCTGAAAACAACCCCAGAAAACCGGCGATTTCCTCAGTATTGGGATAAGCTCGCTCCAGTTCACCCAAATATTGAAACTCAACCAACAAGAATAGAAGTTCCCCAAGAATGAAGAAAGCAAACAGAGGCAGAATGTATTGCTTAAGGGTTGTATTGGTGCGCTTGGACGCATAGGACGTTTGGAGATCCTCAATTTCACGTACAGGCGTGTCGGGAAAAGCTTGCTTATAGCGATTACTCAAATATAAAAGCACCAGCCCCCCTACCAAAATCATGGCTGCGGCTGCAATGATCACATTTTCAAGACCAATCAAAAGTAATAGAATCGGGAGAGAAAAGCCTGATAATACATCCCCCACCAATAGACCACTAGAAATGATGGGATAGGTGCGCTTAATCTCACGAATATTGAACAGCTGGTTGGCCGCAACTTGGGAATTGAGATCATTGAGAATTTCTTCAGCGTCCATCCAGAGCCGCAGCACAAACACGGTTCCTACCAAAAGAAACATATTCAGCTCTCCGAAGGCGAGACCCGTGCGAAAAATCAAAAGGGGCAGCGACATTAATAAGGCAATCACCACAAACACTTGCTTGAGGGGAAAGTTATTCTGTAGCCAAGAGTAAAGGATGCCCAATCCTGAACCCATCAGGGCGCTAGCCATATAGATTACAGGCAAACCTTCAGCCCCAAAATGCTCTAAAAACAGCGCAATTGTGCATTGCTCCAGCCAGAGTAAACCCACTGATGTTGAGGTATAAAACACAAACATCAGGAAGGTGCGTTCACCTTCTTCAGGACGGAGGTTGACAATTTTAAGCAGTTGTTGCTGCCAACCAGCGGGGGGGTGAGCACTTTTTGTGGCTTTCATACCATCATTAGCAAAAGAAATACAGAAGCAACTCGACAGCAAAATGATAATGGTTTGAGCCCACCACTATTCTGCCGGGTCACTGCTGAGACAGGGTCTTATTTTTTTGGGGCGAGGAGCATCATCATATTACGACCCTCCCGCTTGGGACGTTGTTGAATTTCCGCAACCTCTTCGAGATCATTGGCCATCCGATTGAGTAATTGTTCGGCAAGATTGGAATGTTGAATCTCACGACCCCGGAACGTGATGGTCGCTTTGACTTTATCTCCCTCTTTTAAGAAGCGTTTGGCATTGTTAACCCGGACTTGGTAATCGTGATCGTCAATTTTATAGCGCATTTTTACTTCCTTAACGGTGGCAGTATGCTGCTTTTTCCGGGCTTCTCGTGCCTTCTTCTCTTGTTCAAACTTGTATTTACCGTAGTCCATAATGCGGCAAACAGGGGGGTCAGACTTGTCACTGACCAGAACGAGATCCAACTCTTTCTCTTCTGCTAAACGACGACCTTCCTCAGATGTAATGATGCCTAACTGGGTGCCATCAGTATCGATTACACGGATTTTAGGGAAACGAACACGTTCGTTGATCTGGGGTAAATCTCGGCGAGGTTTGCGTTTATCTTTCACAAGCGTATGTATACTGGACGATTATTAGCGGTGTAGAGTAGTAAGGGGTTGATTAGGGTTTCTCCCTGCCATTGTACTGATTTGTCAGGGCTTTCGGGCAGTTTATTAACTTAATGTTTTTATTCAATACACCATTATGCAATGGCTTGAACAGGTTGGTCAGCAACGGGATTGGCTCTGGCGAGGGTGGCAGATTCGCTACAGTGTAGGTCGAGTGTTGAGTCCACAGAGCCCGAATGCGCCCCCCATTCTCTTACTCCATGGTTTTGGGGCCGCGCTGGAGCATTGGCGACATAACATCCCGGTGA
>JAAHHN010000157.1 GCA_010672165.1 Spirulina sp. SIO3F2 | reverse complement strand
AGATTTTATTTAGAAACCTCAAGTGATCGTACTGCGGCTGATCCCTCTCGTACCCTAGGTTGTGCCCCCCAAGGGGAATGCTGAAACTTTCCCGATTTGTGAGAGGATAGCGAACAATAAAGCAGAGTACCCTCGTTCCTCTCAAGCAAAGTCAAGTGCCGCCTTCGGTTACCGCTTGGATTGAACAAGTCCGTCCTCTCGTGGCAATTTGGTTGGTCAGTAATAATCTCAGCAATCGTCGGATTGGGGGGATTGCCCAAGCGCTGGATTTACCCTATCTCTCTGGGGCCCGCAAACCCTCTCGCCGCAAGCTGATGGATGCGATCGCGCAGATGGATTTACCCAAGGAATCTGTGGCAATGGTGGGCGATCGTCTTTTGACCGATACCCTCGCAGGCAATCGTTTGGGGGTCTTTACGATTCTGGTTGAACCGATGGTTGACCCTGCGATCGCAGCCCAAGCTTACAAACTCCGGAATTTTGAAATTTGGCTGATGCAGCGGTTGGGGGTCTCGTTGGAGCGATCGAAGCAGGGAGAAAGTGAGTAATGAGGAGCAAGTAATCAGTAATGAGTAGTGGCTGGTTTAGCCTCAAAATGTTGTACCCTGCGCTATCTTTCCTGTTTCTTTACAAAGATCTTCTATAAGATTGTTCAAACTCATTCAAACCCAACTCACGCTCGCTGTGAACAGTTCCAGTCGCACAAGGCAATGAAAACAGCTCTGATCCACGAATGGTTAACGCCCCAAGCCACGGGCGGGTCTGAGCTAGTGGTGCAAGAAATCTTGAACCATGTTGAGGCAGATCTCTTTGCACTGATTGATTTTGAATCGATTAATCCCGAGAGTTATCTCTACGGCCGCCCCATTAGCACCACGTTTTTGCAGCATTTTCCTGGGGCTCGCAGTGGGGTGCAGAAATATCTGCCCTTCCTGCCTGTGGCGATCGAGCAGCTCAATGTCTTGGACTACGATCGCGTGCTCTCCTCCTCCCATGCCGTTGCTAAAGGGATTCTGACACGTCCTGATCAGCTCCACATCTGCTACTGCCATACCCCCATGCGTTATGCCTGGGATCTCACCTTCGATTATCTCCAGCGCTCACCGATGGGGCGAGGGCTACCGGGGCTGGTAACCCGAGGGATACTCCATTATCTGCGGCAGTGGGATGCGATCAGTGCCAATCGTGTCGATTACTTTATTGCCAATTCCGAGCATACGGCGCGGCGGATTTGGCGCTGCTATCGCCGTAAAGCGAAGGTTATCTATCCGCCTGTTGCGATCGAGCGCTTCCCTTTTACACCCGACAAAGCGGACTATTACCTAACCGTGTCACGTTTGGTGAGTTACAAGCAAGTCCGTCTAATTGTCGAAGCTTTTAACGAATTACAACTGCCATTGGTGGTGATTGGGGATGGGCCAGAACGGGAACTGCTCCAAAAGCTGGCACGACCCAATGTGCAAATGTTAGGATCGCAGCCAAATTCGGTTGTTGAGGACTATATGACCCAGGCTAAAGCATTCGTTTATGCAGCTTGCGAAGATTTCGGAATCGCCCCCGTGGAAGCCCAGGCCTGTGGTACGCCAGTTATTGCCTATGGTTCAGGAGGCACATTAGAAACAGTTTGTGATCTACGCAACGACCCTCAAAAAGGAACGGGTTTGCATTTTTTGCGTCAAGATGTTCGGGATATTGTCAAAACCGTTAAGATTTTTGAGGAAATGCAGGGTAAACTACAGCCTGAGTCTTGCCGAGAGCAAGCACTCAGATTTTCAGCCTTGGTTTTTAAAGAACAATACCTTGATTTTCTAGCGTATTGTGACCAGGATTGGAGGGCAAGGGCGGTCTCTAGCGATCGCCTGGGCTGGGCAGAGTGAGGATGTTCGGATTGGCTGCAATAACTTGTCAGTCAAGACCTTGAGCAAATGTGGTGTGATGTGAAGGAGTAAGAATGACTGCCGAAATTCATTGGGTTCCTGCGAAACTGATTCAGGGTCTGATTGTCAAAGGACGACAGTCCCTAGCAGTGCAGCGGCGCTACCGAACGCGCAATCAACTGGCCCGGCTGCTCAATGGGGCTGCAACTAAACGGCTGTTCGATATTGTCTTCTCATCAGCGATCCTGGTTGCCTGTTCACCGCTCTATCTCATACTCATGGTGTTGATTGCGGCAACATCACCAGGGCCAATCTTTTTTGTCCAGAAACGGATTGGCAGAAACTATCGTCCTTTCCGTTGCTTCAAGTTTCGGACGATGGTACGCAATGCGGATGCCGTGCTTGAGGATTTAATTGCCTGTTCGCCCCATTTACAGGCTGAATTTGAAGCAGATTTCAAGCTTCGCCGTGACCCTCGCATCACAGCAATGGGTCGCTTTTTACGCATGACCAGCCTAGATGAGTTGCCTCAGTTTTGGAATGTGCTCAAAGGCGATATGAGTGTGGTGGGACCCCGCCCCCTCGTGCCCCAAGAGCTACCCCGCTATGGTCGTCATATGGATCGTGTCTTAACCATAAAGCCAGGGATTACTGGCTTATGGCAGGTGTCGGGTCGCAATGATATTCCTTACCACCGCCGGGTGCAGATGGATGTGTATTATGCAGGCTACCGGACGTGGTGGTTGGATTTGTTTGTCGTGATTAAGACGGTGTTTATTATGCTGTTCCCCCGTAATAATGGGGCTTACTAGGTCTAGTTTTATACAGTTGCGGACCGTTGAAGCTGCATATGAGCTTTTGCGTGAATTAGGTGCGCCTGCCAAACTGCTGTTGCATGTCCAATTGGTGGGAGAGGCGGCAGAAATACTCCTGACCCAACTCCGAACGTTCCCTGTTCATCTTGATGAGCGCTTTGTGCGTTTGGGCGTCGCGTTGCATGATGCGGGTAAGATATTGCATCCGCAAGAACTCACCACTCCAGGCCATCAACATGAAGCGGCTGGGGAACAACTGTTGATTGCCCACGGGGTTGAGCCGACCCTGGCGCGTTGCTGCCGCTCCCATGCTCAATGGCAAACTTTGCCTTGCTCTTTAGAAGAACTCCTCATTGCCTTAGCAGATAAGCTCTGGAAGGGTAGACGTCAGACTCAACTGGAGACAATGATCATTGAACAAATCACCCAACAATCCAGCCTCAATGATTGGACAGTATTTATGGAGTTGGATGCGGGTTTTGAGGCGATCGCTGCTGAAGGTCATCTTCAACTCTTGCGCAGTCAAGTGATGAACTAACTAAGTTACCCTAATCGTGGCTTTCTAAGAAAAGTTTATATCCAACCCAACTGACCGCCAGCACTAGAATGACACTGGCTAGCCAAGCTGCGATCCGAATCGCCACTAATACAACGAGTACCACCGCAATAAATTTCACAATATTGGGCAGCCGTTGATACCAAGGCTGCTTTTTGGGAGGTTGAGCAGGGTTATGAGGCGTGGTTGGTGTTATAGGAGGCTCCAACTTTGCTTCTAGCTCCTGTAGCCGAATTTGCAGCTCACGCTCTTTGAGTGCCTCTTCTCGACGACGGAGTTCTTCTTCTTTGGAGGAGTGGTGCGAATTCATGGGTTGCCAGAAAAAGCCATATCTCTTTTTAGGATAGGGCAAAGTTTTGGGGTTGGGGAGAGTGCGATCGCGCTCTTCACATCTAATTCACCTCTACATACTTTGGATATTTGAGCGACCTTGATAGCGTGTTATGGCAAGCCCAAGCAATGTAATCTATCCCAACTTAAAAATCCATCAGCCTTGGCTGATGGATTTTTGACAAACTGATGATATACCCTAGACTTCAACCGCCTCTTTCACCAATTTATCCCAACCCAAATCTTTCAGGTTTGTATTGCGGCGCAGGGGTCGGGTCACCAGCTCCAAAATATCCCGCGCATTTGTGAAGCCATGAATCTGAGCAAATGTGAACTCCACTGACCACTTGGTATCAATGCCTCGCGCTTCCAATGGATTCGCATGGGCCATCCCTGTAATTACCAAATCTGGCTTCAACTCATAGATCCGTTGGATTTGGTTGTAATTGTCCGGCTTTTCCACAATGCGTGGTAAAGCCACACCCATCTCATTACAGGTTCGCTCTAAGAAATCGAGTTCCGCCTTTTGATAGCGCTTGTCCATATAAGGAATGCCAATTTCAGGAACCGTCATGCCACAGCGAATCAAGAACCGTGCCAAAGAAATTTCTAAGAGATTGTCCCCCATAAAGAAGACCGACTTGCCACGAATGAGCTGCACATAATCTTCCAGATTCTGCCAGATCTGCGCTTCTCGTTCCTCCAGCCCTTTCGGTTCAATGTTGAACACGGAGCAGATTTTTTCCAGCCAAGCCCTTGTGCCATCCGGGCCAATGGGGAACGGCGCACCGATAAGCTTAGTCTTGCGACGGCGCATCAGCGTGGTAGCAGTACGGGAGAGGAACGGGTTTACACCACAAGAATAGTAGCCCTCTTCAATCACCGGCAGCTCTGTGTAACGCTTTGCGGGTAACCAGCCCGAAACCTTCACACCCTGCTTCTTGAGTTCTAAGGTCAAATTGGTGACAACCGGATCAGGCAAGGAACCAAAGAGTACCAGCGGCGGATGGTCGGCATATTCTGCTTCTGCTTGGGTTACTTCTTCTGTTTGACGGCCAAAGTTGAGCAGCTTTTGGATCGCGTTGCGCTCTTCTTTTTCCTCCGTTTTTGTGGGGGCTTGCTTGGGGCAGCGTTGGGCCATGGCAGCGAGCACCGTGTCTTCCCCTTGGGTAAAGGCATAATCGAGACCGTTCGCCCGCGCCACAACAATGGGAATCCCAATCTCAGCTTCGAGGCGAGGTGCAATCCCTTCCAAGTCCATCTTGATGATTTCGGTGGTACAGGTGCCGATCCAGACAATCACACTGGGGTTGCGATCGCGCTTAATCTGATCACAAAGACGCTTCAATTCATCGTAATCATTGAGCTGAGCGGAAATATCACCTTCTTCGAGTTCCGCCATTGCATAGCGCGGTTCAGCGAAGATCATCACTCCCATCGCATTCTGCAAAAAATAGCCACAGGTTTTCGTTCCAATGACTAAAAAGAAGCTATCTTCGATTTTCTGATAGAGCCAAGCCACACAGCTAATCGGACAAAACGTGTGATAGTTGCCCGTTTCACATTCAAAATTGAGGGCACTGGGTTCGGGGGTGGTGGGGCGGATTTGGGCGGCGGTCATTTCAGGTTCTCCTTATGTGTAGGGACAAGGGGAAAGATTTAGAGGGAAAAGGGTAAAGCCAGAATGCAAGGCTCACTCAGAACCCCCCTTACGAAGGGGGGCAGGGGGGATTCAGGTCTCGTGGGCAATTGCAATCGCTTCCAGATTGATTGCATCGATACCGCTAGACCCGAGATCCCCCTAGCTACGCCGACCCCTTATTACAGGGTTTTTTTTTGGGAGGAGAAAACTGCAAACTGCATTCGCGTAGCGTCGCCAGCGGGGAAATTGATAACTGTGGACTGCCTTAAACCATCATCAATTCCAACTCAGAATCAGCCTGCTGAACCGGAGCATCAGCAGGGGGGTTGAGATAATAATCTGAGAGTAGTGAGAACAGATCGCGGTCTTGAGCTTCACTTGGCACAACTCCTTCCGGCATAGCCAGAATCTGGTCTGCGATATTGAGGTAATAGTCACAGACATAGTCAAGCATGGGGTCGGTTTCGGACATTTCAAAGAGTGTCTTGCCCTTGACCCGAGAAACACGAATATCTTCAATCAGCGGCAACACTTCCAAGACGGGCATGGGTACGTGCTCGACATATTTTTCAATCAGATCGCGCTTGGAGGTGCGGTTGCCGATCAGTCCTGCGAGACGGAGGGGATGAGTACGGGCTTTTTCCCGAACCGAGGCGGCAATCCGGTTAGCAGCAAACAGAGCATCAAAACCATTGTCGGTGACAATCAGGCAGTAATCTGCATAATTCAGCGGTGCAGCAAAGCCACCACAAACCACATCACCGAGAACATCAAACAAAATCACATCATACTCATCAAAAGCATTGAGTTCTTTCAAGAGTTTGACGGTTTCTCCGACGACGTAGCCGCCGCAGCCTGCGCCTGCCGGTGGGCCGCCAGCTTCAACACAATCCACGCCAGCATAGCCTTTGTAGATAACGTCTTCGGGCCAGATGTCTTCATAGTGGAAGTTCTTTTCTTGTAGGGTGTCAATGATGGTGGGAATGAGAAAGCCAGTTAGGGTGAAGGTGCTGTCATGTTTGGGATCACAACCAATTTGCAAGACTTTTTTGCCTCGTTTGGCCAAGGCCGTGGAGATGTTGCAACTGGTGGTGGATTTGCCGATGCCGCCTTTGCCGTAAACTGCGAGTCTCATAATGTTTGGGGTCTTGTTTAAGGATTAAGTTATTTGGGATCGAAATGGGGCAAAGCTACCCCTCACTACCGCATAACAGACAAATTTTTGCGATCGCGTTTGCTTGATGATTTGCATTGTGGCGAAAGGTTCAGGGGTTTACAAGCCCACTAACAGAGCGATCGCCTTGCTAATTAGCCTAAGGAAGATTGAGAACGTTATTGAGATTCTTCAAGTTTGCTCAAGGATGCTGAGATAAAAATAAAATACAAAACCAGATTTTGCATAAGCTTTTGATAAAAAAAGTTTCAATAGCAAAAAAATAAATTCTGAAATTATATTGTTGATTTTTACAGGTATAAATACTTATCGGTCTTGGAGTGAGCGATCGCTCACTTGAGGCTGTATCCCTTATCTGATCTGGATTTGGGCGATTGTATTTCTACACCGCTTGGCTCCCAGGAATACCGTGCTCCAACGAAACTAATTTTTTCAGTAACGAATTATTAATTTTCCCGAGTCTTGAGCAAGTTAGGATGCAACATTGCGGCCTGTAACGTTTTTTAATTGCTCACCTGAACTGTCATGACCATCCCTGAATCCGAGTCGATCGCCACCTCACTTTTTTGGAGCAGCCTCGCCTTCACGATCCTGATTTACCTGCTCCGGGGCTTTGGTTTGCTTACATTTTTGCCCGGTGGCGTGATTTGGCTGCTGGTGTTGCTCTCAGTGGGTATGGGGGTCTTTTATGGTGTGGAGAAGACCCGGCGGTTTTAGACTATCATCCATTTGATCTTAGCTTTATGCTCAGAACCCTTTGCCTAATCGTGGCGTTCTTATTCCTTACCGCTTGCACTGCCAGCCCCCTCTATTGTTCAAACCGAGCTGGACACCAGATCTGCATTATCGAACTCCAACGCAGCGCTAAAAACTACTGGGAATATCGTGCCCAGACGACCCTAGATGGCATTCGTCAGCCCCCAGTCAAATACGACTGCCGTGCCAAGCGTCATGACATTTTGGGGCAATGGGTCTGCGATCGCTTTAGGTCTTGAAAGGCGGCCCGTTAATCTATGGGATAATCGCTACGCAGTCGCCCAACCGTCTGAGATTGCCAACTCTAATCTTCTATCTATCCCTCCATGCCCTTAACCTTTGCCTTGTATCCGCCCGTTGACCCCATCCTGTTTCAATTTGGGCCGATTGTGGTTCATTGGTATGGCTTTTTTATGGCTGCCGCGATCTTAGTGGGTGTGCAAATAGGGAGTCGTCAGGTGGGTCGTCAAGGCGAAGACCCGGATGCCTTTTTGGATATGCTGCCCTGGTTGCTGATCCCTGGTTTAATCGGTGCGCGGCTCTACTATGTGTTTATTCAGTCGCCCCGTGGCCCCAACGGATTAGGGGGATATCTCGCTCATCCCTGGCAGATCATTAACCTCCGCAGTGGCGGCATCCATATTTTTGGCGCGTTTATCTTCGGTGCGATCGCCCTCTGGCTCTATAGTCGTTGGCGTAGAATCCCGATTCTTACTTACTTAGATGGCATTGGTTTGGCGCTGCCGCTCTCGCAAGCGATCGGACGCTGGGGCAATTTCATCAACCAAGAACTCTACGGCCCGCCAACAACCCTACCTTGGGGTCTCAAGATTGATTTTCAACATCGCCTTGCACCCTACAATGACTTGGCTCAGTACCCTGATACGGTGCGATTTCATCCCTTGTTCCTCTATGAAATGCTCTGGAACCTTGTGGGATTTGGCGTGATTCTCTTGATCTCTCGACGATTTGAGCGGCAGCTCCAGCCAGGCGATCTGATGCTGCTCTATCTGATTTGGTATCCGTTGGGACGCTTTTTGATTGAGTTTTTGCGGACAGATTCTTGGTTTTTTGGGGGTACACCGTTTAATACGGTTCATCTACTCTGTGCGAGTGCTGCGGCTTTGGCGAGCTTTGCCTTCTACCGTCGTCATTTTGCTCGTTCTTCTGCCCGTCTCTGAGTTTTGGTGGGCATGTCCATCCTAAATGCTGCTTCTCATCAAAAATCTAGGTCGGTGCGTTACGCTCCGCTAACACACCCTACGGTCTAACACCCCTACATTTTTACGCTAAAGCTTATTGCATCTCATTTCTTATGGCTGCTCCCCGTTTAATCATCATTGGTCTCGACTGTATGGCACCAGCATTGGTGTTTGAAAAATGGCGAGCGGATTTGCCCAATCTCTCGCGGCTGATGAGTCAGGGGAGTTATGGCCGCTTAGAAAGCAGCATCCCCGCGATCACTGTACCGGCCTGGAGTTGCATGATGAGTGGGCGCGATCCGGGAGAGTTGGGGATTTATGGCTTCCGGAACCGCGCCGATCGCACCTATCAGAAAATGGCGATCGCAGATGGTCGGGCTGTGCGTGTGCCGCGCCTCTGGGATCTGCTGGGGGATGCAGGTTGGCGGGTGTCGGTGCTCTCTGTACCGGGAACCTCACCCCCCTACGAAGTGAATGGCTCGATGGTCTCCTGTTTCCTGACACCGAATACCGATGCCCCCTATACCCATCCCCCAGAACTAGCTGAGCAAATTCAAACCTGGCTACCGGAGTTTATGCTGGATGTGCCCCATTTTCGCTCGGAAAACAAAGCCGAAATTCTCAGTAATATTCACAAACTCTGTGATCAGCGCTTTGAGCTGGCAGCGCGAATGCTCACAGAAGAAGAACCCGACTTTTTGATGTTTGTGGATATGGGCGTCGATCGCATTCACCATGCTTTTTGGAAGCCGATGGATGCTACCCATCCCCAACATGAGCCAGGGTCAGAATTTGAGCATGCGATCCATGATTACTATTGCCATATTGATGCTCAGGTGGGTGAACTGTTGGCGCAATGCGGTGAAGAAACAGCGGTGCTGATTGTCTCAGATCATGGTGCTCAGCCGTTGATGGGGGGAATTTGTCTTAATGAATGGCTGATTCAGGAGGGCTATCTAACACTGAAGGAGACGCCGACCGTGCAGACATCCTTAGATGAAGTCGAGATTGATTGGAGCCGCACGAAGGCTTGGGGGGCTGGGGGCTATTATGGCAGGATTTTTATGAATGTTAAGGGTCGGGAGCCGGACGGGATTATTCCTCTGAAAGAATACGAGATGGAGCGATCGCGCCTGGTGGAAAAACTCGCTGCCTTACCTGGCCCTGACGGCGAAGATCTCAATGTTAAACCCTTTAAACCCCAGAAAATCTACCAAAAGGTGCGGGGGGTTGCGCCGGATTTGCTGGTGTATTTCGATGATTTGGCTTGGCGCTCCGTGGGTACGGTGGGGAATGGTGGCGCGATCTACACTACCAATAACGATACAGGGCCCGATGATGCTAACCATGCACCATTTGGTTTGATGATCTTCCATGATCCCCAACGACCTCAAGGGGGTCAGGTGCTAGAGGGGGCACAGCTCTATGATATTGTGCCGACGGTATTGGAGCGCTACGATATTACAGCTCCAAAAGGCTTGCGGGGCAAGGTGTTGCCGATTTAGGGCGTGTCGTCTTTATTACAGCTCCAAAAGGATTGCGGGGCAAGGTGTTGCCGGTTTAGGGCGTGTCGTCTTTTGATACAAGGGTAGGCATTGCCCACTACAACCCAATAACGTTTTAGCTTGAACTTAAATCCCGAGAAAGCAAGCGTAAAAATAATGCTGCGATCGCTGGCGGTTTGGCAGTGAAATGCACAAAAAATGAATCGTCAGCACTGGGGGTATCTTGCACCTTTGCATAAATATCATCACTGATTTCCGGTGCATTTGTAAGCTTAACAAGATTGAGCTTCAGGTTCGTAAACGGCGCAGGGGCAGGCTCGCCCGACTCCGAGCGAATTTTCCCCCCACGGGCAGAGAGTTGCACCAATTGACCTTTAAAAAAGTCTTCTTTGATATGTTTGCCCACCAACGGCACATATAACAGCGACAACGGTTCAGACAGTTGCACAAATTTTTCGGCAATTTTAGGCAGCGCCAGGGAATAGGGCACAGTCATCCCACCCACTTCGTAGATCGTGATGCTCTGTTTGACGCCTTTAGGATGAACAATCCGAGACCCATCAATCCGGAGTTGGCCGCGATCTAGGGTTGCTAAAACTGACTCCGACACCAAAATTTGCTGACCCGTGGTGTAGGACTCAATCCGAAACGTTAAATTCACCTGAGCGCCGACGGCACTATATTTGGTGTGCAGTTCCGAGCCCAGGTTGCCAATCACACATTCGCCCGTGTTAATGCCAATGCCCATTTCTAGGCTGGGGAAGTTGTGGTGCTGGAGTTCTTGATTCACCTGCGGCATTGCCAGTTGCATGGCCAGGGCGCAGGCGATCGCCCGCTGGGGATCATCTGCACGCGGGGTTGGTGCGCCAAAGAAGATCAATAACCCATCACCCATGATTTCGTTGATTGTGCCCTGATAGTCCGTTACCACTTGCATCATGACCTTGAGATAGATATTGAGCACGCGCACCACATCTTCTGGGGGGAGGCGCTCGGAGAGGGCGGTAAAGCCCCGGAGGTCAGAGGTTAAAATCGTGACGCGCTGACGCACGCCACCGAGTTGCAAGCCACCGGGTTGGTCGAGCAGAGTGCTGACAATCTCATTGGAGAGGTAGCGGCCAAAGGTGTGGCGGAGACCAGCCGCTTGGTTGGCCAGATAAAGGCGAATACCAACGATCGCGCCGAGAAACGTCAGGGTTGTGGGAACAACCGGAACCCAGAGTCCCCATTGTACCAATGCACCATACGCCACACCCCAGAGCAGGGTAACGCCAGTGGTCGGCAAGAGAAGCTGCTGAAGACCGCTGCTGAGGGTGGGGGCAGAACGGTTGGCTGTGGTGTAAATCCCAAATCGCCAGCCCCAGGCCGCGATCGCTCCTATAACGCCCCAAAGCGTGATCCAGAGAATTTCCAGGGGTTCTGCTAGGGGTCGGATTAACGGGCGATCGCCGTAGGCAGCATCAAGCACCTGAGCTATGATCTGGGCCTGAATTTCCACACCAAAAAGGGGAACGGGGTTGGGCCCCGCACCAGCACTGTAGGGGGTGAGGAAGTAGTCATTAAGGCTCTCGGCTGTGGTGCCAATCAGAATAATTTTGTCAGTGGCCCAGTCTTCAGGAAGTTCGCCTTGCAGAATAGTCCGCAGGGGCAGGTTGGGGAACTGCTGCCCTGCACCGCGATAATTAATTAGGGTTTGGTAGCCCGATTGATCGGCGCGAATATACCCCCCATCAAACGACCGAAATGGCTCAAAAATAGCCGCCCCCAGGCGATCGCGTCCATTCCGGATCATCTCAAAACCAATCCCTTGGTCTTCAAGCAGCCAGAGGGCAAGATACAAGCCAAAGCCGTAATATTCATTCCCTTCAGCGTCGTAAAGATAAAGCCAGGCTCGCCGCACCCGGTTATCGTCGTCCCATACCAGATCGTTGGCGGCAACTCGCTCCGGTGGTAAATCAGGCGGGGGTGCGATCGCGGGGGACGCCACCTTTTGAATCCCCACGAGATTCGGGATCTCCTTAAAGGCGGTGGTGAGGGCAGCTGTACCGGGGGGAATGGGCAGATCTCGATACAGGTCGAGGCCAATCAGTTTGGGGTTTTGGGCTGCGATCGCGCGAATAGTCTGGGCAAGGGCTTGATCAGGCACTAGGCCTTGACCAACCGCAGTCAGGTCGGCTTCATCGATCGTCACGATGCCAATGCGGTCATCGAGTTGGGTGGGTTGGGGGCGCGATCGTAGCAGGACATCATAGGCTGCCAGTTCCCAGCCTTCGAGCAGACCCCAGTAACGCAGACCCAGCACCAATAATGTTACGGCTGGGGCGGTGACCCACACCCCGCGCCACCGCCAAAACCAGCCAGGAACAGACATGAAGGGCTTACTCCGTTACCTCAGTTTCTAGCAACAGCTCGTAGGTTTGCACTGGAAGGTCGGATAGTTCACCTAAACCTACTGCGCTCAAACCTTCTATCCACGGGGCGGGGTTATTGTGGTTATCTTGCTGGTCAAACCAGTCTTCTAGCTGTTCATGCCAAGTGGGTTCAAGGGCATTCGCTGTATCGAGCGGCTGAAGCCAGCCCTCAATGTATCGATCTGCTTCTTCATCTTCTAGGTCGCAGAGGATTGTGAGTTGCCAGAAGTACCGTTGCGTGGCTGAAAGTTCCGTAGTTAGGGTGAGATTTAAGGTATCCGGTAACAATAGACGCACAATTGCATTATTACTATTGAGTGCAAATATCTGGCTCTGCAAGATTATCTTTTCGGTTTCCATGTCTGCAATTTGGACAAAGGCGAGGGGGACAGTCTCCTCACCTTCAGAACCAGGAACATAGACATACAAGCTGGTCTGATCTGGCGGTGTTGTAATGACGTTATCAGCTTTGGGCGTCAGTGCAATTAAACTGCTCCACGCTGATGCCTCACTTAATTCTGCCCCATCACATAATCGTCGTGACCCACCCCCTCGTGAGCTGAGGGGTTCACTTTGTTCGCCCCCACTGGGTTTAGATGCGGGTTGAGCGAAGCTGGTACTGATCTGGCTTGTACAAAGAACCACGCTCAAGCTCAATGCAAAACCAAGTTGAAGATGTCGATAGAGCATGGTGTTGCTACTGTAAAGAACTCAATCTAAGTCTGGGATTGCTCAGTTACTGAATCATAGCCAATTTCCCACCAGAACAAAGGCAGACCAATAGTATGGATGCTGGAATTTATCTGGTCGCTGGAGAATATTAAGCTGGGCTTGACGAAGAGCTTCAGCTTTTTGGATCGAATTACTGGTTAATGCGTCGTAAAAGCTGGCCATCAGTTCAGCAGTCGCCTTGTCATCTACAAACCACAAACTGGCAAGGGTACTTCGAGCACCTGCCCGCACAGCAACTCCCGCTAAGCCAAGGGCAGCCCGCTCATCCCCCGTAGCAGTTTGGCAGGCACTTAATACCAAGAGTTCGATCGGGGTGGTTTGTTTGGCATCAGTACGCAATAGTGCATTTAGCTCATTAATATCCAGCTTTGCATCCCAGGTCAGGACAAATGTTTCTTCAGCTTTAGAGCTAAATTTGCCGTGGGTTGCCAAGTGAACCACCGGAATAGCCTCTTCATTCACCATTGTTTCAACCTGAGCTTCAGTAAATTCGGGGTTGAGCAACACTGAAGTATTAGCATCAGTGGCCTGAATTTGAGTCAGCTCTAGTTCGACGTTGGGTAAGGGATTAAATCCTTGACGTGCTGCTGTTAGTCCTCCGAATAGAAGACTTAAATTTTGGGTTGCCAACGGTTGAGGGTCGACAAGGTTCAGGCTGGGAGCCAAAGCCAAGGCGTATTTTTCGATAAGGTATTGTTCACCGTCATGGAGTGCTGGTAAGGGAATATTCCGCAGATAACCATCCAGCACAAAGACAAGGGTTGCAGTGTCCGCCTGTTGAAGTTGAGATTCAAGTGGCTCAACCAGCCAACGGTAGACATCATTCGCTAGCCGTAAACGTTTACGATTGAAAGGTCGCCGACGCGGACTGACCACATACTTGCGATATTCCAGAAGCGTTGCTTCAATTTCGGCTTTGGGCTTGTGAACAGCATGATGGGTCAGAGGTTGACCCGGAAGGGCGGAAACGACCTCCAAACGGTTATCTAGAATAATCGTGTAGAGAATCGCGGACTGGGGATCAATCTCATCAATTTTGCGCTCCTGAGCATTAAGGCAAGCATCCCGGAAAAAGTTATCCAGCTCTGCCAGTTGGAGCGCCTCGATCGCGCTCCGGGCCTGTTGGAGCTGGTCTTGGCTGGCATCGGGCTGCAATAGCAAATCGACATATTGCCGATAAACTGGCTCAACCCGCTCTTTAAACGAAAACTGCACATCACTGCTCATGGCGACCAGATCCCCCCGGATGGAACCGAGGGTAGCGATCGCCTGACCATAGGCGGTGAGGGCAGGCTCACGCTGCTGTTGTGCCCGGAACAGCCGCCCCAATTGCCATTGATCCTGATATGCCAAATCCGGGGCTTGGATAGCTTGGGCCAGTTGTAAACTCTTTTGAGTGGCAACCTGGGCTTCTGACCAACGCTGATGATCTTCGTAGAGTTGACCGAGCGCCTTCAGGGCAAAGGCTTGGAGGCGTAGATCGCCCAACTGTTCAGCAGCTTGCACCGTTTGGGCCAGTAAGGTGGCGATCGCCTCGGGGGTTTGCAATCGGGGTTGCCGGATTGCAGCTTGGGCCAGTTGCACCTGCTGGTTCAGGGTCTGGCGATCGCGGGGTTGATGGCTCAGGGCTTGGTTAAGCTGCTGCCACAGTTGTCGGGCTGGCGCGATCGCTTCGGCTGACCCGTCCCGCACCAGGGCATTAAGCTGGTTGAGCTGGGCTGTTAGTTTGAGCGTTGGGGTGGAGGCCAGTTGTTCGGCCTGTTGGTAATAGTCCATTGCACCCTGTAGCTCTGGGCAGTCAGGGCCACAGGTTTGGGCGGTATGTCCCAAAGCGAGTAACACCCGGGATTGTAGAGCAGGTTGGTTGAGGGCTGCGGCGATCGCAGCACTTTCAGTCAGGGTTGCTTGGGCAGCCTGGAGTTTGCCCGTCACCCGTTGCACCTCACCGAGCTGTTGGAGGGCTTGGGCCTTGAGGAAACTATCCGGCTCTTGTTGGAGTGATGTTTGCAATGTCGTGAGTTGTTTGGCTGCCTGGTAGTACAGACCCAGGTAGCGGAGGGCACGGGCTTGGTTGAGTTGGTTGCGGGTTGTGCCGAGTAAATCATCTAGGGCAGTATATTGCGCAGCGGCAGCTTGCCATTGTTTCAGTGCCGCTTCATCTTGCCCCTGACGGAAATGCCATTGGCCGTAGAGTTCTGCGATCGCGGCTTGCTGCTCGGCTTGTTGGTCTTGAGGCAGTTGTGGCACCTGGTCAGTTGCAGCCGCTAGGTCAGCTTCTGCCGCTGCCCATTGCCCCAGGCGGGTTCGGATTAGGGCGAGGTTGCGCAGGGCAAGGATAACCCCAAGGCGATCGCCTGAGCGTTCCGCTTGGTGCTGGGCAGCCAGCAACAGTTCCAACGCTGCTTCGTATTGCCCGGCTTCGTAGCGTTGCTGGGCGGTGTCGCTCAGTTGGGCGAAAGTTAGCCCGGAAAACGCCATTGTTGGGGTGGGTTTTATCGGGGCGGGTTTTAAACTTGCCCCGACCGGCCAGCCCAGCACCAGGGTGATTAATAGTCCCAAACAGACATATTGCCAAAACCGTCGCATCTGCGCTCCTCCTGATGCTTAAAGTTGATAACTCATGGTGAAATGCAATCCCTCTTCCTGAAGCGTGTCGGCTTCTGTATCCACCTCAATCAGGGGAATCCCCCAATCCAAACGCGCTTGAAACCGGTTCCCGATGCTGAGGCTAAGGCCCATACCCACCGACGCAAGACGCTCTTGGGTCAGTTCATCATCCCGCTCACTATTCCACACCTGCCCGATATCAAAGAAGGGGGCGAGCTGGAGTTGGGTTTGCCAATCGGGAATCTTAAAGAGCGGAAAACGTACCTCTGCCGAGGCAAAAAAGCCATTATCGCCAATCAGCTCATCCTGACGATAACCGCGCACCGTTGAAACGCCACCGATCGCAAATTCTTCAAGCGAGAGCAAATCATCCGGTGTCCATTGCAAATCGGAGCGCAGCAATAAAAACACATTGGGGGCCAACAAGCGTAGGTATTGCACCTGCGTGCGGGTGGAAAAAAAGCGACTATCGGGGATACCGTCAATGTCGCTGGTGCTGGCATCAAACCAGGGCATCCCGAAGCTACCTTGGGTACGAATGGCAAACACATCTCGATTTGAGCGGCGGCTGTATTCTCCCACCAAGCGCAGGGCAGAGACCTTGGTGCGCCCTTCGTTATCGGCTCCGGGAGAAAAGGGAAAGCCGCCAATATCATCGAGCCCTAGAAAACTTTGGCTCTCTTGCACTGAGGCGATCGCGCTCACCCCCAATTCAGTATTGGGGGTTTTGTGGAGGGGTTGTTGATAGGTAAGCTGGTAGCCCCGCGATCGGGAGGTAATATCAAGCACATCAAAGGGGTCTTCAATAATGGCGTTGCGGCTGCGACTATGGGAAAACGCGATCGTGCCGCCGCGGCCGTCAATAGGCCAGGTGTAGCTCAAACCATCGAGGGAATTGCTGCCATCCGTATTGGTGAACGACAAGGAGAGGGCATCGCCAAATCCCAACAGGTTTTGGTGAGTAATATCAGCGCGGCGGCGAATGTTCCCCACACTAGGCGATCGCGCATTATCAAGGGTAAGGGATGCCACCAGCGGCTGGGCTTCGTCAAGTTCGAGTTCTAGAATGCTCAAGCCGGGTCGAGTGCCAGCACTGAGGTTGACCGATAAGGTCTCGATCAGGGGGTCAAGCTGGAGCAATTGCAGGGCTTCGAGCAGTTCATTTTGGTTCAGGGGGGGTTGGGTGGCTTGGCTCAGGCGACGGCGAATATAGCTCTGTTTAAGGTGTTCCAATCCGGTAATGCGCACATCTTCAAGGCGCCCTTCGATAATCTGCACGGTGACAGTGCCCTCGTTCAGCGGCTGGGGCGGAATAAATGCGCCTGAGGTGAGATAACCCTGATCTTTGTAATAGTCCGTGAGCAGAGTTTGGGCGTTGAGTAGTTCAGTGAAGGTTATCGGGCGTCCCAGCAGCCCTGCCAGTTGGTCAGCCAGTTCCTCAGCTCTGAAGATGGTGCTGCCTGCAACGATAAAGCGATCGACAATAACCGTACCTGGAATCTCGGGGGCAGTTAGGCTGCTGGGGGAGGTGGGGCGGAGTCCAGGCAAGAGGTCTTCGAGGGGGGGGAGGGGTTCAGCTTCGGGTTGGGGA
>JAAHHN010000156.1 GCA_010672165.1 Spirulina sp. SIO3F2 | reverse complement strand
TTGTAGACACATCAAAAATCGGCCAGACACCTGTAGCCGAATGGAAACGCTTTCGATATTTTCAAATAGAAAGGACTTTCCGAGAAACCCCAGCCTACTCTTGGTTAACAGGAGGTGGTTTAAGTGGGGACTGCAACTTGAACTGTTAAGGACATTTAAGCCCTATGCGCAAACTGACCCACTCTCTTCTTCTCTGCATCGGTCTGACTGGGCTGATGCAAGCTTTGCCTGCTCAGGCCGCAAATGTTACGCAATGTGATGAAGCTGGATTGCGAGCTGCGATCGCTGATACGGCTGATGGCGGCAAAATCAACCTCAACTGTGGCAACGGTACGATCGCCCTGAGTTCAGAATTGGTCTTGAACAAAAGCCTCACGATCAACGGTCAAGGTGCAAACTTAGATGGGGGCAATCGAACCCGCATTTTCCGTACCACCAAGGATCTCACTCTGATCCATCTAACCCTCCAAAACGGTCATGTAGGGTCTCAAGTGGGGAACTTTAGCTGTGAGGGCGCAGCGGTACATGTTACGTTTGGCAAGTTACTATTGTCTAACGTAACAGTGCAAAACAACTTTGCTCCCCGTGGTGGTGCAGTCTGCGGTAATTGGCAGGCAAATGTAGATATTCGCCAAAGCACCTTTACGGGCAACAGCGCTCATCAAGGTGGGGCTGTTTTCACCAATACCACTGACCTTGCCATTCGCAACAGCACGTTCAGCAATAATTCCACCACAATTGGTTCGGGTCTCAATGGTATTGGGGGCGCGATTTACACCTACGCCGACTTAGACACAAGCACACCAATTACCATCCTCAGTTCACGTTTTGACGGTAATACCTCCTTTCATGAAGGCGGGGCGCTCTTTTTAACCCAAAATAATGGGATTAATGTGACGGTGCAGAGCTCCACATTTGTCAATAATCACGCTCAGCTCAACCCCCAAACCGGCATTGGGAGTGGTGGAGCGATCAAACTTAACCATGCGGGTGGCCAATCGCTCGCTAAACTTACCGATGTGGCATTTGCCAATAACATTGCTGACCAGGAAGGAGGCGCAATCTGGGCAGGTGGCGCTAGTGCCAACCTCAACTTGGAGTTGTTCAAGGTCACGTTTTACGGTAATGAAGCGGGTCGGATACCTGATCCAGTGAAAAACGAGACTGCCGGCGGTGGGATGATTTTGGAAAGTCGGGGGTCTATGAGCCTTGTCCAAACCACATTTGCAGAGAATCGTGCGAATAATGAAACCTCAGGTGCAATCTTTATTGGTGATACTGTCGATCGCCAAAAAGTAACGGTACGCAAATCTCTCTTTCAAAATAATTGCTCTTATAAAGATATTGCAGGCACACCAGACGTGGAAAATTGCAACCACTTTACCCATATCCGTACAGCTCGGGATACCGGAAATTTCCAGTTTGTGCACCATCCATTGCAAGGTAACGCCGTGTTTGAATGGCCGATTAATCAGCATGCTCCCACAGGCGAAGCATTCCCCATCATCCAGAATTCCGCAGTGCGAGATGTCAATGTTCGCCCCTATCAGGACAATGGTGATGCAGCTCCTGATCATCCTTGTTCTGATATTAATATGGGTTCTGGTGGTGCTTGCTAGGTTCGCTCAGCAGGATAATTCTCAGGTTTTCGGTTAGGTCAACGGCACAGCTCTGAGTCAGTAGCTAGAGTTAAGCTTAATTGTTCTAGCCCAAGACTCGATTGAGGATTTAGGTTGGGTTGATGATAGAAAATACAATGCAAACCACTTTTATTTTTTGTCTCAACCCAAACCACACAAAAACAAGCGATTGCAAGCTAGGGGAGCTTAACATCACATTATCTAGTTTTTTTCTGGATCTCTCCAGCTGAGCGATCGCCCCAGCAAAATCCAAACGAGACAACTTAAGCGAAACCTCAGGTATTATTAATAATTGATGTGCACCATACAGTTATGACTAAAATAAGTCTTTATAATGGTGCATCTCTTTTAATTCTTACGCACAGAACGAGAGTGAAAACTGCACAAATGTGCAGGGTTTTAAATGAGAAAAACTCACTTTTCTGTAAAGACAAATCCCAACACTTGAGCCAAGGTAGAAGACAGAGAGTTTAATCAAGACTTCTTCCTTGAACTCCAGCAACAACACTTGACTTTTTGACACGATAACAATGAACAATCAATCAAGTATTCCGGCTTCTCCCCAATCTTCGAAGATCAATGAGCAACAATGGGAAACCCGATTGGCGACAACCACCGAACAACAGTGGCAACGAATTTTGCACCAAATTCGTCAAGATATCGCTGCAGGTCGCATTACCCCTTTAGCAGAAGTATTGCGGTAGATTGGATCGGACTAACGCAACGCGAGTCCGTTCCTTTATGTTTGCTCTCCTCCACAGTGCCCTAGAACATACTTTTATCACCGCCGACTGGATTGGCCTGCGGGCAGTGCGTGAAGTTAGCGAGCGCCGCTCCGTACGCGATGGTTACCCCCTCAACAACGGCCGCACCACCGACCAGGGCGTTATGGTTGAAGTCCTAGTAAAAGGGCAAATGGGCTATGCTGCCACCCATCGTTGTACGGAAACATCTCTACAGCACGCCATTAAACAAGCCTATGATCAAGCAATCGCGGCCCAAGCCTGGAGCATTCATCCCTTCTCTCCCCACATTCGCCCCACCGTCGTTGGAGAGTATGTTTCAGCTTGCACTAAACCATTAGACTTACTGAGTCCTGCTGAGATCAACGAGATTTTAGTCCGGCTGTGCCAGGAACTTAAGGCAGGAGACAAAATCGTCCAAACCTTTGCTAGCGTCACCAGCACCAATATCGAGTCTTGGCTGGTCAGCAGCGGTGGTTCACGGGTGTATCAACAGGTGCTCCAAGTGATGAGCAACTTTGGCGCCACCGCCCAAGATGGCAATATTGTACAGCCCCGCACCAGTGGCGGTTTTCTCGCCCATTCCTACCAGGGAGGTTGGGAGCGTTTTTTAACCGATGACCTTTGGGCGCGATCGCGTCAAGTGGGTGAACAAGCCCTGGAATTGCTCAGCGCCCCCGATTGCCCCACCGAAACCACAACACTGGTGCTCGCCCCAGATCAGATGATGCTCCAAATCCATGAGAGCATCGGGCACCCCCTTGAACTCGATCGCATTTTGGGCGATGAACGCAACTATGCAGGCGGCAGTTTTGTGAAGCCGGAAGATTTTGGCCAGTTAATGTATGGTTCATCCCTGCTCAATGTCACCTTTGATCCCACTGTGCCAGAAGAACTGGCCAGTTATGCCTTTGATGACACCGGAGCGATCGCTGAAAAAACATATCTTATCAAAAACGGCAAACTTGAACGGGGGCTGGGGAGCAATGAGAGCCAAGCCCGCCTCGGCGTGAACGGTGTCGCTTGTGCCCGAGCGTCCGCTTGGAATCGTCCCCCCATCGATCGCATGGCCAACCTGAATATCGAACCGGGCGATCGTACTTTTGAGGAGCTGATTGCTGAGATAGAGTCCGGGGTTTATATGGAGAGCAATCGCTCCTGGTCAATCGATGACCAACGCCACAAGTTCCAATTTGGTTGTGAATATGCCCGCCGCATTGAAAACGGCCAGCTCACAACAGTGCTGCGGAATCCCAACTATCGGGCGATTACCCCCGAATTTTGGCAGAGTCTGGTGCAGGTTGGCGATCACAGCACTTGGCGCGTCCACGGTACACCCAACTGTGGCAAGGGTGAACCGAACCAGGTGATCCGGGTGGGTCATGCAGCACCTGTTTGTGTGTTTGACCAGATTGAAGTGTTTGGAGGTGCAGCATGAGCAGTGCAACAAACAGCGAGTTAACAGCAGAAGGGTTTGGGGCGATCGCTGCTAAATTACGCACCATACTCAAAGGGGATGAAGCCTTTACCCTGAAACTGGTGGCGGAAACGAGCCAGTTCCTACGCTTCAACCGCGCCAAGGTGCGTCAAACTGGCAGGGTCACGGATGGGCAATGGACATTGACAGTGCTGACGCCACACCGGAGTGCGTATCGCAGTCAGGGCTACACCGGAGATTTTGCAACCGATTGGCCACCCATCCGTACTGCCTTGCTGGAACTGCGTGAGGAGCTAGCCAGCCTTCCTGATGATCCCTATACAGTATTACCCACAGGTACAGCTAAGAGCAACGAAGTCTATGCTGGTGAGTTACTCGACCCTCAGGACGTTGCCGCGACGCTATTGACGCCGCTTACGGGTTTAGATGCGGTGGGCATTTATGCCAGCGGTCAGCAAATTCGTGCCTACGCTGACTCAGTGGGTCAATCTCACTGGTTTGCAACCGATACTTTCTCCTTGGACTATTCCCTCTTTACCCCCGATGGCCAGGCGGTTCATGACACCTTCGCGGGCAACCAATGGCAGCCAGAAACCTATGCTCAACGACTGGCTCGCGCCCGTCAACAACTTGAACGCTTAGCTCAACCCCCTAAAAAAATCGTGCGTGGGCAATATCGCACCTATCTCGCGCCAGCCGCGATGGCAGAACTGGCGTGGATGCTTTCCTGGGGGGCGGTGAGTGAAGGAGCGATGCGGCGGGGGGGGAGTGCGCTCCAGCGCTTGCGTCAGGGTGAAGCCACGCTCTCGCCACTGTTTTCGCTCAAGGATAATTTTGCCCTCGGGCTTGTGCCTCGATTTAACGATCGCGGTGTTATGGCTCCCCTCGAAATTCCGGTGATCACTCAGGGTAAGCTCACCCAAACGATGATTAGCGATCGCACCGCCAAAGAATATGGTTTGGTGGCCAATGGGGCAGACAGTTGGGAAGGTCTGCGATCGCCAGAAGTTGCTCCCGGTACATTGGCCACGGCTGAGATCTTAACAGCACTCGATCACGGTTTGTATCTGTCCAATTTGCATTATCTCAATTGGAGCGATCGGCCCGCTGGTCGCATCACCGGCATGACCCGCTATGCCTGTTTTTGGGTGGAGCATGGTGAAATTGTCGCCCCCATTGAAGATCTGCGATTTGACGAGAGTTTATATCGCTTGTTTGGCTCTCAGTTGTTGGCGATGACGGCGGAACAAGAGCTAATTTTGGATGTGAGTAGTTATGACTATCGGGAGCTGGGTGGCAGTTTAACACCGGGAGCCTTGGTGGAGGCGTTGACTTATACCTTGTGAGGGGGTTCCAAGCAGAACATCTGTAATAAATAGAGTTGTACATTACAGAAATATTTATCTATTTTTCAACAATTATTTCTCCAAGAGGGATAAAAACACCACACATCAAGGCTTGAACTGCAAAATGTTTTGTAGTGCAACTCTGGCTGTTGGAATATCCAAATGGCTTGAAGCATAATTCACATTCAACAACGCTTCCCCTAACCATTGATCATGTTTCTCGATGACCTTATTCGGCACTAGCGCCGCCAATGCAACAGGGTCGATATCCTCAAGGGCAGCGATCGCCCGCAGATGCTCTACTAATTCTTCTGGAGAAACACCTTGAATACTGATGGCAATGGCATCCAACTCCACCGCTAGCCCTCGCTGATGCAACAACAAATAAATTGTGTTGGCCACCTTGCTACCCAACCAACAAAACAACAGCACTTGACTGCCATTGCTAAGAATCGCCCGGCGCGTCAAGTCAAACCGTTGGAAGTTATCTCTGGCTTCTTGCAACAGAACCTGAGCCGTCTTGTCTAAAAAACGAGGTATCTCATCACTGCAATAAAGGCGATACATTTCCTGACGGATGCGATCGTGAACTTCACCCCCGCCGCCACAAAATTTCGGCACCTTACCCGCCGTTGCTTTTTTGACATCCACCACCTTCTGATCTCCATCCACCGTGACAATCTGCCAACGACGGCCCGCAAAAATCAGATATTGTCCCACTACTAACGGGAAGACAATCGGTAACTTGCCCAGTAAGCGACCTTGGGTCATGATGCGATATTCGTCTGGTGTTTGGAACGCGGTATAGAAGCTGTAGTGATTGACCAGCCTCTCACCGCTGAGACCCAGCACCAGCAAGCCATCATGGGTTTGGACAATCAAGTCGTGAGCACCCAGTTGCCGCAACAGTTGCATGAAGCATTGCTGATTAACCTGACGAAAAGCACCGGTTTGGCAGAGCACTTGCCAGAGTTGCTGGGCATTGATGCCCCCATATTGCGCAATCAGCGATAGGGTCTGCTGGATCAGTGTTGAGAGGTGGAGCTTGCTGACCACGGGCGGCTCACACCACTTCTCAAAAATCATCAGGTTGATGATTGCAATGGTTTGCACCAAACCGGGATGAAGCGCATCTTGGGGCGATGTTTGGGGCGTAATCTCGACTTCGGAAATATAAAAGCGGGCGATCGCCGCTACTCCAGCTTGACGACCTGATCGCCCCAAGCGTTGACGAATGCTAGAGACCGAAAACGGCGGACTCACTTGCGCAATTGATTTCACCGCGCCAATATCAATGCCCATTTCTAGGGTGGTGGTGCAGACCACATTAGCCGGTTTATCGCTTTTAAGTGCCTTCTCGACATCTTCCCGAATTGCCTTGGCCAAACTGCCATGGTGTGGCCAAAACTCATTGGGGACGTGCTGAGTCTTACAAAGACGGCGGAGGCGATCGGCATATTGTTCCACATCGACCCGACTATTGATAAAAATCAGATTCGTGGTGCCTCGGAGCACCTTGAAGAGGTGGGCAGCAATATCGAGTTCATCTTGCTGCTTTGTTTCCTGTTCATCATCTAAATCTGCACTGTCTGGATCTGTAATGTCTGCATCTGGGGCTAGGTCAAGCTCCGGCTCAGTTTGCCGATAGCCACGCACCTGGAGCTGAATTGTTTGCTGATCATCCTCAGACTTAATGATTGCGGCCTGTTTTCCCCTGCCCACACGCAAAAACTCTGCCGCTAGTGGCATATCCCCTAACGTGGCACTCAGCCCAATGCGGGGAATGCGACGACGAACTACTTGTTCAACACGATGCAGTAGGGACTGGAGTTGTTTCCCTCGTTCTGAGCCAATAAAGGCATGGAGTTCATCAACCACCAAGTAGCTCAGAGCTGAAAATACCGCTGGCAGCTCTGAGCCCCGACGCACAAAGAGTGCCTCTAAGGATTCTGGTGTAATCAGGAGAATTCCCGCTGGCTGTTTCCAGAGTTTATTTTTGCGAGCCAGGCTGATATCACCATGCCAGGGGGTAACTGGAATTTCCAGAGCATCGCCAATCAGCGAAAGACGGCGATATTGGTCATTGATTAAGGCCTTGAGGGGACTGAGGCACACAACGCGAATTCCCGGTTCTGGCTGCGTTTTTAACTGGGAAAAAATGGGCAGAAACGCAGCTTCAGTTTTGCCACCCGCAGTTGCGGCTGAGATCAGCAGGTCTTGCTCTCCAGCCAGTACTACAGGAATAGCCGCTTCTTGAATTGATCGCAGCGACGGCCAGCCCTGCTGCCAGATCCAGCGTTGTACCCCTGGATAGAGCAACTCAAACCCTTGCGATCGCGGGGCGCTAGAGTTGGAAGGCGGCAAGGTCATCGTCATCCTCTGAGGGTGTAGTAGACCCAGCTTCAGTCTCATCCAACTCTTCTAGGGGCAATAAATCTGGATTCTGCTCCGGTTCGAGGCGCACATCCCCAATTAGGTCGGCGATCGCCACATCAGGGTTTTGCTCCAGCACCGCCAACAGATTGATAAAGGCGGTGATCGTGTTACGCGGTGTCCGAAAATACGCCTCCCCCACCCCTTCAAAACAATGAGCCATAAAGCTCTGAATCTGTTGATCGGTGATGAGATATTGATTCGCTTCTCCCATCGCAAACACATGGCGAATCTTGGTCAGTAAGACGTATAAATCTTCTTGAGAGAGGTTCGCCAGACGAATCACCGGATGGGAAAAATCAACCAGCCCATCGCGGGCAAAAGTATTTTCCGCTAGACGTGATTGCAGTGCTTCGTAGCTATACAAGCCCCGCCGAGGATCAAACAAGAATTCGGGCGTGCCGCCTAAGATAAACCCCAATCCCTCAGCACTGCCCTGAAGACTATCATTGAGAATCCGCAAAATCTGCTCATAGTTATTGCATCGCGCTTGGGTATTGGCGAGTTTGTAGAGGTTCACCAGTTCATCCAAGCCCACCAACAGGCCCCCATAGCCCGCCAATTTTACAAAACGAGCAAAGAGCTTCAAGCTATCGTAGAAATTCGTATCGTCAATGATAGTACGCACCCCCAGCGCCTTGCGGGCATCGGTTTTGGTGCTAAATTCACCTCGGAGCCAACGAACTGCACTGGTTTTGAGCAAGTCATTGCCCGTATCATGACCTCGCCAGTAAGCGGCAATCACCTCGGCAAAGTCATAACCGCCCACCATCTCTGAGAGCTGCTCTAGACGCTCCCGAATAATTGCTTCAGGGCTCAGGCTGCGGGATTGGGCCTCGGTCAGTGTGGACACAACAAATTTTTCCACCACGCTGGCTAACGCCCCACCTTCAGGCTTTGCGCGAGTGGCCAGATTGCGCATCAGTTCCGCGTAGAGGGCACGGGCCTGACCCCGAGAAGCATAGAGGCGGCGATCGGGTGCGAGATCGGCATGAACGGTGACGAGCTTTTTTTTCAGAGCGATCGCCCGCACCAATGCTAAAAAGAAGGTTTTGCCTGAACCATAATCCCCAATCACCAAGCGGATGTTTGCTCCGCCTTGGCTAATCTGGTCAATATCTTGCAACAGCGCTTCGAGTTCCTGCTTACGACCCACTTGAATTAGGTGTTGACCAGTACGCGGCACCACTCCCGCTCGCAGGGATTGAATGACGGCATTACGCTCCTTCGGTTTGATTTTGGCAGATTGATTCATGACAGCAGTTGTTCCAGAACATCAGGGTCAAGTTCGATTGGGTCATCCCCATCGGTCAGTGCTTCGTCGCATTGCTCAAAGGCGGCGTCATTCAGCACCTCTAAAGCACCATCGAGCATCAGTGCCAATTCCTCTGCCAGCGCCTCCGCAGCCTCGCGAGACCACTGGGTTTGCTGCGCGATCGCTTGCAAAAGCTGAGAATGGGGCCCATCCAGCCCGGCAATTTTCTCAACTGTTGTCAACTCTGGTTGAACAACAGAAGTAGGTATCCTATCGTCTTCGTCTTCGGCAAAGATATCATCCAGAAGGCTAGCAACCTGAGCTGATTCGGTTTGTTTCTGGGCGATCGCCTCTAGATCAAGGGTAAAACCCGATGCAACAGCAGATTCCGTAGGTTCAGACGGGGGCGCTGGAATGGCATAGCCTGGGGCAGGCTTTGAACCCGCCCGGACTGTGACTGGTTCGGTAGCCGCAGACGTCACATCAGTAGAACCTAGCTGATGAAGATGGCTGTAAATTTCCTCGGCGGCGAATCCCAGCAATGGGTAAATTTTGCTCAAAATTTTGACTTCCTCGGGACTCACTTGACCATCTGCCCCCGCAACGCTAATCAGCAGATTGGCAATCTCGGTTTTGGCGGCGGGTGTGAGGCCAGCCAGCTTTTGCTTCAGACCCCGAAAGCTGGGTTGGGTTTGTAGCAACCAGGCTAGATGGGCGCGGAGGCGTCTCCGTTCTGCCTCAGTAAGATCCAAGGTGTTCTCCAAGTGGCCTTCCAGATAGTCCTGTTCAGCGGCAGCAACGGTATCCGCACTGGCAACCGCTGCTGCCAGATGCAGTGTTAGGGTGGCTTGTTTATAGGCAGTCGAAGGGGTGGACATCTGCTCTGCACCGAGGGCAAACACAATGAGGCGATCGCTGGCTTTGAGTGTTTTGCCCCCAAAGCGGACATCGGGCTCGATGCCATAACCCAAATTTCCTAAGCCTTGGGCTAGGGTTGTTGCTTCTTTTTTGGTGAGCTTTTCTGGGGGACTGTCAAACCATTGGGCAAACAGATCGTTGGCAGTAATTGCAGTGTGAGGGCTTTGGGCTTGGGTCGAAATCTGGACAAGAGTCTGAGCTAGCCATTGTCGCAGGGACATGATTTCCGGCTGCTCAAGCGTCTGGGTAAGTTCGGCAGGCAGGAGTGCCAGGGCAGCTCTAGCATCTGGGTTCTCTGAATTGCGACCCAACCAACGACTGTAGGGATCGAGCGCATCTGTACAATCGTCGATCAGGGTCTGGAGTTTATTCAAGGGGGTAGTCAGGGCTGTCACATCCGGTAAATCGCCTACTGGAATGGCGATTGGAGCATCAAAGCCAGCGCTAGCCGGGCGATAGTTCAGCTTCAGCCGGGTTTTGTTGGGTTTGATCACCATACCAGCACCATACTGTTGTTTGTATTTCTGGCGCAGTAGGGTTTGGAACTCAGTTGCACAACGGGTCGCCGGGGTGCGCAGACGGGCTTGCTCGGAATGTACGTACCATGACAGCAGCCAATCCACTGGAATCGGTTCCACTGCGGCCACACGCTGACCCAGGCTGATTTGTAATCGTAAGGGCATCTCCAAGCCACTGCAGGTCAAGGGGGGTTGATAGTCAGGGGGAATTTCAGTCTGATGAAAGAGCTGGCAAACCTCCAGAAATCGTGAACCATAGCCGTTAAACGAACCACTTTGCTCCCCATAAATCCTCAGTAGTCGCTCTACTTCCGCGCTAATCTGACGCAGTTCTGGCCGATAATCTTGCTTGAATGTGGGGAAGTCTCGCAATACGCGCCGCTCTAACCCATAAAAAAACAAAAATACATAGCCAATGTAGGCATCTGGGTCTTGGCGTCCCCCCGCTAACCACAACAGGTACGCTGCTCGACAGGCGGGGTCAATCTCACTGTAGGCCGGCCAATAGCCCATGTGCTCACCCGCCCGGTCAGGGCTCTGGCGGTTAATCCGGAGCTGGGGATTAATTAAACAGGGGTCATTCTGGCTGTAGAGGTGATCGGCTGCGGTTTTGAGGCTGGTGCCCACATAGATCATGCCACCCGGAAGGGTGAACCCCTTGACTTTAATAGGTTTACCCGGCGGCAACCAAACGACTGTGGGTTTGCGTGGCGGGGGCGGCGGGAGCGATTTTTTAGCCGCTGGTTTACGGGAGAGTTGAGCCGGACGGGTAGGGGCAGCAGCAGGGGGAGGAAGGGGAATTGCTCGTCGAGGTTGGCTGGGTTGGGATTGTGTTGCAGGGGGAGATTGCGTTGCAGGTTCAGGGGAAATGGCTGGGGCAGATGGGCGCTGGGCGGCCGGCCGAGTGGGTTGCTGGACGGGGGGACTCTTCCGGTTGATCTGATGCGATACCTGGCCTGAGGTGCGACGGGGTGATTTTGTTTTGGGTCGGGATTGGGGCGATCGCGGCTTAAGGCGTTTTGACGATTGAGAAGTCTGCTCCTCCAAAAGGGTCTGAATAATTGCCACCACAGCCTGGGCAATCTTAAAAAGTTCGCGCAGAATGACCGCCAGCCGCTCTCCCCAACCTCCCTTTTTCATTACGCCTCCACCTTGACCGTTGATCCGGTTTCCCGCTTCTCGATCACCAAACGTGTCGGCAACCGTTCTGCGAGGGCATCAATATGGGTAATCACCCCAATCAGGCGATCGCGCTGCCGCAACGACTCCAAAATCTGATAAACCGACTCCAGCGATTCCTGATCCAACGTGCCAAAGCCTTCATCGAGAAATAAACTGCCCAACTCCACACCCAGTGAGAGCTTCTCCGAGAGGGCGAGTGCCATCGAGAGCGAAGCGGCAAAGGTTTCGCCCCCCGAGAGCGTCCGCACCGATCGTGTCTCATCGGCATTCCAGCGGTCATGAACTTGGTAGTCTCCCTTGGGCGTGAAGCTGAGACGATAGCGGTCTTGGCTCAACTCTTGCAGCAACACCGTGGCCCTCGCCACCAGTTCATGTTCCCAACTTTCGAGTAAAAAAGCCTGAAAATTATTACTTTGGAGATCTTGGGCAAGGGTTTTGTAAATCTCGGCTTGGTGTTGAGCGGCGGTCAGGTCGGTTTGTAGCTGCTGGGCTTGGTTTTGGGTGCGCCGTTGTTCATCAAGCCATTGCTTGAGCTGGTCACGTTGACTTTGAGCGGTAGTGAGTTGCTGCTGAATCTGGGACTGTTCCTGACGGTGTTGCTCTAGGGTTTGGGGGTCTAGGGTGCGATCGCCGATCACCTGCTGCAAGGCCCGCTCCTCACTCTGGTTCTGCGTCAATTGATCAGCGTAATTCTTCAATTGCGCTTGCCAATCCTGCTGTTGTTTCGGACTGGCTTGGGCCGCTTGAAACTGCTCTGCGGTGAATTCAGCTTGCCCTAATGCTGTCTGCCAAGTAGATTCAGCGGTTATTTTTTGCTCATTGGCAGTGGTCAAGGTTTGCGATCGCTCCTCTAGCAACGTTTCGGCCTTATCCACCGCCGCTTTACTCTCCTGATACGCCGCATTAACAGTCTTAACCCGTTCCTCCCAAGCCTTGCGCTGGCGACGGAGCTGACCTTGGAGCATTTTGAGCGTCTGACCCTGGAGCAAGGCTTCAAGCTGGGTTTGTTGATCGGTCAGTTTCGCTTGTTCCGCTTCGGTCTCTGCTGTGGCGGTGGCCAATTCTGCGGTCGAACGCTCAACCGTCTCCGAAGCGAAACTCGCCTGCTGTTGCTGTTTTTCCAGTTCATGGTTCAGGCTGTTGAGCTGATCTTGTAGATCGTCAACCTGACGTTGGGCGGCTTGCAATTTTTTGTGTTCCTGCTCTAGAGCAGCCTTCTCCCAGGTGTCTGTGCGGAGGTGAGTGGCAATTTCAGCGGTAGCTTGACGATATTGCTCTGCCAGCGCCTGGTGTTGCTGGTCGGCAGTTTTGATCTGTTCCTCAAAACTGCTGAGTTGCGTCTTGAATTGAGTTAGCGTCTCGCGGGCAGCATCGTCTGCTTTTTGAGCAACGTTGAAGTCTTTTTGGACTTTCGCAAGGGCCGCCTTGAGGGCTTTCACCGTGTTCCCAGCCGATAAGCTGGGCAAAACCTCCGGCACAACTCCGCCACAAACCGGACATGATTCTCCCGTATGCAAATGCGCCTGAATCGCGCTGGCATGGTCAGCTTGGATGGCATGGTCGAGTTGTTGTTGGGCCGCGTTCTGCTGGTCTTCTGCTTCGACTCGACGTTGAGCGGCGGCAGATGCCGCCGTTTGAGCCCGGTCTTTTTGCTGAGCGCAGTCTGTTTGGTCGCGGCGTAAGTTTTGGAGCGCTTGCTCGGCCTGGATGACTCGATCTTGGTCGCTTTGCCACGGTTTCAGTAGAGGGATCACTGGGGTTAGACGGTCTAGACGCTCAGGATCGCAGGCGATCGCCCTCTGTTGGGTTTGGAGCTGAGCGATCGCCTGCTGCGTTTCCTCCACCTGGTTCTGAACCTGACGCTGCTTGACCTGAGCCATATCCCAGTCAGCTTGTACCTTCTGCTGCTTGGCTTCAGTCATCGCAAAGGTCTTTTGCTGTGCTGTTAACTGCTCCTGTCGCTGCTCAATCTTGGTCAGTCGGTCTTGTAGGGTGGCGAGATCAGCCTCAACTCTAGGGCGATCGCTTTCCAGTTGGTTATAGGCTTTACTTTGTTGCTCAAATTCAGCCTGGGCTGACGCTTGCCGCTGCTGAACCGCTTGATACTTGTGTTGGGCTTCGCCCTGTCGTTCATAGGCTTGGTCAAAGGCTTGCCAAGCGGGTTGAAGGCGATCGGCCACTTGGGCTTGATCGAGGCGGAGCTTCAGAGCGTTAATCTCCTCACGTTGGCTGTGCAATTGCGCCAGCGTCGCTTGAACCGTTGCTAGTTTTTGAATCTGATTCGATAGCGTTTCTGCATCCTTAAGATCTCGGTTGAGCCGCTGCAACTGTTGCTCAAGCTGGGGCAGTTGGGCTTCAACGTGAGCGAGTTGTTCGCTCTGCGCTTGCACTTGCGCCTCGGTGGCCAGTTCAAGTCCGGCTAACTGACCAGCAAGGGTTTCCAACTGACCCTGAAAACTAGCCTTACGTTGCCCAGCGACCACCTTCATATCATCAAAAATTTGTAGCCCTGCCAACTCTCGTAAGATTTTGTGGCGATCGCTCTTCTTACCTTTCAAAAACTGGTCAAACGCCCCTTGGGGCAATAGGATGACGCGGGTGAAGGTCTCAAAGTTCATCTTGAGTAGGTCTTCAACTTCCCCATCTTGACGTACCCATTCCGAACTCACTTGTTGATCTAGGAGAAACTCCTTTTTGGGCGAACTCTTGCGGTAATGCCAAGTGCGCGTGGCTCGGTAACGACATTGCCCCACCTCAAACTCCAATTGCACCTTGAGGTCGTGTGCGCCCTGGCTCACGAGCTGCTCCGTTTGACTTTTACTCACTCGCGCCACCTGGCCGTAGAGGGCGTAGGTCATGGCATCAAGCAGGGAGGATTTACCTGCACCCGTTGGGCCGGTAATCGCAAACAAATCCAACTCGGTAAAGTCAATCTCCTGACGGGCCCGAAAGCTAGTAAACCCTTGCACAGACAACTTAATCGGCCGCATGACTAAACTCCTCATATAACGCGACAAAGGCATTGAGTACGTCAGGGTTGGGCTGACCCTTGCCCCGTTGCTCGTAATATTGACCATAGGTGGCGGCGAGGTCAATGTTTTCAGTAGCGATCGGTTCGCGGGGTTGGTCTTTGGGAGCCAGGGGATAGTTGACTTCGATGATCAGTACCTGGGGGCAGAGTTGACGAATGCGATCGCCCAAACCAAACTCCGATTTCTCCAGGTCAATCGAGACTTTCAAAAAACCGGGATGATCTTGATATTCACCCAGCACTTCCTCAACATTGCGAATCGTGCAAAACACCTGTTGCAAGGGTTTTAGGCAAGGGATGGGGCAAAATTCCACTTTTGCGGGTCGTCCGGGCTCAACAGTGATCAGGTTAAAGCCTTTCTCTTGACCGGCCTCGCCAAAATCCACTTGAATTAGCGAACCAGAATAGTACGTTGGTGTGGAATGGGGGATTTTTTGGGGTTGGTGAATATGCCCAAGGGCGGCATATTGCGCGGTGGCGGGGATGAGCTGACTGGAGGGTTCGTAGGTATCTTCGGAATGGTGACGGATTTCTGAACCTGTTTTCTTGGAGCCCATAAAGGTAAGGTGGCCCATCACCACATTGACGGCATCGGCGGTGAAGCCTTGAGCCAGATCATCGAATATGTAGCGAATCAGCTCGTTATAGCTGTTTGCTTTTTCTGTCTCATTTTGTGACCACAACTCATCTGCTTCTAAGAGCCGACGTTCAGACGCAAATGGGATCGCGCCAACGTTCAATCGACCTCTTTGGGTATCAAGCCGAATTACACCACCATCTTCTGCCAACCTGGGTGATCCTAGTAACTGAATATCTAGAATATTCAGTAGTTTTGAGAGATTTTCAATGCGTCGAGCTGAGTCATGATTGCCCGCGATTGCGATGGCAGGAATGCCTAAGGTGTGAAGTTGGGCAAAAAACTGATAAGCAACCTTTTCCGCTTCAGTGGTTGGGTTTGCCGTATCAAAAATATCTCCTGCAATCAAAATTGCATCGACATCTTCTGTCTCAATGGCTTGCAGAATGTGGTTGAGGGCATATTGGATTTCGGGTGTGCGATCGTGTCCCCTCAGCCGCCGTCCCAAATGCCAATCTGAGGTATGGATAATTTTCATGGCTGTACGTTTCCCTAGCTTTAGTCGAGTTTTAATCGCTTGACCTTAGTTTTTTGTTTGGCTTTCTGTTCGGCATCCACTTGCACCTCAACCTGCCGTGTGGCATAGGCCGGGAACGGAAAGCCCACCAACAGCGGCGCAGGTACTTGGGGCTGACTGACAAACAAACTCCCGGACTGCAATAGCAACACCCGCTGACGACAAGTTCCCGTCAAGAAGTTATACTCCGCCCGTTCCGCTTCAGCAGCATCCAGACGACCCACCACCCGCATTGAAGCTTGACCCACCACTCGGCGCTCCACTTCTGAAGCCGTCTGTTGCGCACCGATGAGAATAATGCCCAGCGATCGCCCCCGTTCAGCAATTTCTACCAACAGGTTTTTGATCGGACTATTCCCCGATCGCGGCGCATATTTGTTCAACTCATCGAGCACAATGAAGACGATGGGTTCTTTACCCCGTTTTTCTTTTTCCGTAAACAGGGTCTGCAACAATACACCCACCACAAACTTCTGAGCTTTATTCCCCAGCTTATTGATATCCACAATCGAGAGCTGAAACGCAGGGGCTAAGGGGTCAACGTGGTACTTTTCGCAGACCTCCGGAGCCAGATCACCACGAATAATGTGGGACATTTCATTGGCAATTCCCCATAATCGACGGATCAGCGCCTCAGCCGTAGCTTGGGCATTGCGTCCTAACCAACGCCGATCCTGACCGTCTTCATCTAGCAATTTGTATTCTAGAAAGTTAATCAGATCCCGAAAGGTCGAAATGGTATTTGTCTGAGCTTCACCGTAGGATTCATCCGCGATCAGGTGGGTTCTGGGTTTCCCGCGCCGTTGCTCTTGACGGTCACAATCTTCCGCGAGCCGTGCCAATCGCTCCGTGACGCCCGAGACTAAAAAGCCCAGGTTGCCCCGTTCTAGGTCTTCCCCCGCAAAAAGGAAGGGAAAAAGGCGATCGCGGCATAGTTGTCGGATACTCCAAACGTAGGGTGTTATCCCTTCACTACGCTGATTGAGATCGGGGCTTAATTCCGCTTGAGCTTTTCGAGGAGCAGCACAAAATCGGACATCCTGAAACGGTTGAATGGGTAAACCCAAGTTTTGATAAGTTTGCCGTGATTCTTCATTGAGATCGGCGTTGGCCTTATCGAGAAAAAACAAATCCTCCCCTTTGACATTGAAAATGAGCGCCTTGGTATTGGCTCGCTGTGCACCGAGAATCTCTGAGTTAAAAATAGCATGGAGCAAAAATAGAGCATACGAAGTCTTGGTCGCCACCCCAGAGATCCCGGAAATATTGATGTGAGCCCCTTTGTCGCCATTGATAAATTCAAAATTAAAGTGAGCCGGATTACCATTGCGGAGTATTCCTGCTGGAATTTTTTGTTCCATGCGATCGAAATGTAGCGCCAACGCTAAATCTGCATCAGCAGCAATGCTTACGGGATCGCCAGGAAAGGGGGGCAAGTATTCTTCTGGTTCAATGCGGGTAATTTGTACATGCGCAGCAAAGGAAGTATTAATACCAAATCGAATAAAGAGAGCTACAGATAGTAGAATAGGAAAGCAGAATCCAAAACAGATGCCATGACAGGAGTCTATCGACTAGAGATAAAAGAGAGTGTAGAGGAACTGAAAGGATTACT
>JAAHHN010000155.1 GCA_010672165.1 Spirulina sp. SIO3F2 | reverse complement strand
TGCGATCGCCAATTGGCTTTGGTTTGAGCTGCCCGCCAAATCGAACTCCAACTGTAGAAATCTCGATAGGACTGCCAATAGCCCGCTTCCAAGGTTTCCACGCTCATCTGTGCAGGCTTGTAGACCGCATGACGTGTATCGTACAAATCCCAGTTTTGGCTTGTGATCCGGTTAGCGGCAGCCATCTCAGTGTGCAGATTTGTGCCTGGATAGGGGGTCAAAATATGAAATGTAGCCGTCTCCACCCCCTGCTTGATCGCCCATTCCACCGTGCGGTCAAACACCGTTTCATCATCACTATCCATGCCATAGACAAAGCTGGCATTCACCATCACGCCGTGGTCTCGGATGCGTTGAATGGCGAGATTATAGTCCCGATTGAGATTGTGATATTTGTGTTGCGATCGCAGATTGGTCGGGTCAAGGGTCTCAAAGCCCACAAACAAGCTGCGCAAGCCAGCCTCTACTGCTTGTTCCAATAGCCCCGGTTTAAGAATCGAATGCACCGTCGCGGCGGCTTGCCAGATTCGCCCCATCCCCTTCATCCCCTCAAACAGTTCTGAAGCGAAGGCCGCATGACCAAAGAGGTGATCATCGAGAAAATACAAATGCTTACCGGGCAGGCGATCGATCTCCGCCAGGGCATCATCCACGGGTTGGGTATAAAAGGACTTGCCCCCTTTGTAAAAGGCATCCTTGTAGCAAAAATCGCAATGGTGGGGACAGCCCCGCGAGACCACAATCGAGTTGGGCACGAGGTAGTGATATCGCTTGATCAAATCGCGGCGAATGGGTGGCGCACCGACCAGGGTGCGGAGTTTAGATTGATAGACTTTGGCGGGGGCTCCGGCTCGAAAGTCTTTGAGGAACTCCGGCCAAGTATCCTCACCTGGCCCAAGAAAAATCGTATCGGCGTGTTGGGCAGCTTCTTCGGGCAGGGAAGTCACGTGCAAACCCCCCAGAGCAATATATGCCCCTTTTTGGCGGTAATGATCGGCGATTTCGTAAGCACGGTAAGCAGAGGTGATGTAAACCTGAATCACGACCAAGTCAGGTTCATCATCCAAATTAAGCCGCTCCACATGCTCATCCTGGAGATCAATTTCATCATCGGGGTCAAAGAAAGCGGCGATCGTGGCAAGACCCAGGGGTGGAAACAAATGATATTTAATCGGCCGCCAAAACGGACTCAGGGCTTCGGTCAGGGCGGGCAGGATCATTTTGACTTTCATCTTTCGTGCTCCGGGGTGGGGGTTGGGGTTTTATCGGAGCAGTAGATAAAGGTTTGAGTGAGAGGGCGATCGCTGCAATGAAAGTTAATGTTATATTTGAACGCTATCGAGTCAGTCCTCTCTGGAATAACGCCTACAGTTTGGGCGGATGCCAGCCTGCCATAACCCAAAATTGTCTAACCAGAAGCGCATCTGGATCATCACTGAGCTTGAGCGCAATGACTGTTGCTCGACCAATGGGCGTTTTGCCGACAATTCAGGTTCCATCCTCACTCCATTCAAAATGCTCTGACCAGTTTTGCAAGCGGGGGTTGAATAGCTCAACATGCTGTCCAGTCTGCGGATCAACTGCTGTGGTTTTATCACTTTTATGACCATTGCACAGGGGACAAGCTAACCAGAGATTCTCTTCTTCGTCTGAACCACCTTGGGCACGAGGGCAAATATGCTCAATTTCAAGACGAGCCATCACCAGATGCTGCGGACTCAAGCAATAGCCACAACGGTTTTGAGCGGCAGCGCGAACGCGTTGCTCAAGGGCAACTGGAATATAGCGACGTGCCATATCTAACTGGTGAGGGCAGGGATTAATCCCCGTTCGACCGCCACTTTCATTGCTTCGGCTTTTCTTAGTAGACCTTGCCGATAAATTTGCATCAGTGTGTCTAGCTCAACCTGCTCAGATGAATGCAGCTCATTTTCACGCTGGGCTGCAAGTAGCTCTGATAATCGCTCCTGTTGCTGAGCTTCAATCTGTAAATCACAGAGCAATAAAACTTGTTCATCTGTTAACCAGTCCACAGGCAACTCTGCCGCCGCACGGGTAAGCCAATCTAGCAAAACGTCTTCCCAAGGGCGTTGGGTTTGACTGGCAAGGGCTTGAGCTTGTTGAGCAATATGCTCAGGGAGCTCTAAAGTTACCTGAGTGGTCATCGCATTCTGGTAAAGCAGCTATTGTTTAGATTATAGCGATCGCCCCTTCCATCTCCCCCGATCGCTCAGGGTTTGAGGGGATGATTCGCTGCCTTCCAATCCTGGATTTTCTGGAGTCGGGCGACACAATAATCATAGAGTTCTGATTGAGCTTGAATACCAGAATCAGCGATCATCCAGTGCAAATCTCGCTCCATTTTCCAACCATGACCTTGTTGGGTCAGCTCAATAAAAGCAGGGATGAAGGGTTGGAGCAAATAACCGGACTGTTTGATGCAATACACCATGCTTACCGCCGCATACCAGCGACTAATTGGATGGGGATCTTGGCGCAGTTCTGCAATGCAGCGGTGTATCAATGCCATCGCCATATCCCGAAAGTTATTTCGGATCAATGCCGCCATTGGCCACATCGCCACCACAACGCGGCGATTCTCGTCATGACATTCAAAGGCAGCCTGAACCGCTTGGCGTAGGATTTGCTGACGATTGGTGTTGAATTTTTTGTGCTTGGGGGCGAGGACGTACTCTGACACTGTGGTGAGAGACTGACAACGATACCAGGGGTGAGCGATCGCCTGGGCCAATTTATAAGCTTGTTGCCAGTTGTCTGGCGCAATCTGATCAACTTGAGAACGCTGAGCACATGGGGTTAGCATCGTCGATATTGCACAACACCAATGAAAAAGGGAGAGTTTAAAACCCTCCCCTCATTATCGTAAAAATTCAGATCAAGTTTACGAGTTAGGAACCAGCCAAAACGCCAGGCCAATTGGAATTTGCCTTGGCGATATTGCCAGGAATATTTTGTTCCCAGGTTCTTTGCACCCGCTTGCTGTAGTTCAAATACAGCCGACCATCAACAATCTTCCAGGCCTCAGGAACCGTGGACGCAGTATAGCCCTGGCTCACTGCCCACGCACAGAATCCACCATATTGAGGCGCATAGCGTTCTGGCTCCGCAATAAAGCGATCGCGGTTTTCAGCACTGGCAAATTTCCAGGTTGCGCCGCGCCAGGTATGGGTGAATTCAGAACGACCACGTTGGGGCGCACCTTGAGTGAAGTAAGCCACCGGATCAGTCCCACGAATCGCCACCCCATTACCATCTGTAAAATAGCGAATGTTTGAATCCTCTGAGGTGCTCGCCTCCACAACAGCCGAGGTATCAGATTCAGCCGGTTCTGCATCAGTGCTAGCGACAGCAGCAGTGTTCGATTCAGTCGATTCTGTGCTGGTGTCAGCCGTAGCCGTGGTGGTCTCGGTGTTGGTGCTGCTGTTTTCAGTGCTGGCACTGGTGGCATTGGTGGAGCTGGTCGCGCAGCCTGTGGCCAGCATCAGACTCAAGACAGCGGCAGCAGCAAGTTTGTTGGCGGGTTTAAAAAGCATGATTCAGTAGCGGTTGGGTTGTTCGGTTATTTATAGCTAAACGGGCCAAACTGAGTGATGCCTGAAGGGGTGCTGACAGTTTGTTAGGGAGCAGGTGAAGAAGGGCTGACGTACCCCTCTCTGCAAAGGGTTGCGTTACGCTCTAAACAAGCCTGTTCACTGTCTTAACCATGAACCAAGCGCAAAAGATCCTCATTACACACAACCAAGTTTGGTTGCCTGATCCTGGCCCTGTACCCACAGGCAAAGTCGTGCTAGCGACGCTGATGGGGAACATCGCTTATTTTGGTTATGCCTTGTCGCAGGATGCCTTTACGGTGCTGCGCCAGGTGGGAGATGCGGCAGCAAAAGACTGGTGGGCGCAAACGGAGCCTGTACTCAAGGCGCTTACGGGGGATGACAAAGATCTGGATGCCTTTGTGGTCTATAAAAACTTTCCCCAAGAGGTCTTGGCGATGGACGAAGCCGACTATTGGTTTCGCCAAATCTGTATGTATTGGGGTTTTCCAAACGAAATTTTTACTACTGCACCTGAACCCCGCCCTGAACTTGATGACACGCTCACTCGGTGTGTGCTTCAGCTTGCGCCAGACGATGCTTTATCAGAAATTTTTGCCAATCTATTGGCGCTGCCTGCCCACTGGATTGAGCGTCAATTGGCAGATGCAATTTATCTGGCGACGACGCTAGTGGGTGAGCCGAATTTGTCGGCGATCGCCTTCAAAGAAAACCTGATCAGCTTGGGTTTGGCCTGCCTGGAACAAGGTCAGACCGTTACTGTGGAGACTGCCACCGATGTGCTGCGGCTAGCCGTAGGCATGAGTGAGGGGGATATTTCGCTGCGGGAACCTGGCAAGTTGCGCAGCTTCAAGCGTAAGGAGCGGCGTTTTCTGCTCCAGATGCTCGAAAGCGCTCCCCATCTCGCTGAAGATTTCGCACGGCGGCCAGAGCAGATGAAGCGACTGCTCCATGCTCTGCGTCCGGGGGATTATGCTCGTCGTTATCCCCAGGTTTGTCGCGCCTACGATCAGCTTTATCGTGGTCAATTACCGCCATCGTTCAACAGCCAAGTGGAAGCCCAGTTTGCGGATGTGGATGAGGCGGTGTTGGTGTTGCTCAAGGCCCGACCGGGAGAATTTATGCGGCGGCTCCATGCCTGTGTCGTGCTGTTTGAGGATGGCGCGATCGCAGCTTTCCTAGAGATCATCCCCAAGCTCAGCACCGGCCAACTACTCAAGCTCCATCGCTACCTCGAAACGGTCAATCAGCGAAAGTATCGCACCTTTGCGCCCCGAGGCAACTGGACAAAGCTCCAAATTGCCAACGCGGCGGCCGATCGCCAGCTCTCAGAACCTCATTTAAAACAACTGCTCGCGGCGATCGCCCAAGTCCTCTCGACCCGCCTCAAGCAAAAGGTAGGCCCGGTGCGGCTTGACTCAGCAACGGCGAAAGTGAAGTTGCAAACCAGTGATAGTGACTTGTTGCCCTATGGTCGGGGTACGGTGTTTCCAATTCCCCGCAACATTAAGTTTCTGCGGACAGCATCCTATTGGGAAAGTGGGCCAACCCGAGGCAATATCTGGTATGACAATGGCTGGAATTTCTTTGGCGAGGACTGGCAGCCTCGGGGGGCTTGTTGCTGGACAGATGTTCATTTTGGCACTGGGGGCGCGATCTTCTCGGGCGATCCGACCAATTCTAAAGACCTCAAGGGTCGCGCTTGCCAGATGATCGACCTTTACCCCGATATTTTGCTTCAGCAGGGGGTGCGCTATGCGGTGTGGAATATCCTCTGTTTTAATCGCATTTCGTTCAATGGGGCGAATGAGGTTTATGCGGCGCTGATGTGGGGTGAGGAGCCAGAAACGGGTAATTTGTTTGAGCCGAGTCGGTGTCAGCTTTCGTTCCCACTCACGGGTGATAATCTCACCAAATATGTGGCGTACATTGATCTTCAACGCCGAGAGTTGATCTACATCGATGCGAATCTACGCGGGTCGGTGCGTTCAGCGGCACAAAACACGAGCAAGTTAGCGGAGTTGATGCCTGCGTTTGTGGAGTATCTCAACAGCTTACCCAGTGTGCTGGATCTCTTTGTCCATGCGCCCCAAGCTAGTGATGGTTTGCCGATCCTCTACAGCGATAAGGATGAGCGGATTGAGGGGGATGTGGCTTGGGTGTTTCGGCCGGAGAATCATGAAAACAGTTTTGAGGCGCTCCAGCTTAATCAGCTTTTGGGTTAAGGGTGAGGGAAGCGGCAACCCTGAGAACAATAAAAAGTTGTAGAAGGAAGGATCGCCATGGCCTCGGTTCTTATTGTGGCGAATTATGGCGGGGGATGGCAAGGTCGTGGCAGTTCGCAATTCGCAACTCGCAGTTGTCAGACGATCGCCATCTCCTGATTTGAGTCGGCGAACTGCTGCAATGATAAAGTTAAAGAGTCCTCGTCTCTTATTTGTATTCCTGCGCTCTTGTTTCTCCAGCGCAAACCCTTTCCTCTACATCCATCCCTCAACCCCCAACCCAATCATGAAGCTTCTCCGTGTACAAGTCCCGGAGTTTCGGGCACTTAAAAATGTTGATATTTCGTTTGAGCCTGATTTCAAGCCGAATATTTTTCCGTTAGCGAGTCAAAATGGTGGCGGCAAAAGCACTTTATTACAACTAATTTTTGCTTTAACAAACTGCGTTGCTACTGATAGATTCAAGTATTGCCGAAATCTTTTAAGCTCAATTGATATTCATGAAGAGAAAAGAAGTTGGGCGACTCTCGATTTTATTGATCAGAATGACAAAATATCCCTTTCGTACAATCTCAACATCATCTCCAATCAAACTAAAAGTTCGCTACCAGACTCATTGTTAAAGACAAGAGCTGAAATAGATAGTTGGCTTGTACAGACTTTGATTTATGCAGAGAGAATAAAGAGCAAGTTTACAGAGAAATATGATAATAGCTTAAGTTTAAAAAAAGAAATGCAAGCAATCATAGAAGATTCTCCATTCCTTGGAGATCAGAGATTCACCTTTGAACAAGACTATTCAAAGTATTTCAATCATTACCCAGATTATTCTTTGAAGTTACCCGAAGAAATTGAAAGTGGAAATATAGAAACGAATCAAAATATTTTCGATATGCTATCCTCATTTTGGAAATTGGCATCTAATGCAAACGATCTGATTCTGAAATTCGAAGAAGAGTTTTCACAAATAGATCAATGCTTTTTAGGACAAATCAATGAATTCAGGTTTAACGGAATAAATGTCTTTTTGGGATGTAAGATTTCTGGTTCTCCAAGAGTCACAGATATAAATTCTTATGAGTTTTTTAAAAACATGAGGCATGAACTCTTTCTAAGTATGCCAGAGACTCAGATATGTTTACTTATAAGTCAAAAGTCTCGCAAGTCACTCTTTAGTAAAGAAGATAGATTCTGGTATGAGATAGAGATGCAAGAACTAAAAAGATCAGTGCCAGATTTTTTCACTCCAAGCACGATCCCAACAGAAACAATATTGAAAGAGTTTGAGAAATCTAGAGATGAGGATTTCAAAAATGCAATTAAAACTGGAAATCAATATGGCAATAACTATGTAAATCTCAAGCAAGATATACAAAATTTGTTAATCAACAAAAGAATTGATATTGACCCAGACACAGACTCTCCACTATCTAGAATAAAAGTCTTGATTAAGGATGGAGATGAGTTGAGAGAGATTTATCCAGAGGACTTAAGTCATGGTGAACTCAAACAGCTTAGTTTATATATATGGCTGAGACACAATAATATCAAAGATGCTGTTGTTCTAATGGATGAAATCGAGATCGCACTGCATCCAGACTGGCAATACCAAATCATCAAAGATCTCGAAGAATGGGGGCCAACCAACCAATATATCTTGGCGACTCATTCCTATGAACTCTGTACCGCCTTGACGCCTTCTCATGTCAAGGAAATCGAACCCAAACTTGAGTCTTCCCGAAATCATGAGTCTGAATGAAGCCGGATTAAAACCACATTGCGAGAACATCTTAAATAAAATCCGAGCCAACAAAATTGTACTGTTATGCGAAGGCGATCCACGAGGAGCAAATGAGCATCTTTCGCCCCAATCTTACCGGAGGATGGAAGAATTCCCCGATGCTAACTTTTACAAAGCCTGTGTACCCAGAGCTTGGCGGAATAATCGCCCGCAGTTTTTCAATTGTGGTAGTCGTGCCACGGTCATCAAATCCTATTTTGAAATCCTTGATCTCTATCAGCAAGATCCCTCGAAATATAAGCTAAACCCTGACCTGTTGTTTGCATTGGTTGATCTTGACAATGATATTGCTTCATTTTATGGAGACTATCTCGTTGATGATACCGAAGCTCTCTTTAATGACCTCTATCAAAACACCGAGATTAATATCGATCAAATCGCAAGACATCATCTTTGGGTAACAGGCTTTATCTACAAAGAAGCCTATTTCTTACAACCCGAATTGCAAGACATTTTTGAAGACTGTTTGCAGACCCCGCAATACGACGGACAACCCCTCGAACTAGACAATATCTATCGTGATATCGCCAACGCCATGATTCCCGAAGCAGGCACAAATGCGCTGCAAGAACATTTTGATACTGTCCGTCAACGCCTTCACCACTGTCCTGACCTCGACACCACCAGTCCAGAAACCCTGCAAACCAGTTGGCTGGACACGTTTCAAAACAGCAAAAATCCTTCAGAACGTCGCCAGCTCGCCCGAAACTTGATGACAGTGCAGCAGGTCAAACCCCAATGGCAAAAGATTCAGCCGCCTGCTGATGTAACGATGCAAGATTGGCAATTTCGAGAACAATTGGAATCAAAAATCGGCGACTGGTACGCCGAACAACCGCCAACCCTAGATAATCACCTGGCTTGTTTCTTTAATGAACTTTGGCGCAAGATTGACCCCTCTCGATAATCGCTACACTCAAACTCACGACCCTGACAAATCCAACGGCACAAACAACTTCTGCTTCGGTGCATACCGCCAAGCAATCCCCTCCGGATCTTTCTTGCAACTCCACTCCGGAAAACTCGGATCAGTCTTGCGCTTCGTGATCGTACCCGAATGCACCGAGAGCCGCTTAGCCAGCTCCGCCTGAATGAGAGCTAGCGATCGCGGCATCGCAACCTTATTAAACTGCGGAATCGCATCTAACTCCGCCTCCTCCATCGCCTCCACATCAATCGTCGTCGCCAAATCATCCGCCTCGAAAATACTGCCGATCGCGCTTGCCGTCAGGAAATAATACACCGTATCCCCCGACTCCGTAGTCTTCTCCTGGCCGCCATACCGCGCCGCCTCCTGCACTAAAAACTTGCGAGCCGTTTCAATGCGCAAATCTGCCGCTAACGCCAAATCCACCGCCGTCAGACAGCCTTGATTTTCCTTCAGGAGTTGATTGAACGTCGGCGCAAGGCGATCGCTCAAGGTACGCCATTGATATTGCTGCCACACCTGCAACGCCAGCAACAATACCGCAGCGCCCAACAACCACCGCCACGCCACATATAGGAAAACCACCCCAATCGCAAACGGCAAAATTAAAATCAAAATGCCAGCGGTGCCTTTCTCAATGCCTTGTCCCGTCATGACCCTTGCCCCAGTATTGTGCAACGGCTGGTGCAACCCCCTGTGCAACCACAGTTGCGCAATCGTTGCGTTAGTGCCTTGCCTTAAAACCAGTTTACGATTTCTCGGCCAATGTCGGTAACTCTAGGCGTTTGAGGAGTGCTGCCCGCGCTTGCGTTGCCAAACGATCATCCAAGGAAGTCAGCTCAATTGCCTGTTGGTATTTCTGGCGCAAGGCGGTTTGAATCAGCCAATCGGCAATCAGGGGATTTTTCGGTAGCAACGGCCCGTGGGAATAGGTGGCGATCGCATTCCGATGGAACGCCCCTTCCCAGCCATCTTCCCCATTGTTACCATAACCTTTAATCACCTTACCCAAGGGTTGAACATCGCCTAGGTAGGTGCGCCCGCCGTGGTTTTCAAACCCAATCGCGATCGGTTTTTGTCCCTCCTCCAACATCGCCTTAAGATCATCTGCTAGCGGCGTTGCCGTCAACTCAAACACCACATTGCCAATGCAACGGGGCACGTTTAAGCCCGGATGCTTCGTCACCAAATCCAGCAACCCCAAGCCCTCAATCCGTTGCCCCTCACCAGGTTCGTAATATTTGCCCAGCAACTGAGGTGAGCCACAAGTAAAAACGCCTGGAATCCCTGCATCAAGCTGCGATCGCAGCCTGTCCGCCTTAGCACCTTGCAGATCGCGCATGACAATTTCTTGCTGACGGTCTTGGGCACCGCCGCCCACCACCACGTCCACGGTTTTAAAGGTCTCGGGGTCGGTTTCTTGGTCGAGGGGCACAACCGTCACCGCAATCCCGCGCCATTGACACCGCTGCTGGAGGCAAATCACATTGCCGCGATCGCCGTAGGTGCTCATTAGGGTGGGGTAAAGCCAACCCAGGCGTAGCTCAAACTCAGACATCTTCAAAAACTTGGGGATTTAGGTGAATGGTTGTTAAAGTTCAGCGTGAGATCCCCCCTTCCCCCCTTATTAAGGGGGGACGCCGCAAGCGTCTTGAGCAGCACTCGAAAGATCTAAACCCCCTTACGAAGGGGGTCGGCGTAGCCGGGGGGATTGCACCAGCGATGCTAATTGTTGTTAGTGTGCGTTCCGTCATTGCAGAAAATTAGACCATTGTCCTGAACAACCTGGCAAGCACAGCGACTGCAACTTAATCTCGATCAACTGTCGGTTTGTTCTGGAACCGAGACACGGGCAAAGGTTGTTCGCTGGCACTGGGTAAGGACAAGCCCGACGATTGAGCCGGGGGCAAAATCAACTCCCGCTTCGTATGATGGCGATTCACTTTGTAATTAAACAGACGATAATCTTGGACATCGTTGGCGATAAAGCCCAGCACCACTGAGCCAGAAATTTTCAGACTCTCTAGAGCCTTGTCCACCAGGCCGCGATCGGTTTTCGCCAGACGTACCACAAACAACAGGCCATCTGCTTGAGCGGTCAACAACTGGGCATCCGACAAGCCCACCAACGGCGGCGTATTGTAAATGACTAGATCGAAGAAGCTGCGGAACTGCTCTAGGGAATGTTCAATTTGCGGTGAGGAGAGCAGTTTCACGGGATCGTCAATCAACGCACCACCCGCTAAGAAAAACAAGTTGGGTTGGTCTGGGGATTGCTGGATCACCTCATTGAGGTTGAGGCCATGTTGCACCAGATCCACCAAGCCATAATTATTCTTAAGACCTAGGCGCTCATGGAGTTCAGGGTTACGCAAATCCGCATCCACCAGTAGCACCCGTTGGCCCAAAGCTGCAGCAGTACGGGCTAAATGCTCCGCCACAGTAGATTTACCATCATTGGGTGTGGCGGAGCTGACCACCAACGCCCGAATCGGCATTTGTTTCGACCCGAGCAGACTGATATTGGTGTAGAGTGAGCGGAACGATTCCCGATAGGCAATATCAGACTGTTGCAAGTTTTGATAGGCGTTAGCTTTGTCAGGAACCAAGCCAAAGGGAATCAAATGTTGAGTAATCTCCCACAAGGCGATTGGCACCGCCTGAATGCGTCTAAGCCAGGCCGGTAGAGCTGGATTAAGATGGGCAAGGCGAGGAATTACGCCCAGCAAGCGGAGCTTGGTATCGAGCTTGATTTCTTCAGGAGTGTGATAAACCCGGTGGAGAATTTCCACCACAAAGCCTGCACCAACACCCACTAAGGTACAGAGCACTCCCGCGATCATGATCGTCCGTCTGGGATTGGCTGTGTTAAAAGCAAGGGGAATGCCATCCGCAGTTTGCCAAATCTTGGGGGCAGTGAGTAGCTCCCAAGGAATTTCCTGTTGTGACGCATCAAGTTGCAGAGCCTCACGTTTGGTCAAGAAGGTTTTAAGACTTTCCGTGGCAACATTGGCTTTCCGCTCCAGATCCGAATACTTATGGAGTACTTTGGGAAATACTTCCGTTTTTTGATTGAGAGCAGCCTCAGCTTGATTAATGTAGGCTAAACGGGCTTCCAGCTCTTGAATCCGAACTGCAACACCCGCGACAATCGATCGCGCCTCTTTTGCCATTGTCTGGCGAAGGCTGGCGCGGCGCTCATACAAAACGGCTAAGGTGGGACTATCCGATTCAAATATTGCCGAATCACGATCAATGGCAGCCTCATTGGCTTGATATTGCGAAATTAACGTCCCATAGGCCTGCTGAGTACTCAGGCTGGAGAGCAGGATGGGAATCGGGTTGCCTTGAGCAAGATTGTTAGTTAAACCCGCATAGTTGGCGCGTTTCTCAGTCAGCTCGGCTTGAATCGTGACCCGTTGACTATTGAGTTCACGACTCTGAATCGCTAAGTCCTCGGCTCGTTCGTGGGGAAAACTTAGATCATAAGTTTCCCGGAGGTTTTGCAGCTGGCCCTGAAATAAATCAACCCGCTCCTCGAGTTCAGGAAGTTGTTTATCAATATGCTCAATCCCCCGCCGCAGGCCATCCAGGCGCTCTTGGAGCGAATATTCCAGATAAACCTCTGAGATCGCTTCTAAAACTGAGATGATTTTGTCTGGATCTTCATCTCCGTAGGCCACCTCCAAAATCTTAGTGCCTTCAAGTTTCCCGTCCTTTTCATAGGAAATCCGTTCAATATAGAGGTTCTCGTATAGAGACGGATAATTCAGATCCGGGTAGCGATCTTCAAGCTTAGCTACAATTGACTTGAGCACAGTCGGACTTTTAAGCACCCGAATTTGCGTTTCATAGTCCATCAAGTCAGCATGGCCGATCCCCACCTTGGAAATTTCGGTGGGAGAGTTGTTGGTAATGCCACTTTGAGCGGAAACCGACAGGCGGGCGAGGCGACCTTCTGCGGTAATCGGTTCCACCAGCAACTGAAATGAGCCTTGAAAATTGGGTGTGACCTTACGAGACTTAAGCAGAATCACTGCACCGGAAAGTCCCAGCAGCGTAGCCGCGACCAAGACCATAATCCACAAACGACGACGCACCACAGCAAATAGCCAGGCTAAATCAATGGTGGTTGAGGCGTCAGCTTGGGCCACCAAATCACTGGTGGATAGGCCGTAATCTGAGGCGTTACCGGAGGGCTCGGGCAAAGAAGGTCTCATGGTTGCATTGTAGTGGGGTCACGCTACAGTTGCCATCCTCCAGTCTGGGCTAATGCCTTATGCTCACAACTGTTCAACTGGCCATGCAGTAGGTATTAATGCCATTGACCAATTCCGGCTCACGGCGAACGGCTTGTTCGAGTTGGGCACGAGCTGCATCAACTCCTTCGCGATCGAGGTCTTGATAGCTTTTAGAATAGGTGCGGGTAGCTTGGGCGATCGCCTCATACATCTGTATAAAGCCCGCTCGATAGGTTTGGAGTTGGGCATCAACCACCTCTAGGGTTTGCATTTCTTGGGCCGCCGCATCGAGTGCATCAGCGGCTTCGAGCCAACTGAGGGGGTCTTTACTATTGTTTTCATCGGTTAAAACATAAGTATCAGCAGTGACTTGATTGGCAACTTTGATGACTCGATTGCATTCAATCACCTTATTAACCGCACAACCACTGAGGGCTAGCGGGCCAAGGAACAGTATCAAACCCACCACTGACAAACCACGCATACAGATTCATTCCTCAAGCAATCACAATCTAACGTAAGATTTTAGCGTTTTCGGCCAAGGAGATAGGTTCTCCGGAGAGACTTGTGTTTGAGCGATCGCGTCAACAACAGAAATACCTCAGGGTCATCGTATTGCTTTTGGCCAGTGGCCTACTTGGGAGTGAACTGGCTCTCCGTTGGCTTTGGGGCTTGGGTCAACCTGTGCTTTTGCAAGCTGATTCAGAGATTGGCTATCTCTTTCAACCGAATCAAGATAAACACCGCTTTGGCCGCCAACTCCAATACAACCGCTATGGGCAACGATCCGAGCCGCTGAGAGACCCCAAACCATCGCTGCGGATTTTGATGACGGGGGATTCGGTGCTCAATGGTGGGAATTTAATTGATCAAGCCGAAACCATTGCTGAGCAAGTGGAAGCTCAACTCCACAAGAGTTCCCCAACCACAACGGTTGAAGTTCTCAATGCTTCCGCTGGTTCTTGGGGCATTGGCAACCAGTGGGCCTATTTACAACGGTTTGGTGACTTCAACAGCGATGTGCTGATTTTGCAGATTGGTACTCATGATTTAGTTCAAGCCACCAGTACCGGCGAGCATATTGGTCGAGCACCGAACTTTCCCGATCGCACCCCGATTTTAGCGTGGCAAGAGGTGTGGTCTCGCTATATTTGGCCCCAACTTCGATTGCAATGGCATCTTCGCCAAGTGCAACCCCCAACTGAGCCACCCAACCCACAGACAACGGCACAAATCGAGCAATTCTATCAACAACAGTTTGAGCAGAACCTGCAAGTTTTGACCGAGATATTCGCTTGGGCGGAGCGACAATCATTACCCGTTTGGGTTGTCTATACACCCGATCGCGCTGATGTGCTCCCTCCCACTGATTTTCCACTCGATCATCAACCCTACCTTAAAGCTGAGTTTGTGGCCTGGTTGCGATCGCGTAGTATTCCGCTTATTGATACGCATCAGGCTTGGGCTAAGCTCCCGCCCGAATTGACTGCCACCTATTTCCGAGATGATGTGCATTTAACGCCTGCGGGCAATCAAGCGGTGGCGGCATTAATTGTGGCGGCCATCCAAACCCAGCAGCAATTTAGTGATGTGCTGCTTGAATACTCAGAATGAACAGAGCATTGATGATGGATACCAGGCGCTCAGGATCGCTGATGGTATAGATGCGGGTTTCTTTCGTAAACAGTTGTTGATCAAGATAGCCAAACTCCCAGGTTTTACCATCCGTGACAATGCCATAAATCGGGTGTTTTTCCGGATTGAGACGATTGCCTGCGATCAGCTCAGCCAAGCATTGAGCCCAACCCTGCTCAAAATCATTTTTCTTGGCTTCAGTGATCATCAAAATCGGTAAACCGAGCACGGTTTTTCCCAACTCCGACTTCTGAGAGAGCATATAGTCTGGCGTCCCACACAATTGGGCATCATAGGTCAGCGATCGCTGCACCCAAAGCGCAGTGGTGTGATGATGCTGCTTATAGACCTCGCGCAAAATTGGCAAAATAATCAGTTCGCAGCGAGCGGCTTCGGAGGCAAACACATCCATGTTTTCGAGGTTGAAGGCAAGATCGTGCCAAAACGACTCGGCAATCGTGAGTTCCTGAGCCGTGAGAAATTGCTGCTCTTGGTAGGCGATCTGATATTCAGCTTGAACTTGCTCCAAGGTCTTGTAGTCACTAAAAGACATCTATTCACCTCCCTAACTATGAATCCGAGGCTCTGGGTGGAGTGTCGCCAAAATCTCGCTTTCCACTGTTGCCATTTCCTCCAAGCGCTCTTGCACCACCGAGCGCTCAAAATATTGGTCTGCCAACACCCAATAGACGCCATAATGTCGAGCTTCTGATGCCATCAAGCCTCGATAGAAGGCAGCTAATTCAGGGTCTGGACAATGCTCACCCAGCAAGCCTAAACGCTCATGGGAGCGAGCTTCGATCAACGCTGCCATCAACAACGAATCCAATAATCGCTCTGGCTCTTGCCGCCGCACCAGTTGTTTTAAGCTCGACCCATAGGGTGGGGCGTTGAGGGGGGCTAGGGGCACACCTCGCCGTGCCAGCCACCGATTCACCTGCTCAAAATGCTCTAGCTCCTCAATGGCGATCGCTGTCAGCTTTGTCACCAAGTCTTGATGCGCTGGGTAACGAAACATGAGATTTAGCGCACAAGCCGCCGCTTTGCGTTCACAATGGGAATGGTCAAGCAAGATAATGTCCAAGTTTGCGATCGCTTGACTCAGCCAAGCCGCAGAGGTGGGCTGCTGCAAGATATTAATTTGGGTTCGGGGTGCAACAGGCATACCAAATTAAAGGGAATTGTGCGAACGGTTAGTGGGGGCATTCTCTCAAAACTTAGACAACTTGTCCGGTTTTGGCTCCTCACACCGTGAAGCTTTATCCATTCACTATAAAATTCTTTGTCAGTGCTTCGCTACTAAACGAGCGAAGACTGCGCCGACCCTAACTTCAGAACCAGCATTATGACCCGTCGAATCTTTATTGGGGATGTTCATGGCCATTACGATGCCTTGATGATTTTATTGGAGGCGATCGCCCCCCAAACGGATGACGCGGTCTACTTTGTCGGCGATTTGGTCGATCGCGGTCCCAAAAGTGCTGAAGTAGTAGAGTTTGTTCGCAGCAATCAATACGCCTGTCTTCTGGGCAACCACGAGCAAATGATGCTCGATGTGCTCACCAACCCCCAAGCTCCTGAGCATTGTCGTCAGGCTTGGCTCTACAGCGGTGGACATAGCACAATCGGTAGCTATGGCGAAGCGGGGGTTCCTCTGGAACACCTCGAATGGATGCAAGCCCTACCCACCCATCTCGACTTGGGCGATGTGTGGCTAGTTCATGCGGGTGTTGACCCCCAAATCCCCATTGCGGAGCAAACTGCTGAGCAGTTTTGCTGGATTCGAGATGAATTCCACGGGATGCGTCAACCCTTTTTTGAAGACAAACTCATTATTACGGGACATACCATTACATTTACCTTGCCGGGTGTAATGCCCGGTAAATTGGCTATGGGGCCAGGTTGGCTTGATATCGATACCGGGGCTTACCATCGCCAGAGCGGCTGGTTAACTGGCCTCGACTTTGACAATCAGCGGGTTTATCAAGTGAATACCCGTCAGCAACGCCTGCGGACGCTCGCCTTTGAACAAGCTATTACCAAGGTTCATCCGTCCCGCATTGGTAGCCAGCGTCGATTAATGGTGAATTAACGCTATTCGCCATGACGTAAAAGCTTATCAACCAAGAGCAGATTGAACCCTGTAGTTTCCAGGATGCTGTAGGAGCAATCCCCCCGTGGTTGCCTCAGACCCTCGTTTGGCCCACTTGTCATTCTCTAAACCACAGGTTAAGGTGCAATAGATTAGTCAGCAGTGGATGACCAGATTGTCCAGATTTTCCAGTTGTTGCTTGGTACTGGAAGACAATCCATGCATTGTTATGGCTCGGTTCGTGGGTAAATTTTGGTGGGAGTGAAAAAATAACACTGTGCTGGCTAGTCCATCATCATCAAATCTGCAAACCACTTCCCCTCCGGCTGTTGTCCCCCAGTCATCCCGTTGGTTATGGTATCCGCTTGAGACAAACCTGACTCTGGGCAATCAGATTTTGCTACGGGTGTTGCTCTGCACCTTGAGTTTCACGGTGGGGATTGGTTATAGCGATCGCAATCCTGAACCCGTTGTGGAGAGCGCGATCGCTGCACCGCTCTTGCCCGGTCAGCTTGTGGCGCAACTCCCCACTGAACCCTTGCCCCAAGCTCCACCGCCACCCACGGTACGCATCAAAGCTGTGGGCGACATGGTGCTGGGCACAAACTACCCCGGTAATCGACTCCCCACGCCCCCTGAAACCTTATTTCGTGCGGTGATTCCGCTGCTGCAAGGTGCGGATCTAGTCTTTGGTAACTTTGAGAGTACGCTAACCAATGCGACGGTTCCCAGCAAAGATACCAGTCGCCCCAATGTCTTTGCCTTCCGGACTCCCCCCAGCTATAGTCAATTTTTACGTGCTGCGGGCTTTCAGGTGCTTAACATTGCCAATAACCATGCCTTGGATTTTGGTCGTCAGGGCTTTGGCGATACAGCCGCCGCGATCGAGCAGCAGGGGATGCAAGTGGTCGGCCGCAAGGATGACATTGTCTATTCCACCCTAGAAGATGGCTTAACGGTCGCATGGGTGGGTTTTACCTACGGAACACAGCTCAATTCAATTCAAGCACTCGGCAGTGCCCAGTCGCTTGTGAGCACTGCCCAAGCTAATGCCGATATGGTCGTCGTCTCTTTTCATGGTGGGGCAGAAGGCACAAGCGCAATGCGCACTCGCAATCAGACGGAATATTTCTTTGGGGAGAATCGGGGCAATGTTGTCGCGTTTTCCCGAGCCCTCATCAATACAGGGGCTGATTTGGTGTTGGG
>JAAHHN010000154.1 GCA_010672165.1 Spirulina sp. SIO3F2 | reverse complement strand
CCATCTCCAGTAGCGCTGTTTGCACGGGTATCTAGAGAGCCATAGGTTCCGTTAAAGGTGTTGATTGAACCCCCACTGGTGAAGGTAATGTCGCCGCCTGAAGAGCCTGAGGTGAATAGGTTTTTGGTGTTGATGTTGCCGCCAGCGGTGAGGGTAATATCCCCTCCCTCGGTGGAGGGTAAATTTAAGTTAACAAGATCAATATTACCCGCAGCATTAAGCGTCAGGGGGTTACTGTTTGTTTGAATATCGCCAGTGACCGTAATGGAGCCTGTACCACTGATGGTTACGGCGCGACGAGCATAAATATCTAGGCTCAAATCACCAACATGATCTGTAACTTCTATGATTCCTGTAACGCTACGAATATCCCCACCTGGTTCGGCTGAAAAATTTCCTGAAATTTTGGAGTTGCGAACTGTGATTGTGCTCGAATCCGTACTAATTCCACCAGTTCTATCTACTGCTGAGTTACCCGAAATCATGGAATTAGTAATGGTGATTGCACCAGAGCTGCCAATTCCACCAACATACTTTGCTAAATTATTGGAGATTAGGGAATTAGTAATGGTGACTGCACCAGAATCACTCAGAACACCACCACCACCAATACTTGCTGAATTTCCTGAAATAATGGAATTATTGATGCTAAGTGAAGCTCCAAGGTCATTGATTCCACCACCAACACTTGCTGAGTTACCCGAAATCATGGAATTATTGATTGTAATAACACTGGCTGAGCTTCGAAATGCACCACCTCCTAATCCTGCTGAGTTACCGGATATATTAACATTCTCAAGCTTTAGCTCTCCTGCCCTATCATGATAGAATCCTCCACCACTACCTCCAAAAGTTCCATTCTGGATTGTCAAATTTTGGATAGTGGCGTTGTTGGCGTTAATATAAAAAATACTTGAAGTATTGTTGCCGTCCACAGTGCCACCATTACCGTCAATAGTGAGGTTATCTGTTCCCCAGAAAATGCGTGTACCTGCCAAGGTTACAGTTGATGCCGATGCAAAAATAACAGTGTCGCCAGCGGCAGCACCACCAATCAGCATCCGCAATGTATTTGCCCCACCCCCATCTGTAAAATCTGTCACTGTATGGGTTGCCAGCTTGCCATCCCAATTTGCTAATGTCTCAACTGAAAAAGGGTTGCCTGCCCCCATTTCACCCGTACTGTGTTCTAAAACCCAATCACCGCCATAATTGCTGCTACCCGTGGCATTGACCGAAGCCGCCACATCCGCCCCAGTCATATCTGCGATACTTTGTACTAGAGCTTCCCCTGTTGCCCCCAACGCAGTAAAGCAACTGTAGAGTAGGATGTCTGCATTTGTGGTCAATGCCTCACCCCAAGTCTGCAACTGTGCTGCATAATCTGCAATATTCTCACTCCGAATCCATTGATTGCCGAGCCAGAAGTTGCCCTCGTTTCCTTCCGCGACAATTGCCACTGACTCCAATTCACCCACCGACTCACTGATGACGGCTAATTGCTCACTGATCACTGAAACCCCGTTTTCATCTCGTTCAATAAGCTGCGCAATCGTTCCTGCTTCAGCACCAAACAACAAATCTGTTGGATTATCTGCCCGCGCATCAATAAACACCACCTGCGCTGGATTCTCCCCTGTCGCAGAGAAACGAATCACGCGCGTATCGCCTTGAACTAAATCAGCCTCTGTGGGGGTTACTTTCCCAGCCGCGTAGAGGTCAACCTGTTGACCGGAAATCTCACCCGCAATCATCACATCACCATTCTGTAGGGGTAGGGGCAATCCCCCCGTGGTTGCCCCAGACCTCGCCGGGGTAGGCACGAGGGCACTACCCCTACCTGTTAATAGCGTGGGTAAATCCACAGGGGTAATCTCTGCCGTTAGTTCATGGGTTGGAATTTCTAGACTTAACAACATTCCTGGCTGGGAAATCTTCACGAACCGCTCACCAGGAATCGCCGCTAGGGTAACGTTGCCCTGAGTTGCAACGACCTTGCCCTGATTCAGCACTGTCCCACCCACCAAGCTGACATTCTGCTCCGTTGTGAGATCGCCAAAATTGAGAATCGCCCCTGGCTGCGCACTTAAAAACGCAAACTGATTCGGTGCGCCCACCAACGCTGCATAATCATTGGCTCCAGTGGCATTAAACCAGCCCTGTTCAAACCCGATGCGGTCAGCAGTCGTAGCCAAAAAATCACCGCCTACATTCAGGCTCGCATTGGCTCCAAAGACAATTCCTGCCGGATTCATCAAATACAAGTTGGGATTTGCTTGAATCAAGCCATCAATAATTGAGGCATTTCCCCCCACAACACGCCCCAAAATATTGTTGATGCTGGGATGACTCAGAAAATTAGCGATTTCACCACTGCTTAAACCAAAGTTTTGAAAGGAATGGAATAGGTTCGCACCCGCTTGAGTTCCTCCTTCGATGTGGTAGGTGTTGCCATCAATGATAATGATTGTGCCTGTGCCATCGAGGTTAGCGGTGATCGATTGGGCGATCGCAGATTGGCTAAATACCAAAGAGACGAGGAACGCTCCTCCCAGCCAGACAGAGAGTTTCGGCATGATCCAAAGAAAGACTAAAGTAAGCGTTAGAAACGCTGTAAACCACTACACGATCGCTCAATAAGATGATGGAATAGTTATTTACTTAATCCTGATTGTTACACCCCGTTTTTTTATCTGGCTGAAGTAATTAAGAATACTAAACACATGACAATCTATATTGTGTTGATTCACCACGGACTCCCCACCAGCGTAAAGGCACTCCAATAAAACGGATGACTTAGATCCGTATTGGCATACTGTGCGATTTCTGGCGGTAGCGCCAGCTCGCCCAGATAACCCGCTTGAACTGAAAGCTCACCTCGCAATAGCGCCAATTGAGCCTGTTGTAGCGCCTTGGCTTTAATCGTTACCTCTGTATCCGCTAGCTCATCGTAAAACGCACTCATTAAGGCCAACGTTCCCAGATCTGAGACCTGCCACAGGCTTGCCAACACTGACTTCACACCCGCTTGGAGCGCTGCCCCTGCAAACCCCAGCTCAGTTCGAGCATCCCCCAGGGCCGTCTCACAAGCACTCAAGACCAGGAGTTCAATGGGTGGATTTTCGTAGAGCTTGAGATCGCGGAGATCTTTGAGTTGGAGGTCATTCTCACCCCAGAGCTGGATATACGCTGCCTCCGCTGCCCCCGCCTGAAACGTAGCATGGGTGGCCAGATGCAAAATCTCAAAGTTGCGATCGCGCGTCTGAGCCTGCAAATTCTCATAAGTAAACGCATCGTTGAGGTATTGCTGCTCTGGATTCTGGGCCGTAATCAGTTGCAGTTCTGTGGGCACGGCTGGCAATGTTGCCTGCTGGGTAAACTCAGAAGCGCCCATCGCTAATACCGTCGCATCCTGGAGCGAGCGATACCGCCAATCAATCAAAGACATGCTAGGGATTAACCCCACACTATAGTCTTCAACTAAAAAGCGATCGCCATCATGGAGCGCACTCATCGGCAGCGATCGCAACCCTTCGGCGGCGATAATCGAAAGATTATCGATACCCCAATTTTCTAAATCCTTCTCCAGGGGTCGAATCAACCAATCATAAAGTTGTTGCGCGGGTTGCAGATACCGCTGGCTGGCAACGTTGCCAAGACCCCGTCGAAATTGCCGCACTTGCTGGGCCACCTCCGCCCGTGACACCCCTGGACGCCTCAGAACTGGGTAGCCCAAGGGTGTAACCAAAATCAGTTGCAGTTCATCATCATCTCGGGGTTCTATGCCACTTAAGCCTTGGGCGAGATCCCAATGCCAGGGTTCCAAGGCGCGACTTGCAATCAAGGTTTCTGGGACGGGGTGGGCTTGCTCTGGGAGTAGTGTTGGTAAAAAGGTGAAGTAAATAAGTGCGGGTTCAGTTCCAGTTTGTCGGTTAATGTCGCGGAGAATATTTTGGATATCTGCGAGTGATACTGTTGCAATAGTCCCATCCGCCCCCACCGTCGCAAAATCTCCCGTGAGCTGCATTTCTAACGCGTCTGCATAATCATTGGTGAGCTGAATTTCGAGGTCTGCGATCCCCGGATCAAGAATTGTGGTGCTCGCCGCCAGCGGTTCAATGATCAGGGGCGTAAGCAGGGGACAGGTCAGCTCACAAATAGGAGTTGTGCCAACAGTGGTTTCGGTTTGAAATTCAAATGCACCGATATCAACCGTGTTATTCACAATACGGAGATTTCCAGCTTGATCAATTGAGAGTGTCACCACGCTATTGTCACCCGCGTTAATGGCGGGACTGCCGGAGAGCAATGCATGGGTCTGGGTTGTGCCGCCATTATTTTGCAAGGGGCCGAGCAATGGGTCTTGGCCAATGATGTTGCCGTTGACACCATTAGTGAGGGTTAAACCGCTGATGCCATTGGTGCTGGTGATCAGGTTATGCCGCACGGTGCTGGTGCTCAAGTTAGCACTAATGTCTGGGACTTCACTCGCGGGGCTGCCATCAGTATTGTTAGCGACAATGCTATTGATAAATTGATTACTATAGGTGCCACCGCCAATATAAACGCCACCTCCATTTCCACCCCCATTACCATCAGAATCTGCTGTATTAAAGGCGATGGTTGCATTCGTTAGCGTGACTGTTCCGCCACTACGAATGCCGCCTCCAGTTCCTAGCGCCCCATTACCAGAGAGCGTGGAGTTAATGACAGCTAGTGTCTCGGCGCTATTCTCAAAATTAATCCCACCACCGTTAATGCTGCTATTACCAGAAATCGTTGAATTGGTTAGCGTGGTGCTGCCGTTGCTATCCACTCCGCCCCCTTTGGCAGACGCTGAATTTCCTGAAAGGGTGGAGTCGCTGAGCGTCAGGTTTCCTGCGGTATTGTCAAGAAATAGTCCGCCGCCATAATTCATAGCGGTATTGCCAGAGACTGTTGAGGCTGTCAGTGTAAGGCTGCCAGTACTGTGAACGCCTCCGCCATCGACATTTGTGATATTGCCAGAGACCGTTGAGTTCGTTAGGCTCACAGTACCAGTGCTGTAGATTCCCCCGCCGTCAGTAGACGCACTATTACCAGTAATAGTGGAATTGGTGATTGCTAATGTACCAACACCTTGATGATCAATTGCACCGCCTCTACCTGTGCTTGAACCATTCTGAATCGTTAGGTTTTGAATCGTGGCATTATTGGCATTGACGACAAATACATTGTCATTAGCGCCGCCATCAATCACAATTGTCTGGCCAGAACCATCAATCGTGACGTTATCCGCTGTCCAGTTAATGTCAACTCCTGTCAGTGTAATTGTGCCGGAGAAGCTGAAATTTATTGTATCTCCCGCAGCCAACGCCCCACCAAAACCCACCCCAACCGTTAACGCATCCCGTAACGTACCTGTCCCAGCATCAGCATTACTGCTGACGGTGCGAATCGCCAGCTTCCCGTCCCAATCAGCCAAAGTCTTAGACAAGAACGGATTGGTGGCTTCAATCTCCCCGCTACTCGCTTCTAAAACCCAATCTCCCCCATAGTTGACACTGCCCGTTGCATCAATGGAAGCCGCCACATCAGTTCTGGTCATGTCTGCAATACTCTGCACTAGCGCTTCGCCTGTTGCACCCAAGGCAGTAAAGCAGCTATAGAGCAAGATATCTGCATTAGTGGTCAGGGCATCTCCCCAAGTTTGTAATTGAGCAGCATAATCCCCAATATTCTCAGCCCGAATCCATTCACTGCCGAGCCAGAAATTCCCAGCATTGCCTTCTGCCACGATCGCCACCGACTCCAACTCACCCACCGCATCACTGATCACGGCTAATTGCTCACTGATCACTGAGATCCCGTTTTTATCCTTTTTGATGATTTGAGCGATCGTCCCGGCTTCTGTCCCAAAAAGCAAATCTGTGGGATGGTCAGCTTTCTCATCAATAAACACTGCCTGGCTAGGGTTCTCTCCCGTGGCGGAGAAGCGCACCACGCGCGTCTCGCCTTGAATTAAATCTGCATGGGTGGGTTTGACCTGACCTGCGGCGTAGAGATCAACCTGCTCGCCTTGCACCTCGCCTGCAACAATCACATCCCCTTCGGAATACTGTAGAGGTATTGCCCCGGTGCCGCCCCCGACCAGGTTTGGCGCAATCACTGGGGAATGCAATGGCTCAGCACCTGTCAGCAACGTAGGTAAATCTGTCGGTTTAAAGCCTGCTGTCAGCGCCGCTGCTGGAATCTCCAAACTCAGCAACATCCCTGGCTGAGAAATTTTAACGAGCCGCTCACCGGGAATAGCGGCCAGGGTGACATTGCCCTGAGTTGAGCTAACTTTGCCTTGATTAATTACGGTTCCCCCCAGCAAGCTGACATTTTGGGCGTTGCTAAGGTCGCCGAAGTTCACGATCGCGCTGGGGTTTTTGCTAGCAAAGGCAAACTGATTGGGCGCACCGACGAGTTTGTCGTAATCATTCGTTCCTGTGGCATTAAACCAACCCTGTTCAAAGCCAATGCGATCGCTGGTTGTGGCATAAAAATCCCCCCCCACATTCAAGCTAGCTCCTGCGCCAAAGACGATTCCGGCCGGATTCATCAGATACAAATTCGAGTTAGCGCCAGTGACTTGTACAAGACCGTCAATGACTGAGGGGCTCCCTCCTGTGACCCGCCCAAAAACATTGGTAATACCGGGATCGCTCAGGAAATTGGCAATTTCACCACTGTTCAAACCCAAGGCTTGAAAAGAATGGAAGAGGTTCGCGCCTGCTGGTGTCCCCCCTTTGATGTGATAAGTGTTGCCCTCAAGGGTGACAACGGTGCCTGTGCCATCGGGGGCAGCGGTGATTGACTGAGCCAGGGTTGGTGTTGCCAGCAGAACCAGGATCAGGGTACTCCCGACCCCCAGAACGGATCGAACCATTGGTCAATTTAGGGATTTCGTTGGGTTTGCGCAAGCAGCACCCCTAGAGGCTATCATCATGTAGATTTCAAACGCTGACTATGACTGGTGTAGAGCCCCTATTCTTGTTATTTAGGTCGGGCGTGTTATCCCTTATTCCATCAAGCTGCTGTGGTTAATTGATGACACGCCCTCATTGTGCCTCGGTTTGTATCGTAGCGTTCTCTCCGGGTCAATGCCATCGGTTAAATTGCGTGACCCCAAAATAGCGATCGCTGTCTAATATCCAAACTACTCGCCCTGACCCGCAGGCAGCACCAATTCGATCCCGACTTTGTGGCCCAGATCAATCACGTTATCGGTAAATTCGTTGAGGTTGCCTGCGAAGTCATTGCCTGTAGCGATCGCGCTGGCCACAAATGCGGCGGCGGTAAGCAAAGCAGTGAGGCTCTTTTTCAGGCGTCTTTTGTTGCGTTGGTCGGCGGGCTTCTGGATTTGTTCCTCGATATCTTCGAGGTCAATCAGGGCATCTTCTTGCTGTTCGGCAGGGAAGCGGATGGCGGTCTGGCGCAAGTTGTCGATGATTTCCAGGAGTTCGGCGGTGCTGACCCCTGTGGTTTGGGTGAAGTTTTGGGCGCTAACTTGAGCATGGTCTTGCACTTGACCAACTTGGTTGGCGATGTTTGCACCACGATTGTCGTTGTTGATTTGGGTGTCGATTTTGTCGCGCATGACTTTATCCCCTGCGACATTGTCACCGTCACCGTTTTGATAAATATTGTTAGACACGGGCTGATAGTCTCCTTGATGTTGAGTTTGTTCTTGGCGAATGTGCAAATGTAGGCCGCCTTCTTTCAAGCGATCCAACATTTCACCCTCTTTTTCCATACGATGTTGGCGCTGGCGTGCTGCAAGGGGCTCGTAACCCTCTAAAAGCTGGCGTAATTTGATGTCGAGCCGGAGCTTTCCTACTGTATATTCAGTTTTTCCCATAGCCTCGCAGCCGAGAAGTTCCCCATAGTCCAGGGGTGGATGTTTCGGATAGCCAGGAACGGGAACCCATTCGGTGACGGCGAGGTTAGCAAAGCTGTTGTGGATACCGTTGAAGGTGTCTCGAATCATCGCCAAGAAGACCCGGCGAGTTTGCTTATGACCGCTAATCGCAATCAAGATTTTCTTGTCTTCGATGTCGGCTTTAATGCGAGCCAGATTGTAAATCTCGTCGCCTTCACGATAGGCCAGCATAACGCCACTCCGCCACCAGATTTGCTCATGGATTTTCTCGTGGCTCTGGACGATAAATCGCCACATCACGCTATTGGGCAGAATTCGGTAGTGATATTGAAACTCCAGCGTTTCACCGTCTAAATCTGTATTGTTGGGTTCATCTCGGGGTAAGAGGCCCGGAACCAGAAAGCGGGGCTGGGGGCAGTTGGGCAGAGCGAAGCAAAGCTGAAATTGCTTTTCACTCATCAGCTCGATCAAAAACTGATGGCGATTACGGGGATATCGCTCCGGATCAAGGATGCGCTCACAATCGTCATAGGTCAGCATCCCCTTGGTTTTGGTCTTGAGGGTTTCATCACTGAGGAGCTGATAAATCCCGCCTGTGACCCAGTCGGGGTTCAAGACATTGGTGCTTTTGAGAATGGGATGGTCTTGGAAGTTGAGCACCAGTCCGAGGTCATGGAGCAAACGGATCAGTTGCTCTTGATTCTGCTCTTCCGGGATCTGGTGTTCGTGACAGATGCCGATATATTCGTTGTACGAAATAAAGTCCTCGGACATCTGTTCGAGCTGTTCTTTAACCTCGAACCAAGTCAGGGGTAGGCGGTTATGAACTTCACGGAGTGCCTCGATCTGGGTGGTGATGGTGCGGTGTAGATCCTCAATGCCATCCCCTGTCTGGCAGGAGGTTTCTAAAATTGTGACAATATTGGGATATTTCTCCCGCAGGGCACGGCGGTTAATATCCAAGGGTTGTTCATCTTTTTTGTTGCCGACAATAATCACCGAGGAGCCGCCGCCAAAGGTCTGGATCAGTTTGAGCCAATATTCAATTCGGTTTTCTTCTTCGCTGGTACGACAGTTACAAACCAGCAAGTAGAGGCTGCGTTTGGTGAGAAAAAATTGGTGGGTGGCGTGGTAGATTTCCTGGCCACCAAAGTCCCAAACATTCAGCCGGACGGTTTTGTCGTTAACTTCAACCGGCCATTGCCGAACGCTGAGACCATCAGTTTGAGATTCGTTGATATCGAATTGATTATCAATTAGGCGTTTTACCAGGGAGGTTTTGCCGACACTGCCTTGACCGATTAGTAAGAGTTTGCCTTCGTTGAGAGGTTTAGTTTCGCTGCGAAGCTGACGAAGATAATTAAAAATCTGCGTTGGATTTTTAATATCCGACAAAATTTCTGATGGGATCGACAATTCATCGTTGTCTCTTAAGTCTAGTTCTCGAAGGTTATGGATCTCTTGCAAGGCAATAGGTATGTTACTAATTTGATTCTCGCTGAGGTCAAGTATTTGGAGGGATTCAAGACAACTGGTTATCTTGGGGATTTCACTAATTTTATTGCCAAATAGGTAGAGATACTGGAGAGATTGAAGATGACCGATCGCCCTAGGAATCTCGTTGATTTGATTACTTCCAAGGTAGAGTTCTTGGAGGGTTTTAAGATGACCGATAGCCTTAGGTATTTCATTAATTTTGTTCTCACTAAGGTTGAGGATTTTGAGAGATTTTAGACAACCGATAGCTTCAGGGATTTCGCTAATTTGGTTACTCTCAAGGTACAGTTCCTGGAGGGCTTTGAGATGACTGAAAATCTCAGGTATTTCATCGATTCTATTCTCACTAAGGTTGAGGATTTTGAGAGATTTTAGACAACCGATAGCTTTAGAGATCTCGTTAATTTTATTACTCTCAAGTTCAAGCTTTTTGAGAGATTTTAGACGACCGATAGCCTTGGGGATCTCGCTAATCTGATTACCTCCAATATAGAGTTCTTGGAGAGCCTGTAGACGACCGAAAGCCTCAGGAATTTCACTGATTTTATTAAAGCCGAGGTCAAGCTTTTTGAGAGATCTTAGACGAACGACAATCTCAGGAATTTTGTTAACCTTATTACCTCCAATATAGAGTTCTTGGAGAGATTTTAGATGACCGATAGCCTCAGGAATTTCACTGATTTGGTTAAGACTAATATTGAGTTTTTGGAGAGCCTGTAGACGACCGATAACCTCAGGAATTTTTCTAATTCTATTGCTATAGAGGTAAAGTTTCTGGAGAGCTTTTAGACGACCGATAGCCTCAGGAATTTCACTAATCTGGTTACTCACAAGGTCAAGATCTCGGAGAAATTGGAGGCGACCGATAACCTCAGGAATTTCACTGATTTGGTTACTCCCAAGGTTAAGACCTTGGAGAGCTTTTAGACGACCGATAACCTCAGGAATCTCACTAATTTGGTTAAAGTGGAGGTTAAGATCTTGGAGAGCTTGTAAACGACCGATAACCTCAGAAATCTCACTAATTTGGTTAAAGCTGAGGTTGAGGGACTGGAGGGCTTGAAGCTTACCAATCTCCAGTGGCAACTCCCTCAATCCCGCCCCCGACAAATCCAACTCCGTCCACCCCTCAGCCGCCGCCCGCTCAATCAACGCCAAAACCTCGTCCCGCGTCATTGCTATACCCCTGCTCCGCTCTTCAAAACAACCGCCCCTCAAACTTAGCCCAAAATTCTAATTTTCAACACACCCTTCAAAACGGCACCGGGCTGCTGAACTGGATTTGGGTTTCCTGCACCGGATGGGTGAATTGCAGCACCGCCGCATGGAGATGGAGACGAACCCCCTCCGCCTCACCCCCGCCATAAAGCCGATCGCCCAAAATCGGCGCATTCAACCCCAGCGGATGGGCCGCATGGACTCGCAACTGATGGGTGCGGCCAGTGTGGGGAATGAAGCGCACACGGGGGTTTGCACCCGACATAATGAGCTGGAATTCTGTGCGGCTGGGCTTACCGTGCTCGTGGTTAACAGACTGACGGGGGCGATCGCAGGGATCGCCCCACAACGGTAGCTCAATCGTGCCCGATTCCACAGCGATGGGCCGGCTAAGGATCGCCTCATAGGTTTTGCAGACTTGGCGATCGGCAAACTGTCGGCTCAGGTGAGCATGGGCTTCGGGGGTCGTCGCTAACACCAACAGACCTGAGGTGTCTTGATCGAGGCGGTGGACGGTTTGTAATCCTGGCAATTCTGGCAACTGGCAGCGCAACCGACTGAGGACGCTGTTTTGCTTGTGGCTCCCGCGCCCTGGCACTGAGAGCAGACCGCTGGGTTTCTCAACGACGATCAGCGCCTCATCTTGATACCAAATCTGTAGGGGCTGAAGAAATGAAAAATCCCCTCTTGGGAGGGGTAGGGCTGGCTTGCCAGACCGGGGTGGGTCGGGTGTAGGCCACACTTGAAACTCTGATTCTGGTGAGCATTCGAGTGGGTTGACCCACCTCCCCCTACGGGTACTCCTCCCAGGAGGAGATTTTCTCATCCCCTCCTGAGAGGGGTGGTCAAGCGCAGCGCTGACCGGGGTGGGTTCAGGTGTTGGCCGCTCCGGAAATCCTTTTATGCAGGGGGGTTTGTAATTAAGTTCACACTCATGGGTCTCCCTGCCCCCCACAGGTAATGGGGACAAACCCGAAAGCAAAAAGCCCATAATCGGCTGACAGCGATCGCGGCAAGCCCCATAAAATCGCCCCGATTGCTTCTCACCCAGCTCTGACCCCCACCAAAATTCAGCCATTGCCAAGGGTTTTAGATGATGACCCGCAGCATAATGCAACAGCTTAGGCGCAGCACAATCACCTGTTCCGGTAGGTAAACCACCAGGGAGAAGCTCACTCAGGGTCGTAGAGCGACCCGCAAAATTAGTGAGGGAATAAACCGCATGCATCTGGTGCTGAAGCCGACGTGAGAGAGTCTTGCGCCTCTGTTTGAGGTGCAGCATCTTGGCATCAGCGCTGGCGATCGCGGTTTTCAACGGAGCTAAAGCCGCATCTCGCTCCCGTTTAAGATCCCGCTTAGCGATTCCATCCTGTTGACTTTCTTTAGCCAAAGCATCCAAAGCTTGGCTCAATTCATTGCCCGTCAGCGTGTTTTGATAGGTCTGGCGGCGGCGATCGCGGGCTGCTTTTTTCGCTCGGTGTTCGGTGGCTAAAATTTGAAGGCGATGTTGATAGTCCGCATTGTATTGGGCATAAGCCTCGCGCTCTGGTAACTGTTGCAAAACAATCAGTTCTTGCTTGAGTGCTTCAAGCTGCGTTAAGGTTTGCGCCTCCGCGATCGCTACTCGCTCCCGCCCTGGAATCGGCGGAACCCAGCCGGAGATAACAGCTTGACCGTTGAGCAAACCCGAAAAGGCTTTGAGCACTCGGCGCTCCCCCTCTGGCGTTTCCACCAGCAGCACACCGTACATCTTCCCTTCCCGAACGGTCGCAGTATCGCGCTGGAGTTGCTGCATCAGACCGTGGGCGATCGCTTCAACCTGAGCCGTTCGGGGCAAACGCAGTTCAACCCCCGTCTGAGGACACCGTCCGGTATACCAATAGGCTGGTGCAGCCGAGGCTTGGAGTCTATCTTCCTCAATTCCAAAATGGGTCAATGGCCAAAGCATAAGCACCGAATTCTAGGAGCTGTCATCCATTAAATCTCAAACTATTGCAATGACTAGCGTACAGTCCCTTTGTTTGTTGCTTGAGTCGGGTGCTCTATCCCTTGTTCCGCAAGACTTCTGACGCTTATTTTAAGATACGCCCTAACAAACAAAGCAACGATCGCCCATAAGTTAGCAACTTTTTATCACTTTTCCTATATTTTCCATTCTCGCTAAAAATCACATACTCGAAGGTGAGCTACAAAACAGCACTCTTGAGCTTGACCACATCCCCCATTGCCATCATGAAATTTTTCTCCGCCCTCCCTCAACACCTCACATTTCGCTTCAGTCGTGGTGCAGTGCTTGGTCTTACGAGCCTACTGTTGAGCACCGTTGCAATGCCTGCTTTTGCCTACGATGCCGATGATTTCACCACCTTGCTCAATACAGGGTCTTGCGTGAACTGCGATTTAAGTGGTGCTCCTCTCGTGGGAATGGATTTGAGCAATGCTGACCTGAGCGGTGCGAATTTGAGCAGCGCGTTTATGCTTGACACCAACTTGAATGGGGCCAATTTGAGTGGTGTAGACTTGACCGCTGCGATTTTTATTGATGTATCAGTAGTAGGCGCGACTTATGACCAATACACCGTCTTTCCTGCGGGGTTTGATATTAGTGCCATGACCTATGTTGAGACAACCACCTCAACAGATGTTGTGGCTGTGGATTCGGATGATAATGCAGACACAGCAATATCCACAGATGTTGTTGTGGCTGTGGATGACGATAACGCTGTTGCTATCGATATTATTAATGACTCAGGTGATAGTGTCAGCGTACCGGAACCTGCTACCACAATTGCACTTCTCGGATTTGGAGGGTTAGCGCTTAAGTCCGTTAAACGACAGGGGACTTGAGAGGATGGGGAGCAGTGTTGTGAGCTGAACCAAAGCCATATAATTGCTTTTTTGCTTACTAATATGCTTCATTCCCCGCCCCTTGATCTTGCTGTGGAAGTTCGTGGTACTGGTTTCCCAATTCTTTGTTTGCATGGCCATCCTGGTTCTGGAGCAGCCCTGCGGGTCTTTACAGAGGTGCTATCACAGAATTATCGAACGATCGCGCCGGATTTACGGGGTTATGGCAAAAGCCGAGTGCAACAGCCGTTTGTGATGGCGGATCACCTCACGGATCTAGAGCATCTGCTGGCCCAGCAGGAGGTGGAGCAATGTTTGTTGCTGGGGTGGTCATTAGGGGGAATCCTGGCAATGGAGTTGGCACTGCGTAATCCAGCTCGTTATCCCGCGATCGCCTTGGTTGCCACAGCCGCCCGACCCCGAGGCGCTCACCCTCGGGTATCCGCATTAGATCTGGTTCATACGGGCATTGCAACGTTACTGAACCAACTTCGTCCCGGTTGGCCTTGGGCCATTGAAACCTTTGGGACGCGATCGCTCTTTCGCTGGCTGATTCATCAACCCCAGTCGCTGCCCTATCGTTACCTAGCCCAGTCCGGAGTGAGTGCCTACCTTAACACCTCACGTTGGGCAAACCAGGCGCTGCAAACCTCTTTAAGCCAGGGCTACAATCGCCTCGATGACTTGGCAGCGCTCACCATGCCTTGTGTGATGATTGCGGGGGAGCATGATGTGCATATCACGGCTGCATCGAACCAAGAAACTGCCCAGCGGCTACCGAATTGTGAATGGCATTGTGTGACCGATACCGCTCATTTGTTGCCGTGGGAGCAACCGGAGGTAGTGGTGGGGCGAATTCATAAGTGGTTTAACGACATCCATGCGAGAGTATGACCAGCTCCTATATTTATCGGGTGTTGCTGATTTTGAAGATAAATCTTGCGTTCCCCTCACCCAACCCTCTCCCAGCGGGAGAGGGCTTCTGACTCCCTTCTCCCAATGGGAGAAGGGCTGGGGATGAGGGCAATATCCTCCTGCAATTATGCAACGCTATTTATCGCGTCGTGATTCTATAAAACTTTTGCTCTTCAATGGTCATCCAATGAATATCATCACTCGGGGCTGCCTCAAGCGTAAACCAATAGAATTCTGTAGGAATTCCCATTGCTCGATAATAATTAAGGTATTTCTGATGGGCAGGATGATTTTGGGGTAGCTGAGTCGCTTCGATATGCCCACCCCCAGACCATGAATGGACGCCAATTAGAGCGTTGGGGCCCGCAGTTCGTTGAACACCTGCTAGAAAAAAATCAGTTCCTCCGGATGCGACCAGACCATCATTTGGAATATGGGTATTGAGTCCGTTTTCTCTGACATAACGCGCGGCGCGGAGATTGGCTTCATCGTCTACAGACCCCTCAACGTCTCGCATAATGATCGTGGTTACTTGGGGATTCTCTTCTAATAAATCTTCAATCTCCAGTTGGATATCACTATCAATAACTCCCGTCATTACGGCCACTTTACCGGAAACTTCAAATTCAACCGGATCATAGTCGAGAAAAAATGCGGCTGCGCAGGTGGGGACTGCAACGAGAGTAGAGAGAAGCACTGCTATTTTTTTGTACATTTTTCCTTGATTATTTTGAGTATTTGTAAGTTATCACTAACTTTGCAAATCAAACTAAACAAGCAACAGGAGTCAAGCCTTAAAAAACGATGAAAAGTGATGGTCTTTCCCCTGAACTACATCTAATTTTAAATATAAAGATGATATTCTCTAAATCTCCTTTATCAATGCTTGCAATTGCGATCGCAACATATCAATCTCCCGACTATTGCCCCCTTCTTCACCCATCTTTTGCAACTGCAACTTCTTCTGGGCTAACTCCGCTGCCAACTGCACAAACTTACGGCGTTGTTGTTTGTTAAATCCCAACTTGGCCAACCGCTGCGAGCGAGGCTTGCACAGACCCTGATAGCAGTCTGGCGTCAGCACCTGGGGCACTTCCGCTCGTAGATAGACTTCCAGACGGCGGCGATCGTTATAGCCCGCCACAAACCAGAGCACAATCATAAAGAAGGCCAACATGCCGTAGTTGAGCAGTGCAATCAATAAGGTTGCTCCCCCTGAGGCTTCCACCAAGGTGACGGAACCATTATGGATTAAATGTCCCACTATTGCCGCCAGTAAACCGCCTGTAATCACGACCACTTTGTAAACCAGATTGTGGGAATAACGAGCTAACCCAAATCCAATGCCCGTCAACCCTGTCCAAAAACCATGCAAACCCCCAAAGACCACGGTTCGCAGCATCAACAGAGTAAACCAATCTCCCCAACCCTCGGTCAAACTGGTGAGATAGAGAATATTTTCCACATAGGCAAAGCCAAACCCCGCCACACCACCATACACAATGCCATCAACCCAACCATCAAACTCCCGGCGGAAGGCAAAGTAAACGATCGCCACTGCACAGCCCTTTAAAATCTCTTCCGTAATCGGCGCACCGATAGCGGCCGTAATCAACTCACTCCCCAAAGAATTGGCCCCTAACACCGCCTCCACAGGCAAATCAAAAATCACCTGCAAAACAATGGCAGCCAGCACGGCGGGGAACGCGCCCCATAAAAAAGCCCCGAAGAGGTAGGCGGTGGGTTCTTTTTCAAAGCGATCGATGCTTCGGATAAACCAGGTGTAGAAATAAGCCGGAATCGTTAGCACGATCGCCGAGGCAATAAAAACATCCATAATTTGGAGTCACAGGAGGCAGATATCTCCAAATATATACAGCCCAACCCTGTTCGATCCGCTTACACCTTTACCTAATGGCAGAATCAGTTAGCACACAATCTGCTTCTTACTTTGTGGACTAAGCCCACCGCTGTTTATCAGATACTCCTCATTGAATGAGCTTCAAATTGAGCTAGGAGTTTGTAACCGAGCTGCCTTCCTAAGGCGATCGCCAGCGACATAATATGCCTCCTCGTCCAGTGCTGTGCAGCATCAGCCTCAAGACGCAAGTCACTTTTAGACAACCAGCGAAGATCAAGGCAAATCCTACCGATAACAAAGCCATCTGGATTGAATATAAAGTAGTCAGTCCGTGGAGTTGGCTGCCCATCGACAGCGATCGCAGCGCGGAAATGTCCCAAAACTTGTTGATTTTGCCTAATTTTGCCCGCTAACATCGGAGAGGGTGCAGTAGCAAGCGCACGACCCATATCCACAGACCGATCGAAGCGGATAGTCCAAATCGGTTTAGCAGAAGCAGGTAACGTAACACACTTGGGCACATCACTCCAAATGAGTTGTATTCCCTTTGCTTCTAATTCAATCGAAATATCCGTATTCGCAATCATTGGTTCCCCAATGAGTTCGAGATCAAATAAGCCAACAACTAAATGATCTCCCAGCGAGCGACCGACAATATCTGATCGCCACCCTGTTAGCAACTCTGAGCGTATCCAGCGTCCAAAATCTCTCACCAAATAGTATTCCAAAAATGATGTATGAGCATCCCAGTCTCCGTCACGCAGATAAAAGTCCTGCGTCGGGATAGATGGACGCCACTTTTTCTCTCTCCCCACAAAAGAACGAGACGCCTTGCGAGCCAAATCAGGTAAGTCAGAAATATCAATAGCTGCTAAAAAATGGGGAATGTCCTGCTGGGGGTCTTTAACATGTTCCCAGCACGCTGATTTAACCATCTCCATAGCAGCAACAATCGCAACAGTCACCTCAGTCTCATGCAAAGGATCAGCCGTTTCTGCATCAACCGCGAAAAAAATATCCGGGCCACCGACATAATAAGCAGCATGACCTTTTTCCCAATTCTCTAGCAATAGATCATACACAAGCTCATCACTGTCTTTATCAGTGGGTGGGTGAGGCTCAATTTGATTGATCTCGATTGAGGTGGGTTCGCCATTGTTGAGCCCAAGTAGTTGTGTTTTTTCTTCGAGTTTACCAACGCCTGTGACGGTCATGGTTGGAATTCCATCGATTAGCAGCCAAGGATCAAGCGCGTAACGCATTACATTGTCTGCACCCGCTGCACGAAAGGGATGACCAGACGTGGCAAACACAGTTGATTGATTCAAGCTATAGAGTGTTCTGTTAGCACGCTTAGGTTGCTCAATCAAAACAACTTTACGAGGGCCCAAGTTGGATTGCACTTCATCACCAAGTTGAATAGATTCAATTGGTTTCGTCTGACCATCAGCCATCAATACTAAAGTCCCTTGGCCAAAACAGCTACTAGGTTGAGGTTTATATCGACT
>JAAHHN010000153.1 GCA_010672165.1 Spirulina sp. SIO3F2 | reverse complement strand
CAAAAACAATGCCATTGGGGTTAATTAAAAAGAAGTCAGGGCTATTGCCACCCGTCACACTCAAGATTCCGTCAATCGAGGTGATGTTATTACCCGTGACCCGACTGATCACCCGCTCAATACTGCTACCGCTGACATTGAAGAGGGTTGTCAGGGTTTCAGGGGAAAAGTCCGTAAAGCTGTGGAAGAGGTTTGTGCCAGCGGTGTCACCACCCGTGATCACAAAGGCTGAGCCGGTTGGGATGACCGTCGTGGTGGTTGTGCCATCAGCGGTAACGGTTTGGGCGATCGCAGCATTGCTCAGCACGGCACTCCCAAAAAGCATCAGCGGCGTGATTATATATTTCTTCAGTAACTGCGATCGCAGCTCTCTCCTGTTATTTCCGCTGTTCATCATCACCAATCCCAGTCAGAGCAATCTCGGTATGGGCAAACAGTAGCCCATTTCTCATCTCTACGTTCTATGCTAGCCCTTTTAACTTGCAGCGTCAGTACCACCCGTCGCACAGGTTGCATGATAACTTTGGTTTTGCCCAATACCCGGTTCAGCCACCAACGCAATTTGGCCATTTGAGAGTCGCTGAAAGCCTGTCGCTTCTTGAAGCGTTGGGATAGATGCGGCGATAGTTGGGGGCGTGGCAACCGTTGTGCCTAGAAACATATTGAGATCGCGGATATCTTGCCAGGGGCCAACCATTCCTCCATTTTGGGCTTCAGGAGCAGGAGAAATACCACCACGGCCGGTGGCAATAAACTCGCTATTGCCCGTGGTGGAACAGGTGACATCCATCTGATCGCTGGCATCACTCAAAGCTGCAACCAATGCCACTAAGCCCGAGCTGGGGTCAAGGCTAAATTCATTGACCGTAATTGTGCCATTCACGCCAAACTGGGAGCTAGCTGTGATGTCGTTGCCCCAGGTTAAGTGATCCCGAAAGGCTAAACCAAAAATGCCTTGGGTGGTGATATCAATCTTGCCCCCCGCCCCTTGGACAGCATTCGCTGTAATGTCACTGTTTTCATAACCCGCGATCACGGGCGCATTGATAGTAATGTTGCCACCCGTCGCATTGCCCGTGGCGCTGGTGCTGATTAAACCTTGGTTGCGAAGTAGCAGAATATCACTAGCATTGAGCAAGATGTTCCCTTGAGCCCCTGTAGAACTTTCGGCTTCAATATTGCCATTGTTATTGAGGTAAATAGTACGGGCATTGACTTCAATGTTGCCAGAATTGCCTGTTCCTGTTCCACTGACTGAGATCGTGCCCTCATCTTCAACCGTCAGAGTATCAGTATTAATCATTACTAACCCTGCATTCCCTGCGTTAGAAGAATCCGATAAAATCCGACCGGTCGTGCCAAAGCTATTCTTCCCTGCCACCCGCACGCTATTGGAATTGATCAGCACTGTGCCCGCATTAGATGTGCCGCGCGTACTCGCCGTAATCCGGCCACCATTTTTCAGCTCAAGCTCACCAATATCCAGGGTGATGTTGCCGCTACGCCCGGAAGGCACCGCAGTAGTATTTCGGGATTGTGCTGCTGTGACACCAATGGATGCAGGAATCCCTTCAATGGGTTCCACCCCTGATAAGGTTGCACGATTGGCTTGAATGCGAATATTGCCCCCATGACCCGCCCCAAAGGTGCCCGCAAAGATCTGCGCACCGTTGCTGAGGCTCAGTGAATCCGTTTCTACATCAATCGTACCCATCTGACCCGTTGCCTGAAAATTCGCTTGGGCGTGAATCCCTGAGATACTGAAGGGGTTCGTCGAACTGTCTGCCATGATTGAGGTTCTGGCACGGATGGTGATATCCCCCCCATCACCACTCCGATGTATAGAGTTTACAATTCTGCCACCATCTTGAAGATTAATCGTATCTGTGGTGATGCTTAAGTTGCCCGATTGACCACTAGACCAATTGTCGATCCTAATGTTTGAGCGATCCAGTAGCTCAAGGGTTGTGGTATTAACGGTGATGTCGTAGCCTTTGCCTGTTCCTGACTGAGAAGAAACAATACTGCCACCGGATGAGAACGCTAGGGTGGGGGCATTAATGATAATTTCCCCCCCCTGGCTAGCGCCAACGGTCACACCAGAAAAACCAGCAAAACCCTCTATGTTTAACGTATTGGTCGCATTTAACATTAAGGTGCCAGCATCTTGAGCGCCGAACTGCACAGATAACACATAGCTATGACCCTCCATGGTAATGTTGCGCCCCTGGAGTACTGCATTGCCGCCCCCATCACCATTGAGCGTAATATTCGCAACACTGTCAAACAGGATATCGCCAAAGCTGTTGATGTTGCGATAGTCAAATGTCCAACCATCGCTCACTTCGGTGAGCTGGACTGTGCCGTCTTCGAGTACCCCACCCAATTCCACTCGACCTTGCGGTACGGCTAAGGACGCACCTGAGCGGTTTTCTTCAGTGTTGGTGAGGGTAACGCCTCCGCCGAGCAAGGCGAGGGTGTTTTGGGGAGTCAAGGTTAACTGTGAGCGGTCAGCGACAATGGTGGGAGCATTGGCATTGAGGGTTAAGCCGATGGGACGATTGATCGTCAGTAACGGGGCAACGGTGCTGTCATTGGCGGCAAACTCAATGTTGTTCGGGAAGACCACGCTGCTGGCGGTACTGCCAATAAAGGAACCGCTCATATCCAGTTGGGCATTGGGGCCAAACACAATCCCGTTGGGGTTGATCAAAAAGAAGTCAGGATTGATGCCGCCTGTGACTCGCAAGATGCCATCAATGTTGGAGGCATTGCTGCCTGTGACCCGGCTAAAGATCCGTTCAATGCTGCCCCCTACCGAAAATTCGGTGGTGGCAGTGCTAGGGGAAAATTCCATGAAGCTATGGAAGAGGTTCCCGCCTTGGATTGTGCCGCCCGTAATCGTGAAGGGGCCAGAGCCTGTAACGGTTGTGCCCACAGTGCCATCGGCCGTGACGGTTTGGGCGATCGCGGAGCCACCTATCGCAGCTCCCCCTATTGAGCCGCTCCCCCAAAACAGAAGAGCCGCGATCGCCGAGCCCCCCATTGCCCAACTGCCGAGCATCTGTCTGCCCAACCCAGCAGCATCATATTTCATCATCACCAATCCCAATTAGATCTGCTTTTGCAATTGGACAAACAGTTGCCCAAATCTTCACCTTTTTTATGCTAACCGCGTTTAATGGCAGCATCAGTACCACCCATTGCACAGGTTAAATAATGATTACGATTATGTGCAATTTCTGGTTCTGAAACAAGGGCAATTTGACCATTCGAAAGCTGTTGAAAACCTGTCGCTTCTTGAATTGTGGGGATGGATGCAGAAACTGTTGAGGGGGTTGTAACTGTTGCGTCAAAGAAACGATTGAGCTTACGGATATCTTGCCAAGGGCCGATCGTGCCACCTCTGGGTGCATCAGAAACAGGTGGAATACCACCGCGGCCGGTGGCAATAAACTCACTATTACCAGCCGCTGCACAGGTGGCATCCACCTGATCGCTGGCATCACTCAACGCCGTCATCAACTCCACTAGGCCTGAACTCGGGTCAAGGCTAAACTCACTCACCGTGATCGTGCCACTGACACCAAACTGGGAACTTGCCGTAATATCATTTTCGGGCGTGAGTTGGTCGCGGAAGGCAAGCCCAAAAATGCCTTGGGTCGTAATGTTGATATTGCCGCCTGCGCCTAAGACTGCATTGGCCACAATATCGCTGTTTTCATACCCCGCGATCACGGGGGCATTGATCGTGATATTGCCACCTGTGGCGCTGCCTGTGGCATTGGTGCTAATGCGACTCCCCCGCCGCAGGAGCAAAATTTGGCTTGCGGTTAAATTAATGTTGCCTTGGCTCCCAGCGGCAGACTCGGCTTGGAGTTGTCCCCCCTGGTTGAGATATAAATTCGTAGCATTGATTGATAAGTTCCCCGCATTGCCAGTGCCCGTACTACTCACCGAAACAGTGCCACCATTTTCGATGGTTACATCTTGACCTGTAATGTTGAGACTACCTGCATTGCCTTCAGTTTCTGTCCCTGCGAAAATGCGCCCATTATTGACCACGCGCAAATCAGTAACGGTTAAATTAATTGCGCCCCCTATACCTGTTGGATTGGGATCAGCACCACTACCTGTGCCCATTTCCGAACCAGATGTGATTCCAGATCGAGTACCAGCCGCATCAGGATTAGCACCATCAATCGTCAAGCGTTGAGTATTGATATTAATATTCCCGGCATTGCCATCAGCAAAAGTGGTTGACTCGATCAATGCACCATCTTTTATGATTAATTCTTGGGTAGTGAGATTAATATTTCCGCCCTGAACTGCAAAGAGATTCCGATCATCAACTTGCGTGGTAATTACACTATTAAGACCAAAGCCATCAACACCACCAACCTCTAAATAATCGGCTGTGATATTGATATTGCCTCCGTTACCATTACCCTGGGTATCTACATCAAAAATGGTTCCCTCTAGTACAAAAACACGTTGAGCATTGAGGAATAAGCTCCCACCTTGACCAACACCAGTATCATCAACCTCTGCACTCACGAGCGGCCCAAAGCCCGCACTATTTGTGCCCTGAAAAATGATATCTCCCGTTGCATTAAGGGTGATATTTCCCCCTTGTCCAGTTCCTTCTAATTCAGCACCTAAAACTGCACCATCCGCAACCAGCAATGTTGGTGCTTCTAGGATAATATCTGCACCGGTTGCATTAGCCCCTCCTTGTACTTCAGTGTCAATAGCAGCGACACTCCCCGAAACAGACGGATCGTTGCCAACAAGGCGAATGGCTTCTGTCCCTTGAATCCGAATTTCACCACCAGAAATAGTGCCAAACGTATCCGCTTGTAAAAAGGGTGATTCGGTTAAGTCAACTTGTGCCCCTTGGATTTGGATTGTCCCTGCACCATCACCACTCACATCAATAAAAGTGTTAAAGCCATTTAAGGTGATGTTGTGCCAAATGCCTAAATTGGGTTGGGTTTCAACCACCACGGAATTATTGCTGGTGTCAAGATCGACCGTTCCATTTGCTCCTGCTAAGAGTTCGACTCGTCCCATCTCAGCTTGAATAAATGTGTTGTCAATGAGAATTTCACCACCAATGAGTCCCAGGGTTTGTTCAGCATTGACCCTGAGGAATCCATCGGAGGCGGCGATCGCGCCAGGGTTACTGCCTAAATTCAGACCGATGGGTTGATTGATGGTGAGTAGAGGCGAAACTGTGGTGTCATTCGCTGAGAACTCTAGATTATTTGGAAAGAGTATGCCGCTGGCAGTACTGGCAATAAATGAACCATCGAGAAATAAAAACGCATTGGGTCCCAGAACAATGCCATTGGGATTAATCAAAAACAAGTCAGGGCTATTGCCATTAATTACAGCTAAAGTCCCATTAATGCTGGAAATGTTATTCCCCGTGACCCGACTAATCACCCGCTCAATACTGCTCCCTGAACCCGCATCAAAAACAGTCGTAACGGTTTCAGGGGAAAAGTCTGTGAAGCTATGGAATAGGTTCGTCCCAGCGGCTGTTCCTCCTGTAATCCAGAAAAAACCACCGCTTGTAGTGACGGTTGTACCTACAGTGCCATCGTCGGTAACGGTTTGGGCGATCGCGGAGTTGCCCCCCAACACCATTCCTCCCCAGACCAACAGGGAAGCGATCGCACAGCCCCCTAGCAAGCACTTTGCCAACCGCTGCGATCGCAGCAGTCTAACTGCATCATATTTCGTCATCATTGTTGCTACTTCCAGTCAGCTCACGTGCGGCTTGGACAGACAGTCCATCGTTCATCTTGCTCTATACTATTGGCTCTAAAATGAGACGCTGCTGAAATCAGCAGGACTGTATCAAAATTTACAGATAATTAACATTGCCAGTCCACAATTGCCTGTAATTCTGCTTAGAACGCAGCAACATCATCCCCGCACTGAACGACCACCCATCGCACAGGTTGCGTGATGGTTTTGAGTGGACAACATTCCTGGTTCAGCCACCAATGCAACTTGGCCATTTGAGAGTTGCTGAAAACCAGTGGCTTCTCGCAGCGTTGGGGTTGATGTGGCAATGGTTGGAGGTGTGGCAACGGTTGTTCCTAGGAAGCGATCGAGATCGCGTCTATCTTGCCAGGGGCTCATCATACCGCCTCTTGGCATATCAGGAGTCGGCGGAATTCCCCCCCGTCCTGTAGCGATAAACTCGCTATTGCCTGTGGCGGTACAGGTGGCATCTACCTGATCGCTGGCATCACTCAAAGCTGCGACCAGTGCAACTAACCCAGAACTAGGATCAAGGCTGAACTCATTGACTGTAATCGTGCCACTCACGCCAAACTGAGAACTCGCCGTAATGTCATTCCCTGAAGTGAGTTGGTCACGGAAGGCTAACCCAAACATGCCTTGGGTTGTGATGTTGATATTGCCGCCCGTGCCCAAGACTGCATTCGCCACAATATCGCTGTTTTCATAACCCGCGATCACAGGGGCATTGATGGTGATGTTGCCGCCTGTGGCGCTCCCCGTGGCATTGGTGCTAATGCGACTACCCCGCCGCAGGAGCAAAATTTGGCTTGCGGTTAGCTTAATATTGCCCTGGCTCCCCGCTGAAGACTCAGCTTGGATTTGCCCCCCTTGATTGAGATACAAATTTGTCGCATTGATCGATACGTTGCCTGCACTACCACTGCCCGTACTACTCACCGAAACAATACCACCATTTTCGATGGTTACATTTTGACCTGTGATGTTGAGATTCCCCGCATTACCTTCGGTTTCTGTGCCTGCAAAAACTCGCCCATTATTGATGATGCGTAAATCAGAAACGGTCAAATTAATTGTGCCCCCTGCACCCGTGGGATTTGGATTTGCACGACTACCAGAACTAATTTCAGAACCAGATGTAATGCGAGAAATATCCCCATCTTCATCTGGTTTTAAACCATCAATAGTCGCACGTTGGGCAGTGAGATTAATATTGCCTGCATTGCCCTCAGAAAAAGTACTCGATTCAATACGGTTACCACCTTCAAGCACGAACTCTTGCACTGTGATATTGATATCACCCCCTTGCACTGTAAAGGGATTACGGCGATCGACTTGAGTTGTAATTCCCCCCTTAGTCGGAGCATTGGGACTAGCACCACTCACTTCAAGATAATTCCCAGCAATATTGATATTTCCACCATTCCCATTCCCCTCTGTATCAACATCAATCAGTGCTCCGTCGTGCATGATAATCCGTTGGGCATTGAGGAATAAGCTGCCACCTTGACCAACACCTGTATCATCCACTTCCAAGGCAATGATAACGGGAAATTTAAACTCGTCTACACCCTGAAAAATAATATCTTCTGTTGCATTCAACGTAATATTCCCGCCTTGGCCGATTCCTTCTAACTGAGTAATCAAAACTGCACCATCATCCAAAACTATATTTTTGGCGTCCATCAAAATATTTGCACCGGTCGCAGTTGCAACATCGTCCACCTCAGCAACAATTCCGGCGACACTACCGAAAAACCTGGGATCGAAGCCAGCTAGACGGATTAATTCTGTGGCATGAATGCGAACTTCTCCCCCGGACGTTGTGCCCAACGTATCCGCTTGAATCCCTGCGGCTTCCGTAAAATCCACCGTTGCACCTTGAATTTGAACAGTGCCTGCACCATTCCCGCTGACATCAATAAACGTATCAAAACCGTTCAAGGTGATGTTATGCCAAGTGCCCAAATTGGGTTGAGTTTCGACAATAACTGAACGATTGCTGGTGTTGAGCTCGACAGTTCCATTGGCTCCACCCAAAAGTTCAATACGCCCTGTTTCACTTGCAATGAAGGTATTGTCGATAAAAATTTCACCACCAATGAGCCCCAGCGTTTGTTCAGCATCAACTGCGAGGAATCCATTGGCGGCCGTGATGGCTCCTGGATTGCTGCCCAAATTCAGACCAATGGGTTGGTTGATGGTCAGCAACGGGGCAACTGTATGGTCATTCGCTGAAAATTCTAGGTTATTGGGAAATAAAATGCTGTTGGCAGTACTGGCGATAAACGAACCGTCTAGCGCCAGAAAAGCATTGGGACCCAAAACAATTCCGTTGGGGTTGAGTAGAAATAAGTCTGGACTGTTGCCACCTATCACGGCTAAAACGCCATCAATACTAGAGATGTTATTGCCGGTGACGCGGCTAATAATCCGCTCAATGCCGCTTCCTGAGCCTGCATCAAAAACGGTGGTAAAGGTTTCTGGCGAAAAGTCTGTGAAGCTATGGAATAGATTAGTCCCGGCGGCTGTTCCCCCCGTAATCCAGAACAAGCCACTACCATTTATTACTGCTGTGCCGACTGTGCCATCGGCGGTAACAGTTTGGGCAAATGCAGTCCCGCTGATTATGCTTCCGCCCAGTGCCCAGCTTCCCATAAGTGCTCCTAAGGTTTGCCACAGGGGCCGAATCGCACCATATTGTTTCACTATTGTCCTCTCCAATCGAGTCAACCGAACCTCGTCTGGAAAGACAATCCACCCTGATATGCTTTTATGCTACTGATATTTCGCAGTGGGGGCGATCGCAGCGTTACCACTCATTACAGAAGCACCCATTGCACAGTTTGCATAATGATTGCGATTATGCACAATGCTCGGTTCTGACACAAGAGCAATTTGGCCGTTCGAGAGCTGTTGAAAACCCGTCGCCTCTCGGATTGTTGGCGTGGATGCAGTGGTTCTTGAGGGTGTGGCGACTGTTGCATCAAAGAAACGATCGAGTGCTCGGAGATCTTGCCAGGGCCTAATCATGCCGCCTCTGGGCAGATCAGGAGTCGGCGGAATACCACCGCGGCCGGTGGCGATAAACTCGCTATCGCCAGCCGCCGCACAGGTGGCATCCACCTGATCGCTGGCATCGCTCAAGGCTGCAACCAATTCAACTAAGCCTGAGCTGGGGTCAAGGCTAAACTCATTCACCGTGATCGTGCCATTCACACCAAACTGGGAACTCGCTGTAATGTCATTGTCAGCGGTGAGTTGGTCACGAAAAGCCAACCCAAAAATCCCTTGGGTGGTGATATTGATATTGCCCCCATTGCCCGCAAACGCATTGGCCACAATATCGCTGTTATCATAGCCCGCAATTACAGGAGCATTGATGGTGATATTGCCACCATTACCACTGCCGCCCGCTTGACCCGCTGTGGTGGAGATGAGACTCCCCCGACGCAGCAGCAGAATATTGCCAGCCGTCAAAGCGAGGTTTCCCCCATCCCCCTGATTCGTAGTTGCCGTGATTTGTGACGCATCATTGAGGTATAAACTGCCTGCACTGGTGAGATTAATATCGCCCCCGCGTCCCGTGGCTGTACCCAAGGCGCTGGTGGTAATCAATCCTTGATTGCGCAAGGTAATATCGCTTGATGTGGTAATACCGATGCTGCCACCACTGCCAGCACTTGTAGTGGTGGCATTAATCTGAGCGCCGTCTTCGACAATGAGCTGACCTGTATTAACGTTTAAATTGCCCGCAGCAGAAGCAGAGCTAGTGGAAACATCCAGGGCACTGGGCAAGCTTCCATCTTGCAAACGGCCAGTGAGAGTCACTGATTGACTGGCATTGATATTGATTTGCCCCCCTTGGCCACTATTATTTAAGAGCGAACTGATACTGCTGGTTTCAATGGTTGCGCCCTCTTGAATCTGTAAAGTCTGGGTGTCGATCGTAATGTTGCCAGCATTACCTGTGCTAGAGGTGTTTGAATCAACTGAAGTCCGGGCAATCTCTTCTGAGAGGACTGGATCATTATTGAGTAGAGGTAAGCTCAAGCGGCTATCACTGAGTTCTAAACGCTCAGTTTGGATCGCAATATCACCACCCTGGCCTGCACCGGACACTGTGGCAGAAATACGCGCCCCATCTTGGATTTGGACAGTGGGACTCTGAATTGTAATATTCCCCCCTGTGCCCGTTGAGCTCGTACTTGTTCCTGAAAAAATAGTAGATTGTGCAACAGTCAGGCCTTGGGTTAATTCCAAAACCACATTGCCTGCTGCACCCGAGTTGCTGGTGGCATTCCCCAACACAGCCCCCGTCTGTAGATTAAGCTGTTCGGCTCGTAGGGTCACATCACCTGCATTCCCTTGAGCTGAGGCAACGCTAAAAATGATTGCACCCTGATTTGATGCATCAACTGCTCCGGTGCCAAGAAAGTTCAAGATGGTTTGATAAGTTGACTCAATCCCGATACCGACTAAGTTCACTGCATTGGTGATGTCAATGGTTAGACTGGCCCCCTGCGCTGCACCTTGAGACTGGAGAAAGATCACCCCTTGATTACTCAGGTTGAGTTCATGTCCGGTGATCGTAACCTCTGAACCAACGGTCGTGGGGTCATTACCGATTGCCGCCACTTGAGTCTGCTCTAGGGTGATGCGATCGCCCCGCAGTTGAATCGGACCGCTGGCCCCCGCACCTAAACCAGGCGGCGCGAACCCCAATAGGGTATTGGCAACACCACTCAAGCTACTGCTGCTCACAATGGCGCCATTACTCAGCATCAGATCTGCAAAATTGTTGGTATTGCTGTAGTCCAAGACATAGCCTGTGTTGTTAGTGGTCAAGCCCACGGTTGCGTTTGCCCCCACTGCCCCCAATTCCACTCGACCCTCGGGGGCAGTGAGAAATCCACCTGTAAGGTTCACGTCTCCCCCCACCAAACCAATCGTTTCGCCAGTACCCACCGTTAGACCAAGGGGTAAGCCACTTTGGGTTAGGGTCGCGGCATTGGTAATGCTGCCAGGATTGGAGCCAAACCCTAAACCCACTGGTGCGGTCATGCTCAAGAGAGGTGTGCCCGTGGTACTAAACGTATTGCCATCAGCAAATTGGATGCTCTCGGCGGTACTGGCGAGGAAGGAGCCAGGCACATTCAACACTGCATTGGCTCCAAAGACAATGCCGTTGGGGTTAATCAAGAAAAAGTCAGGGCTATTGCCGCCCATCACACTCAAAATCCCATCAATCGAGGAAATATTATTACCAGTTACCCGACTAATTATCCGCTCAATACTGCCATCGCTGACATTGAAGAGAGTCGTTAGGGTTGCGGGGGAAAAGTCCGTAAAGCTATGGAAAAGGTTCGTGCCCGAAGTGTCCCCTCCGTTAATCACAAACGCTGATCCGGTTGGGGTGATAGTCGTGGCGGTTGTACCGTCACGAGTGACGGTTTGAGTTAGTCCCGCATCACTAATTGCGGTCAGCTTCCCAAACACCAGCAAAACGATGGCAGCTCTCTTCAGCATCTGCCATCGTAGTTTAAGCTTGCTATTCGTCATAACCAACTCCGGTTAGATTAATACATTAGTTTGAACAGACAGTCGTCCAGTTCTTATCTATATTATGCTCATGCTAGCCCTTTCCAATAACACTATCAGCACCACCCAACGCACAGGTTGCGTAATGACTGCGGCTGTGCGTAATGTCTGGTTCAGCCACAAGCGCAATTTGGCCGTTTGAGAGCTGTTGAAAACCCGTGGCTTCTTGAATTGTTGGCGTGGATGCAGCGATGGTTGAGGGCGGGGCAACTGTTGTGCTTAAAAATGCGCTGAGATCGCGGTTATCTTGCCAAGGGCCAACAATCCCTCCGTTTTGCGCATCCGGGGTAGGCGAAATACCGCCTTTGCCCGTGGCAATAAACTCACTATTGCCTGCCGCTGCACAGGTGGCGTTAACCTGATCGCTCGCATCACTCAAGGCTGCCATCAGCGCCACTAAACCCGAGCTGGGATCAAGGCTAAATTCATTGACCGTGATCGTGCCATTGACGCCGAACTGAGAACTGGCCGTAATGTCGTTGTCAGGCGTGAGCTGGTCTCGAAAGGCCAGCCCAAAAATACCTTGGGTTGTGATGTTGATATTGCCCCCTGCCCCTAACACGGCATTGGCAGTAATATCGCTATTTTCATAACCCGCGATCACAGGTGCATTAATCGTAATATTGCCTCCGGTGGCGCTGCCTGTGGCATCGGTGCTAATCAAACCTCGATTACGCAATAGTAAAATGTCGCTAGCATTGAGTGTGATATTGCCTTGATTGCCTGCGGCACTCTCGGCCCGGATTAACCCATTGTTATTGAGATAGATTGTGCGGGCATTGACTTCAATATTGCCAGCATTGCCGGTTCCGGTACCACTAACCGCGATCTCTCCCTCATCCTCGACCGTCAGGCTATTGGTGTTGATCACCACAAAGCCCGCATTTCCGGCATTAAAAGAGGCCGAACTAATCCGACTAACCGTGTCAAAAGCCGTATTCCGTCCCGCCACACGCACCGTATCGGCATTAATCACCACGGCACCAGCATCGGAAACACCACTCGTACTTGCAGAAATAACCCCGCCATTTTCCACATCAATCTGATTGATGTTGAGGGTGATGCTGCCACTGCCGCCCCCCAAACCGCCATTGCCAAACCCTCGGGTAATGGGGGTAGCCTGGGATGCAGCGGTGAGAATTGACGATGCAAAGCCAAAGGTGGGCGACAGACCAGATATCGCTGCGCTATCGGCCGTCACTCTGATGCTGCCCCCATTGCCATCCCCAAAGGTGCCAGCAAAAAACTGCGCACCCTCTTGCAAGGAAAGGGAGCCTGTTTCCACATCAATAACGCCAGCATTCCCCGTTGAACCCGGAATGGTGCTCACATAAAACCCGGAAGTAAATCGACCACTGGCATCTTCACCGATCGCAGTAATCGATGTGTTCGCTCGAACGGTTAATGTCCCTGCTGCACCATCCCCAATGGTTCCCGTTGCCAGTTGTGAACCGCCTTGGAGCATCATGGTCTCTGCCATAACCGTTACATTGCCTGAATCCCCATCTGCAAAGTTGAGTGAGCCAACAAATGCACTATTAAGTTGTTCATGGGTTGTGGTGTTGATTGTGACGTTAGCGGCTTGGCCCGCGCCAACTGTGAAGGTATACAGTTCTCCAGAATTTTGGAACGTTAAACGGTTAGAGGTAATCGTGATTTCACCGCCATTACCGGAGCCAAACACGCCGCCATAAATACCTCCACCATTATCAACCAAGAGCCGATCGGCCACATTGAGGGTTGTATTCGGTGCTTGGCCCGTGCCAACTGTAAAGGCATACAGCTCACTGGAATTTTGGAACGTTAAATGATTAGAGGTAATCGTAATTTCACCCCCATCCCCTGAGCTAAGCCCCCCTGCATAGATGCGAGAACGATTATCAAGCAGCATCGTATTGGCTGCATTGAATTCCAAGTTTCCTCCCGTTTGCGTGCCGGTGACAAACGCTTGCACCGTGGAGCCATCCAGTAGCGAAATATCTCGACCTTGCATCACCAGGTTGCCGCCGCCATCACCACTCAGATCAATAAAGGAACCGGACGCCAAACGCAGATCACCAAAGCTGCCGATATTGCGGTAGTCGAATGTCCAGCCATCACTGGCTTGCTCAAGGTGTACCGTGTCATTTTCCAGTACACCCCCCAGTTCAACCCGACCTTGGGCCGCAGTAATTGTGGCATTGGTCAGCGTCACACCACCGCCCAACAAACCAAGGGTTTTGTTGGGTTGAATATTCAAACCCGTCGTGCTGCTGACGGTGATGGTGGGTGCATTGGTATTCAGAATTAAACCCGTAGGGCGATTAATCGTCAGCAATGGGGCAACCGTGGTGTCGTTTGCCGAAAACTCAAGGGTGTTGGGAAACACAATGCTGCTGGCGGTGCTACCAATAAACGAACCACTCATATCCAATTGAGCGTTCGGGCCAAGCACAATCCCGTTGGGGTTAATCAAAAAGAAATCAGGGTTGATGCCACCCGTAACACGTAAGATGCCATCAAGATTAGAGGCATTGCTGCCCGTCACCCGGCTAAAAATCCGTTCAATCGTGCCCCCTACCGCAAATTCGGTGGTGGCAGTGCTGGGGGAAAATTCCGTGAAGCTATGGAACAGATTCCCGCCTTGGGTTGTGCCACCTGTGATCATGAAGGGGCCAGCACCAGTAACCATTGTGCCCACTGTGCCATCAGCGGTGACGGTTTGGGCTAAGGCGGTGCCATTCATCACACCCATCGCGCAGCCCCCAAGAATTCCCCCCCCAAGCAATCCACCCAAGGTTTGCCATAGCGGCCCCATTGCACCATATTGTTTTGCCATTGTCCTCTCCAATCGAGTCAGCTTCAGCTCGTCTGGAAAGACAGTCCACCCTAATATGCTTCTATGCTATCGATATTGCGCAGTGGGAGCGATCGCAGCGTCACCGATCGTTGCAAAACCCCCCATCGCACAGGTTGCATAATGGCTTTGATTGTGGGTCATTCCTGGTTCAGCCACAAGGGCAATTTGGCCGTTGGAGAGCGGTTGAAAACCTGTCGCTTCTTGAAGCGTTGGGGGAGATGGAGCGATGGTGGAGGGTGGGTTAACTGTTGTGCTTAAAAATGCCCTGAGATTACGGATATCTTGCCAGGGGCCAACAATGCCACCGCTTTGTGCGTCCGGGGCAGGTGAAATCCCACCTTTGCCTGTGGCGATAAACTCACTATTGCCGACGCCTGTACAGGCTGCATCCATCTGATCGCTGGTATCACCCAGCGCTACAACCAATGCCATTAACCCAGAGCTGGGGTCAAGACTAAATTCATTGACGGTGATTGTGCCACTGACGCCAAACTGAGAGCTGGCCGTAATGTCATTGTCTGGCGTGAGCTGGTCACGGAAGGCCAAACCAAAAATTCCTTGGGTCGTGAGCTTGATGCTGCCCCCCGACCCTAATATTGCATTGGCCGTAATATCGCTGTTTTCATAGCCCGCGATCACAGGGGCGTTGATCGTGATGTTGCCCCCCGTGGCGCTATCTGTGGCATTGGTACTAATCAGACCTCGATTCCGCAGCAGCAGAATCTCACTGGCGTTGAGTGCGATATTGCCTTGGTCACCTGCTACACTCTCGGCTCGAATGACGCCATTGTTGTTGAGATAAATGGTGCGGGCATTGACTTCAATGTTGCCGGCGCTGCCAGTTCCTGTGCCACTGACCGCGATCGCGCCTGCATTGGCAACGGTGAGGCGATCGGTGTTGAGCCGAATTGACCCCGCATTTCCGGCATTAAACGACTCAGACGAGATGGAACTATCTGTGCCCGAAATTTGGATTTCATTGGCATTGATGGCGATCGTGCCTGCATCAGCAGGGCCAAATGTGCTGGCAGAGATTTCACCACCATCTTGAAGGGTGAGTTGACGAACGTTGAGGTTGATCTTGCCCCCACTACCCGTTGTGGTACTGAGCGATCGCTCATCTGCCTGGGTAAAAATTCCAGATCGAACACCATTAGCAGAATTGCCCATAATGTCGATCGTGTCAGCAGTCACCTTAACCTCCCCCGCGTTCCCCGCCCCCAAGGTGCTATTAATAAATGTCCCCCCGTTGCTCAACACAATCTGTTGGGTTTCCACATCAATATTGCCAGAGTTGCCAGTAGAGCCCGCTTCAGAATTGACATAGAAACCAGACGTCACATTTGGAGCTAAAGAAAATGCACCATCAGCAAGGATGGCGGTGCTAGCCCGCACCGTTAGATTTCCTGTATCGCCAGAGCCAAACGTGCCAGGGCCAATCTGTGAACCGCCTTGGAGGTCAATCGTATCTACGCTCACGGAGATGTCCCCAGAATCCCCGTTGCTGAGGGCTAAGGTCAAGATGACACTGCGATCCAATAACTCTATCGTTTTGGCGGTAACAGTGATATCTGCGGACAGCCCTGCATCATAACCGTAGCTCCAAATATAGCTTTGTTGATCCATTCGTAATGTGTTTGCAGAGATAACCACTGCACTGGCATTACCAGCGCCATAATACGCGTCGGGAAACAGTGAGCTACCACCATCAAACTCAACAGTATTTGTTGCTTTCAATTGCATGGTTCCGCCGTTTTGGCTACCCGTCATCACTGAATTAATAAACGTGCCGTCAGTCGCAGTGATGTTTTGTCCTTGAATATTTAAGTTGCCACCCCCATCTCCAACAAGCGCTAACGTTGCCTGCTCCAAACGCACATCGCCTGAACCACTGATGGTTGCATCATCAAATGTCCAACCATCACTCACCTCACTCAGGGTCACTGTGGCATCGTCGAGTACTGCCCCCAGCTCAATCCGCCCAGCGGGTGCGGTAACCGTGCTGCCATTCAAGGTGACATTGCCGCCTAATAAACCAAACGTTTCACCTGGAGCCATGTTCAAGCCCGTGGTGCTGCTGCTCGCAGTGATGCTGGCTACGTTGGTGCTGAGCACTAACCCAGTCGGGCGGTTAATCGTCAGCAGGGGCGCAACTGTGGTATCGCTGGCCGAAAATGCGATGTTGTTCGGAAAGACAATGCTGCTGGCCGTGCTGCCAATAAACGAACCATTCATATCCAGTTCAGCATTTGGCCCTAAAACAATGCCGTTGGGATTGATCAAGAAGAAGTCTGGACTGTTGCCTCCGAGGACTTGTAATAAACCATCAATATTCGAGATGTTACCCCCGGTAACACGGTTGATGATCGCAGTAATACCGCTGGCAGCTCCCCCATAGCTGGCATGGGTCAGATCGAATTGGGCTGTTGCGGTTCCGGGGGAAAAGTCGGTGAAGCTGTGGAAAAGATTATTGCCTTGAATCGTCCCGTCAATAATTGTGAAGGGGCCAGACCCTGTCACAGTTGTGCCCACGGTGCCATCGGCGGTGACGGTTTGGGCTAAGGCTGTGCCACTGATACTGATAGTGTAGCCTCCGATAATTCCCCCTAGGGTTTGCCATAGCGGCCACAATGAACCATATTGTTTTGCCATTGTCCTCTCCATCAGCTTCATCTCGTCTGGAAAGACAGTCCAACCTAATATGCTTCTATGCTACCGATGTTGGAGCAGTGGGGGCGATCGCGGCGTCACCGATCTTTGCCAAGCCACCCATCGCGCAAGTCGCATGATGGTTTTGATTGTGGGTAATTCGGGTTTACTGAAAAAGTATTTTCAGAGAGGTTGGAAGATGGAGAGGGACAGAAGAGTAATACCAATCGCTCATGACTGGTCGTCACCCCCTCAGGAAAAGAACATACAACAGAGTTAGCCCTGGATGGAGGTCGGCTAGAAACTGGTGTCCAAGACCCCGAATACCAATCTGACCGAGACCACGGAGGAACCCCGAATTGTCATCCCAGCATGTGTTGGGAGTAAGCAAAGTAAAATCTAAATCAAAAAGTGGTCTGTCCAGCGCAATAGTGAACGGAGGAGACCAACAAAGATCGAAATTGTGTATGAAAATATCGCAGCGATAGATATAGGAAAGCGAAAAAGCGTCGTCTACGCACGCACTCCGAAAGTAGAACAGAGGGGCAATTTCTGGTTCGATTCTGACCATTGTCTATCATCTCCTGACCGTAAAACTGACTATCAAGACCTTGGCGCTAACTATTTTGATAAACGCAAGGAGCAGCCGGTGGTCAGCCGCTTACAGCAGCGTTTGGAGAGGCTGGGTTATCAGGTTGAAATGCATAAGCAACCTACTTGAGCAGCTTGGTAATCGAATCCTCTTTCTGGGCTTCTGCTGGGTTTATTTCCAAAGTAAATCCGCAAAGTAAAGGAAGAATAGAAATCAAGCAGGTCATCATACCAAAACCCAAAAGTCCGACTACAGATAAAGTACAAACCTGAGTGCCAGGCTTCGACCCTGCTCAGCCCTCCCCTTTTGATCTGTAGTCCTAATTTCTAAATTTGGTCATTCTCTTTTTTCA
>JAAHHN010000152.1 GCA_010672165.1 Spirulina sp. SIO3F2 | reverse complement strand
TGCTGGTTTCGAGAGTGTTTTTCAAACAAGGTATCCAGGCTATCCGCACAAAACCTATTTACCATCAAACTTTGAGCCATTACGCTCACTGGACTTTCTTGGGCGAATGTTTCCAGGATTGTGGATAACATTATTTTTCCTCTCGGTTGCTATTCCCTACTCTAATCGTTCTCTATCTGTACACGTGTTCGCGTTGAAAGGGCTGGCAATGCCCACCCTACGAAAGAGTTTAGCCTTTGCTATGCGGATTTTGTATCATCAGTTAATACCAGCATTCTGGCTGTACAAGGGATAGAGTGCCCGATCCAGAAAACAGAACAAGGGGCTGAAAGTCAGTCATAGCAAGAGTTTTAAATCTAAGTTATGACTGACTCTGATCTGCCCCGATTGTTAACGCAACCTTCCCTATACTTGATCCGGTTTCAATAACCCGATGGGCAGCGGCCGCTTCGGCTAAGGGGAAGGTTTGGGCGAGATGAATGCGAAGTTGACCGGTATCAAACCATTGGCTGCATCGGCGGAGGATTTGGGCTTGTTGGTGTTGCAATACGGCTAGGTTCTGGAGTTGGGGGGTTAGCATCAGTTCTAAGCTAATGCGAAGATTCTGTTGACGGGCAAGTTTGAGTGAACCATGAGCCAGTTTTGGCTCCAAGAGGGTTACAAGCGTGCCGCCATAACGTACTGCTGATACAGTCTCAAAAAAGGTTGCTCCCCCCACCGTGTCAAAGGCTAAATCAACCCCTTGGCCGTCCGTCCATTGTTGTACGGCTGAGAGCACATCAGTTTTAGGGTAGAGGATGGTTTCGTCAGCCCCTAATTGGCGAGCGAGTCGAGCCTTATCGGGGGTGCTGACGGTCACACAAACCCTGGCTCCCCAAAGCTTTGCTAGTTGGATGGCAACATGGCCCACGCCCCCTGTTCCTGCTTGGATCAGCACTGTTTGTCCCGATTGCAAGCAAGCACGATCGCGCAGTGCCTCCCAAGCCGTGATTAAAACCAAGGGGGCGGCGGCTGCCTCAGCAAAGCTCAAAGTTTGTGGTTTTAGAGCCAGCACATGCTCTGGAACCACGGCATAGGGAGCATAGTTACCTGTGCCTGTTTTACCCAGACCGCCATAGCAATAGTAAACCGCATCACCTGGTTGAAACTGGGTGACACCTGTGCCAATCGCCTCAATAATTCCTGCACCATCACAACCGAGAATTGCGGGCAATGGGTCGTCAAACATTGTCCCCCGCTGACGAATTTTGGTATCAACTGGATTAACTCCTGCTGCTTGGAGCCTTACCAAAACGTGATCGGGTTGACAGAGCTGGGGCTGGGGGAACGTCTGCAAGGAGAGGACATCAGGTGAACCGGGTTTAGAAAAGGCGATCGCTTGCATCGCGTTGATCGAGTTGGAGAAAAATATTGCTCACTCACCCTAGCGTATCTGACTGGTCGTGATCTCAACCATGCTTAGGATGCGATCGCCCTCTCCGCTTCCCCGTTACGCAGGTCAACACAACTCTGGGCATCACTCACATTGAAGTCCCTGTCATGATCACAGAGAACTCTCCGGAAAACCTGCATACTGCAAAACAGCATCAGGAAGGTGAAATTAATCCCTTACCTTTGGTTCATTCCTGTTCAAATTGTGCAGGGTCTATATGACTACTGCATCTTTATTCACCATATCAACATTACGTGCTTCTACCATGACTGCAACCGCCCAACACCAAACTCTTCAGCCTGTTCTTCGTCATCAAGTGCTCCCGGAACAGTCAGGCAGTCATTGGTTGGATGCCAATAGCCCCATCACAATTATGATTTTGTTTGTTCTCTTTGGTCTGACCTTTGCCGCCGCATCTCTCAAGCGTGACGGCTAGACTTTCGTATGGCATGATGGCGGATCATTCCCCTGAACCTTACCCAAAAGCCCGAACCTCTAACTGTTCGTTCATTTGTCACAATAAGGAGGAATGTTATCTGCAACAGGGGAGTCCCTATGAGCGTTTCCGTTAAATCAATTTACGACTGGTATCGCAATACGCTACGTAATCCCAAGTACCGTTGGTGGGTGATTCTGGGGAGCGTGGTTTATATCCTCAGTCCGTTTGATATTGCGCCAGACTTTATTCCTCTGGTGGGTCAAGTGGATGACTTTATGATTTTGACGCTACTCCTGACTGAAGTCTCGCAAATTGTCTTGGAGTTTGCCCGTAATCGACAACCTGGCACGGTCAATACCAGCTCAGCAACAGAAGCTGAGGCAACAGTTGACGTCAATGCCGTGCCCGTTGAAGAATCCTGAGGTCAACAGCAATGCAGATTTTGATTGTCGAAGATGATGCCGAAATTGCTCAGCTACTCTCTAGCACCTTAGAGCGGGAAGGGTTTACCTGCGATCGCGCAATGGATGGTCTTCAGGCTCTAGCTGCGGTTCAAGCTCAAGTGCCGGACTTGGTCATCTTGGACTTGATGTTACCGCAACTCGATGGTTTGGAAGTCTGCACTCGCATCCGCCAAAGCACCACCGAAAAAGACCCTTATATTCTGATGCTGACCGCTCGGGGCGAGGAAATCGATCGTGTGATTGGTCTCTCTACCGGAGCTGATGACTATATGGTCAAACCCTTTAGCCCCCGCGAGTTGGTTGCACGGGTGCGGGCGCTGCTGCGACGGAGCTTGCGTGGCGAGAAAAGTCGAAGCTACCAGACTCGCCATCTCAGCATCGATCTCGACCAACGCGTAGCCAATCGTCACCTCCCAGGACAAACAGAAGAAATTCTTGATTTAACAGCACTTGAGTTTAATCTTTTGGCTGCCTTGATGAGTTATCCCGGACGGGTCTGGACAAGGCCGCAACTCATCGAGCAGCTCTGGGGTGATGATTTTTTTGGGGATGAACGAGTCGTCGATACCCATGTAGGACGGCTACGCAAAAAGGTCGAAGTTGATCCATCCCATCCCCAGTTCATCAAAACTGTGATTGGTTTGGGTTATAAGTTTGAAGATGAGAGTTGAGCGGCAGCAACTTCAGAAGTTTGGCTATGGGGAATCGTGAAGGCAAATAAACTGCCATAGCCCAAACTGCTTTCGGCCCAAATCTGTCCTCCATGTTGCTCAACAATCTGGCGCGAAATAGTCAAACCCAACCCTGTCCCTCCCCGCTGACGGGTGTCGGAGGCATCCACTTGCTGAAACCGCTCAAAAATCGTCTCCAGCTTTTCGTTGGGAATGCCTCGGCCATGATCTTGTACTTCAAACAAAACAGCCTCTGTATTGGCCCGAACCATCACCATGACGTTACTCTGAGGTGGTGAAAATTTAATCGCATTACTCAACAAGTTAGTGAGCACTTGCACAATTTGCAACGGATCAGCCCAAATATGATGACCATGATATTGACCTAAATTGGCCGCATGGATCACCTCAATAATCACTTCAAGTTCTTGGGCAGTGGTTTGTAGGGTCTCAATTGCTTGTTGGACTAAATCATGGGTATTACACCATTGTTTAGTGGTTTGGAGGTGGCCCCGCTCCAAGCGCTCAAGATCTAAGATGTCATTGATGAGCTGAGTAAGGCGTTCGGTATTGCGCACCGCAATTCCTAACATATCTTCACCGCGTTCGCTCAAGCAGCCTAGGCGTCCAGTTTTGAGAAGCTTGAGAGCGCCATGAATAGAGGTGAGGGGGGTGCGCAACTCATGACTGACAACGGAGACAAATTCATCTTTCATTTGAGAGATATCTTTGCGATCGCTAATATCCTCATGAATCCCTGTCATCCGTAAGGGATTGTTCTGATGATCACGCGCTAAGACAGTACCCCGTGCTAATATCCATTTCCAATTGCCATTTTGAGTCAAGAGACGGTATTCCACTTCAAAAAATGGGGATTTCCCTTCAAAATGTTGCTGCAACCGTTGCCAAACCAGCTCAAGCTCTTCAGGGTGAATTAAACGTTCCCAAAGATGCCAAGAACCAGAAACAGCTTCATGGGCATAACCCAAGATGGCATTCCACTCCGCACTCAGGTAAATTTCGTTAAGTGTCAAATTCCAATCCCACCACCCTAAACCGCTGCCCTCTAGCGCCAGTTGCAGACGTTCTTGGCTTTGGGATAAAGCCACTTCGGCAGCATATTTATCACTGAGATCTAAGAGTGTACAAATAATTTGTTCTAGCTCTTGGGTCTCATTCCACACTCCACTTACTGCTTGACGCACATAAACCGGCCGACCATCTTTACGGATATAGCGCTTATCTAGGGTATAGGTGTGAATTTCTCGACAACAAAATTGTTTGTAGAGCAGCACCTCTGTTTCGAGATCGTCTGGGTGGGTCAAGTCAAACCAACAACGATACATAAGCTCGGAGGCGGTATAACCCAATACGTCACAAAAAGCTTGGTTGACCTGTACATAAGTGTTTTCTGCCGAAATGATGCTTAAACCAACTAAGGAGTTATCAAAATAACTCCGCCAGATCTGTTCACTGCGTTCTAGGTCTTGTTGACGGAAATAATGGCTAGTAATGTCATAGAGCTGGCCCTGAAAGCCGAGATATTGCCCCTGGTCATCGTACTGAGAGAGTAAACAAACTTCACACCAACGGCATTGGGCAGTGGGATCAAAAAGGCGGACTAGACATTTCTGAAGTTGCGATCGCGGTGCCGTGGCGTGGCGCAATTGATGGCAAATTTTGGTAAAGGCGGAGCGATCGCTCGGGTAAATGTATGTGGAGAGCTGAGTTCCTACCGTTTCTGTGGTTGCTAAGCCGGTGAGTTGTTCCCAGGCAGGACTGACAAAAGTGAGTCGATCGTCTGCATCACTCTGAAACACCACAGTCGGTAGGGATGGTGGCAACTGTTTAGTAAGCAGTTGCGAGGGAGAATGTTGTTGAAAGCGTGCCTTGGCACTGTGCACCATTCGTTGCAATCGGCCAATTGTGATTTCTTGGGGCAGAAGGTAGTCCTGAACACCTGCTTGGATACAGCGGAGTCCTAAGGACTCATCCTGATGTTCTAGACACACCATGCAGGGAACTGTTCGGAGCCAACCGGGTTGTAATGTTGCGAGAATTTGAGTATCGGGAACTGCCAAGATTACGCCATCGATCAAGGTTGTCTGGCTAATCTGATGGGCCAGTTCAATTGTAGGCATAATCATTAGATTAATAGCTGCCTTGAGTTGGCCCGTCAAGGCTGTATGGGCGCGATCCCCTGTAACCCACACAATGTTTAATGGTGCAATTTCAGTTTGCTCAGCAGAATTCTGACTCATTGACGAGTGAGTAACGTAATCCTAAAAATTCAAAAGATTTCTTTAGGATTAATCGTAAGCGAAAACCCTAGTTTATCACTCAATGAATTTACATAAATCAAAGCTAAATTTTGTAGATTTATGTATTGATTGTGAAGTGATTGCAAAGCAATTGTGAAGTATTTGCAAAGGAACTGATTCCTTGGTCTTCAATATCAACTGGGTCAGGGAACGTCTTGATTGAGCGGGATTATCTATCAAGCGAATGAGACGCAGATATCCCTCCGGAGGCTACGCTAACAACTTCGCTCAGTAACCACCTGCGCTCTGTTTTTCTCAATTGCAGTCTATAGTGTGGGTATATTGCTCGCCATTTTGCTGCTCTTCTGGTTGTTGGGGTTGGACGTGGTATTTTTTGTCTCAAACTGTCGTTATCATTCCCGATTCTTGTTCTCTAAATTCAACTCTGTTTTGAATTTCAGAGGAGATTCTTCACTTGTCTCAGATGAAGTGAATCTTGATTTTTTTAGTTAAAATGTATTGTGTGCAGGACAAAACTGAGCTAAAGTCCAAATTTAGAATCTCGACAATTACGGAATGATAGTAACACCGCTGCCCTGGACGGAAGCCTTCTCTGTGGGAGGACTCACTGACTATCTAAAACTGAGTCTGGAAGCGGAAGAACAACTCCAGCATTGCTGGATCTGGGGTGAGGTAACCAGCTGCAAAGATCACCCCAGTGGCTTGTTTTTTACCCTCACTGACCCAGAGCAAGCTGCCGCTATTCAATGCGTGGTTTGGGGTGGGTTGCGCCAGCACCTTCAGGCTTGGCCGCGCTTAGGAACCCAGGTGGTTGTTTTTGGTAGTTTGGGTTTGTATCCCAAGCGCAGTACCTATCAACTCAAGGTTGTCCAGGTGCGAACTGTTGGGGCCGGACTTCAGGCCCATCGACTGCAACAGTTGCGATCGCGCCTGGCCGCTGAAGGACTGTTTGATCCCTTGAGCAAAAGGAAAATCCCAGCAAACCCTCAAATCATCGCTGTCGTTACCTCACCCACTGCGGCGGCATGGGGGGATATCCAACGTACTTTGCACCAACGTCAGCCGAATGTGCAAGTCTTGTTTTCGCCTGCAATTGTTCAGGGTGAGCAAGCTCCAGACGCTATTGCCCAAGCCTTGGCGCGGATTGAGCGAGACGATCGCGCCCAGGTGATTCTGCTGGCCCGAGGCGGTGGTGCAACAGAAGATTTAGCTTGTTTTAATGATGAACGGGTCGTGCGGGCTATTTTTGATTGCCAACGTCCTGTGGTTACGGGGATTGGCCACGAACAGGATCAGTCCCTGGCTGATCTGGTGGCAGACGTAGCAGTACATACTCCCACCGCCGCAGCGGAGTTGATTGTTCCTGATGCCCAGCAGCGTTACCGTGAACATGTGCAGCGCAAAACTCAGTTGGTGCGTGGGTTAGCCCGTCAACTTGCTCAGGCCCAGGCTGATTTGACTGCCTACCAAGGGCGTCTGCGCAGCCTCAGCACCCAGGCGCGATCGCTCACGATCGCCCGCACCCGTCAACAACTCCTTGAGGCTAAGCTCCGCAGTCTTGACCCCCAAGCAGTGCTACGACGGGGATATGCTCTAGTACAAGCTGCCGATTCTGCTCAAACCATCACCCATCGTCAGCAACTTGAGCTGGGTCAAACCTTAAACATTAAGCTTGCCCACGGCCAGGCCACAGTTAAGGTGGAGTCAATTGGTTGACTGGCTGGAATGGGAAGCAAACTTCTACAATAGATGAGCAGTCATCAACTCCCCCTTTTCTCGGGCATGAAAAAATCCGCGCTACAGTTCCGCTTTCGATCCATCTCCCGTCAAAGTTGGCGGTTTACGCTCGGCCTTCTTGCTGCTGGCTTGATGACCTGCACACCAAGTGGCGTCATTGCCCAAACCGAAACCGATCCCCAAACACTGAGTTATACCCAACTGCTGGAGCGGGTTGATGGGGGTCAGGTAGAGGCAATTGAATATGATCCCAAAACTAAAACTGCTAAGGTCACACTGATCAATCAATCGGAGACACCCTATACGGTTGAGGTTCTCCCCGAGCACCCTGAACTATTGGAAAAAGTGCGGCAACAGAATGTGGATTATGATGTCAATCCCTCGACCGATAACAGTGCTGCTAGAAGCCTATTGGCTAACCTAGTGATTATCTTTATCTTGTTTTTGGTAGTCTTCTTACTACTGCGACGTTCAGCCGCCTCATCTGGCCAAGCCCTTAACTTTGGTAAATCTCGGGCACGGTTCCAGATGGAAGCCAAAACCGGTATCCTCTTTGAGGATGTTGCTGGTATTGATGAGGCCAAAGAAGAACTTCAGGAAGTGGTTTCCTTCCTTAAAGAAACTGAACGCTTTACTTCAATTGGGGCGCGAATTCCCAAAGGGGTGCTGCTGGTCGGCCCACCAGGAACGGGGAAAACCCTCCTCGCAAAGGCCGTTGCGGGTGAAGCGGAAGTTCCGTTCTTTAGTATCTCTGGCTCAGAGTTTGTGGAGATGTTTGTCGGTGTTGGTGCATCGCGGGTGCGCGATCTCTTCCGTAAAGCTAAAGAAAACGCACCTTGCTTAATTTTTATTGACGAGATTGATGCGGTGGGTCGGCAACGCGGTACAGGGATTGGGGGTGGTAACGATGAACGGGAGCAAACCCTTAACCAACTGCTCACAGAGATGGATGGTTTTGAAGGTAATAACGGCGTGATCGTTATTGCTGCAACCAATCGCCCCGATGTTCTTGATTCAGCTCTCCTACGCCCAGGACGGTTTGACCGTCAGGTGACTGTGGATCTGCCCGATCGCAAAGGCCGCCACAAAATCCTGGACGTCCATGCTCGTACCAAAAAGCTCGCCGAAGACATATCCTTGAGTCTACTGGCACGACGTACTCCCGGTCTTTCTGGTGCAGAGCTGGCGAACTTGCTCAATGAAGCGGCGATTCTCACCGCCCGTCGGCGTAAAGAAGTAATTGGTCAAAGTGAGATCGATGATGCCCTCGATCGCCTCACAATCGGTCTCAAACTCAAACCCCTCTTAGATAGCAAAAAGAAATGCTTGATTGCTTATCACGAATTGGGTCATGCGCTCCTGGCCACACTCCTAGAGAATACTGATCCACTCAGCAAGGTGACGATTATTCCCCGCTCCGGTGGGATTGGCGGGTTTGCCCAAATGATTCCGGATGAGGAAAATGTTGATAGTGGTTTGTACACCCGCTCCTGGATTATTGACAACATTATTATGACCCTGGGGGGTCGCGCCTGCGAAGCGGAGGTGTTTGGGGACTTGGAAGTGACGCGCGGCGCGGAAGGAGACATTCAACAAGTGACCAACCTTGCTCGTCGGATGGTGACGCTCTATGGCATGTCAGATTTGGGGCAATTGGCATTAGAGACGCCCAATGGAGAAGTGTTCTTAGGGGGCGACAATATGAACCGCTCTGAATATTCTCAGAAAATTGCTGAGAAAATTGATCTCCAGGTGCGAACAATTGCAAATAATTGCTATGGCGAAGCCCGTCGCTTAATTCGGGAAAATCGGGCGCTGATCGATCGCCTTGTGGATTTACTGCTTGAGCAAGAAACTATCGAAGGCGATGAGTTTCGCAAACTGGTAGCAGAATATACCCAACTACCGAAAAAGCAACAGGAAATGGTTATGGCACAGTAGTGCGAGATCATTGGAAACTCTGAACTCTGAGCTTTAAACCCTGAACCCTGAACCCTCCTCACGCCACTATCACCTGGCCGGCTAAATAGTTCTGAAGTTGGCGATCGTGGTCGTGGCTGAGGTTGCCTAAAGGTAGCTCATCCACGCTAAAGGCTTGAATATCTGATAATTCTAGGGTGTCTTGAATCTCTAGGATTCCAGAAGCTTGTATTTCCAGAACGATGGAAATTGAGTGAAGGCGAGGATCGCGCTCAGGGGCAGAGTAAATCCCGACTAAGCGGGAAATACTTTGCAGCTCTAAATTGGTTTCTTCTCGAAGTTCACGGCGGGCAGCTTGAGGGGCGGATTCACCCCAGTCAATAAAGCCGCCAGGTAAGCTCCATTTGCCATCATCCCGCCGCCGTACCAGTACAATCCGCTCATCCGGCAAGCGCACAATCAGGGTGACACCCGTAACTGGGTGACGGAAGATAATGCCTAAAACGGTAAATACGAAGCGGCGGAGGCGCTGCATGATGGCGATCTCAACAGAGAATGTTGTTTACCCAAGATATCACTGGGATTTATGTGAATCCAGTTGTCTGGTTTCAAGATGGCTCAGCCTCTAAGCGCTATCAATAGGATCTACGATGCCATATCGGTAAACTCAGGTTTATACAATTGGATTAACCCCTTCTGAATTCTCTATACCCATCCCAAAACTCATGTAATCTTCATATAGCTCTCTAATTAATTAAAGAGTTTGTAAATTGCATGAATTTGCTGTTGAATCTCATCCAAAACTCAGTATATTCTCAGGGAGCAGGGAAATATCATGCTTGGTTTGTTATCGTTGAGCAAGTCACAGCATTTCAGGAATAGTGCCTCGAATCGTTCAGGCAAGGTTTTGGAAGTTTAGGCTTCACATTACAACATAGGCATAGAGCTAAGGCGTGTCGAGGTTTGAGACAGTAAGGGTGATCTACCATTCGACTGTTTACTGTTGGTGAGAAACTTCGGGAGGAACCAAGAATATGCAACTCAAGCAATTGAGACGACTGACGGGTGCTTGTGCGATCGCAGCTTGTGCAACCGCACTCAGTCCTTCAGCCGCTGAGGCGTTTAGCTGGAACTATAGCTGGGACTCGTTTAACGATGGTACAGGCTCGTTGATGCGGGATGGAGTGAACTATAACTCCAGAAACCGAGTCAGCAGAAGAGCGGCTCATGGCGTGGGGGTTTACAGCCAATACGAGCACTTTGGCATGGCCTATACCGTCACAGATGATTCGGTCGTGTTCGCCTTTAATTCCAACCTGGGCATTAATGGTCACCGTAATGGTCGAGCCAAAGATGGCAATATTGGTTGGGGCGATCTGTTTATTAACCTTGACCCCACCAAGAGCATTGAAGAGGTTCAAGGTACGGATAGCCTACTCGGAATTCGCTTTGCGGGTCAAAATGATTCGGGGGTTGATGCAAATGCCCAAAATGGTTATGCCCGTGGATCAGGAAGCTATGATGGTACGCTCGGCGTTTTTAGCGGTGTTACTTCAAAGAGCATCACCAGACAGAATAGTGGCTGGAGCAACTACAACAGTTTCAATAACTATGTCCAGCGGAAGAAGGTCTATGACGAGAATGGCCAAAGGGTGATGGAGACTTACACCGATCGACGTGGACGGGAAAGACAGCGGCAGGCCAAGGCGCAAGTTGAGTTGGTTGATGGTATGGAGCTACAAGAGTCCCAAGAGTATTTGGGTCAGCATGGACGGGGCGTTATTGATACCTATGATCAGCGTTTGGGTGGCGTTTCTGTCTTAGATACTGCGGCTTTACTCAACATGGGTTTAGACTTTGCCAGTGAAGCAGGCAACCAAATGATTGGTGGTGAAACCTTCGGTTTCAGCTTTGCTCGCTCGCTATTGCCCGGTGGTGATCTGGACTGGATCGCCCACGTGATGGCTGAATGTGCAAATGACACGATGGGAATGGCGGGGATGTTTGAGGCTCAAAAGCCAGATGACCCAGTGAGTACGCCAGAGCCTGCAATGATTTTAGGTCTTCTGGGGGTGTTGTCTGTGGTTCGGAAGGGTAGAAACACCACCAAACATTAGGTCAAAGACATCCAACTCAAATTTGTCTTCAACCTGTATTACATTGGAGAAACTGCACCTGCAATGGTGAGTTTCTCCATTTTTATATTCTGTGTGGAATGAATCTTCTTTTCATCTGTAGCAAAAATCGTCTGCGTAGCCCTACTGCTGAAGCAATATTCTCAGGTTATCCGGATATTGAAGCCATCGGTGCGGGGACAAATGCTGACTCAGAAACGCCCGTGAGTGGAGACTTAATTGAATGGGCTGATGTGATTTTTGCGATGGAGCGATCGCACAAACGAAAAATAACCCAACAACATCTATCACTGTTGAAAGACAAAAAAGTAGCGGTACTCGATATTCCTGACCGCTACCCCTATATGGATTCAGAACTCATTGCACTTCTGAAGCGCCGTGTCGCTCAATATTTGCCAAGTCAGATTGAGCAATAAAAGCCTACTGCAAAACTTTGAGTTGAGCATCAATTGCCCCAAGTTGAAAATCTGGAATGCAGTTATTGCGCATATAGTCGTAATATTCTGTTCGGGCGCGATCGCACTGTTCCGATGTCCAATCACAATGTTTTTGCAATACCTCAGCTAAAACAGGCAAGGCATTGAGACCATAATAGTCCTGCATAGCGATCGTCGTCCGGCGACGGGTTATATCCAAATACGTTTGGGCCAACTCATGCTTCACCGCGTAGACAATTTGAGCCTGAATATCTGGGAGATTGGGGCTAATTTTCTGAGCTAATTCCGGTGACGCATTGACCAAGTCTAGAACCTGCGTTGCCTGTGCCCCATAGAGTGTAAATAGATGACTTATGCTCTCCCGAGAAATCAAGGACGCGTATTGTCGCGTCGCCGATTGAATCTTAGGATCGGTGGCGCTGATGCATCCCGGTAAGGGAGTCGTGAGTGTGAGGCAAGGAGGGGCAGTCTGTCCACGTTTTTGATAGACCCAATCTACAATTTCTTCACCCACATGACGGTAGGTGGTGAGTTTGCCACCAATCAACGAAACTAGATTATTCACCCCTTCTGAGCTATGGTCATGCAAGATATGTTTGCGGGTAAATGCCCCTGTGTCTTTGCCTTGGGTATAGGGCAGAGGACGAACACCAGCATAGGTAAATTTGATATCCGCACGGCTGAGGTTAGCCGTCGGGATAATTGCGTTCGTTTCGCTCAAAAGATAGTCAATCTCGCTGTTATCTGCTTTGACGCGATCGAGATCGCCCTCAAACAGCAGATCGGTGGTGCCAATTAACACCTTCCCAAGCCAAGGCAGGATAAAGAAGGGCCGTTTATCGCTTTTGGCTTCCACATAGAGGGCGGCGTCAGGCATACCGGGGAAGCGATCGACAATAATATGACTACCCTTTGTGCCGCCAATTTGGCGATCGCAGTTCCAGACCGGACTCACCCGCTCTAAGACCTTATCAACCCAAGGCCCAGCAGTATTGACGACTATCCCATCGGGTGCAACCTGCACGGTGAAAGTCTCACCTGTGAGCGTGTCTCGACATTCAACATGGCTAAGGCGATCGCCTGATTTTTGTAACCCGGTCACTGTCACATAGTTGCAAACCGTTGCTCCCGCAGTTTGGGCTGCGAAGATATTTTCTAAACATAGACGTTCAGCATATTCAGCTTGGGCATCATAATATTGCGCCCCCCCCGCCAGATTTTCTCGATCAAGACCCCGCAGCACCTGTTGGAGTGCCCCACCGCGTAACATCCGGTGAATAGGAACAGACTTGTCGTAACTAAAGATGTCATATAACACCATGCCCGCCCAAACTTTCCAATAGGGGCGTGATCGCTCCCGATAAACCGGCACAGTTAGTAACAAAGGATGGACAAGATGAGGCGCATTACGCAATAATACTTCTCGCTCTCGCAGCGACTCCCGGACCAGAGAAAATTCAAACTGTTCGAGATAACGCAAGCCGCCATGTACCAACCGACTTGACCAGCTCGATGTGCCACTGGCAAAGTCATTTTTTTCCAGCACCAAGGTTTTCAAACCCCGCAAAGCCGCATCCCGGGCTGTGCCTGCGCCGTTAATGCCTCCCCCAATCACGATGATATCGTAAGTTGCCTGAGCGATCGCCTGCCAGTCTCGCATGTGTTACCTCGTGTTGCTTTTGTTGATCCGGATTTGACGTTGGCTACAGTATTCTGGGTTGCATTGTGCTGAAGGACAATTGATTGCCGTGAAGTAGATGGCAAGAATACTGATATTTTGAGCTACGTTGAATTGCTTTGGGGAGTTGCACGACGGAATAGTTACTGATTTCCGACGGAACTGAGCAATGATCCCAACCTAACATAGGACTTGGCGATCCAAATTGATCTATAGCTTTTTTCAACAGTAATGCGTCTGGGTATTGTTGAGAGTGAGTTGGGATGAATCCTCAACTTAGGTCTTCGACAACTTTTGCAACAATATCTCGATCGCCTCTGCGGCAACGTCAATCATTTCTTCGTGATCCATTCTCATCCCTGTAACCAGAGGACTTTCTCCGACCATCCCTTGGGATGCATTGATGGGATCACCATAATTGATGATTGGATTCGGCGCATATTGAATCACAAGCTGTGCATAGGCAGCAATCTCCTCACCTGCAATCTGTTTGACCAAGGCAAGTCCCAAATCAATTGAAGATGAATCACCGCCCCCACTAAAACGACGTTTTGTTATGCCCTCGACTTCGAATTCTTGAATCAGCACCCGAGGATACCCTTCGGGTACAGTGATGTTCGGCAACCGACGAAACTGCTCAACCAAACTCCAGTATGTTGTTACGGTACAGCCATCATATAAACCTGCCGCAGCAAGAATAAAAGCCCCTGCACAAACTGAACCCACCCAAGTTGCTTCTTCTGCCGCCACCTGAAGAATAAAGTCCTGATAAACAGAATCAAACATCGCGCCCACAAAACCACTCTGGTTATTCAAGTCTGCACAGCTTGAGAAAGTACTACGGCAATTAGCAAGGGGTGGGGCGCAGCCTGCAAGACCACCGATCGCAAAAAGAATATCGATTTTAGGCCGGTTTGGGTCATCAAAGGTGAATTGGGGGGTGATGCAAATCGGATGATTCGCAACCGTATTAACGCACGTCCGATAGGGACGGATTTCAGGGGCAAACAGAACAGGTTGAAAGTAACCTTTCGTGTTGGAAAATACTTCAACTGCACCTATTAAATCGATGATCGTTAGGTCATCAAACAGAGGAAAACCAACGATCAACGGAGACGAACGAGAAGACATATGTGAATGCACGCTAGCGGTATATAACGCGCTCATGCTAGATCGCTAGAGCATTTGATGCAATGTCTTCGTTGAAAACCTTTACCTTATCTCCCACCTCTACCCGACCCACAGACAGGACTTTGGCATACAGCCGACTGGTGCCAGGATTGCGTTTCTGGCTAATACGACCATAGCGACGACCGATAAAGTAGCGGGCGATCGTGCGACAAGGGGGGGCATAATCTGTGATTTGGAGGAGAACATGTTCTCCCAGTTGCATCTGCATTCCGGGTTTGAGGGTCTCCCAAGTGAGCCCTGCAATTGCAATATTTTCGCCTGCACTACCCGGTTCAATAGGATGGCCTTCCACTTGCAGAGCGGCAATAATTTCCGCAGACCAAAGGCAAACAGCACGATCTGGCCCGCCATGATATTTCCGGTTCTTTTGGCGATCGCCCACCAGCCCATTTTCTGTAATTTCTGCCTCAGGGATGGCTCGTTTGGGTACACCCCCATCAGAAATATTAATTTGGTCAATTTGCCCAAATTGGGCTGTTTGGAGCATATTCGTACCTGAAGAGCCGTAAAAAAAGCAGTTTACCTTCAAAAATTAATTTGTATCCTTGCCAATGGGAGACAATATTTGATGCATTTAATCGGTTCCCCTGGCCCCACAAGTGACCAAATACTACTTCATCAATAACAAAAGAAATTTGCGCCTAAACAGATTTTTAGAAGCGATAAACAATTATCGGCTCGATAGCCACTGGAGGCTGACCCATCCCCACTACAAGAGCACATTCACATTAGTGGGCAATCGGAGTGAATTCGGAATTCCGACTCCGGAATTCCGAATTCAAACTTACAACTAACCCAACGCCTTCTCGATCGCAGCTTTTAACCCTGCATCATCGGGCTTCACCGCAGGTTCAAAGCGCTCCACAGACCCGTCGCGGCTGACCACAAACTTGCCAAAGTTCCATTGGATATCTGGACCTTCACCGACAAGGAATGCGTAAAGGGGGCTCCGGTTCGCACCATTGACATCCTGCTTCTCCAAAAGGGGGAATTCAACGTTGTACTTAGAGGACGTGAATTCCTTGATCTCTTCAGGTGAACCCGGTTCCTGTGCGCCAAACTGATTGCAAGGCACACCCACAACCACAAAGCCGCGATCGCTATATTCATTTTGCAGTTCGACCAAACCCGAATATTGGGGGGTCAGGCCGCAGGCGCTAGCGACGTTGACAAAGAGCACAACTTTGCCGTCGATAACTTCGGGGGCGAGGGGAGCACCATCAAGGGTGGTTAAGTTGGTTGGTAAAGGCATTGTTTTTGGAGTGGGGTAATTTGAAGTTATGTAACAGATTTGATTATCGCTTAGGGAGGAACCTAACACACAAACTGGGGCATCACTTCTGCTGCTGTGAGCAGTCCGGTAATCCCCTTCTGGCGCAGGTTCACCCCTGCCTTGAGATAGCCAAATGCTGGGCCGCAGACATTCGCCGCCATGCTAGTTTCATCCCCCAGGGTGAACGTATGGGTGGAGATTTTGCCCTCAAAGGTACGCCCTGTGACTTGGACATTGGTGCTCAAGGGCTTTTCAGGGTTGCGGGTGTCAACAATGCCGCCGACGGTGACGCGATCGCGCCCACAAATACCTGCTAGCTCCAGCATAATGTCATCGGCATGTTCCATATTCTCCAGCTTAAGGATGCCATTGGTTTTGTCCAGCAGCGCCGCCACTTCGTCATCGGTCATAGCTTTGGCTTGATCGACGGTAAACCCAGGCAAATGGGCAATATCTTCCCGAATCGTGGCCCGATACGCTTCCCAGTTGACGATCCCCACCCCAAATGTGATTGTGACACTATGCACCTCAGCGTAGCTCTGAGCTGCCACTGTGGCCGCTGCGGTAAGGAGACCAGGCGTTGCGCCACAGCCCGTGAGATAGGTAATGCCTGCTTTCTGGAGAGCAGGGCGGAGTGTCAATAACTGCTCCATCGCACTGGTGCGCTTCAGGGCATCCACAAGTACCCCTTGCCAACCTGCATCCATAAACTGTTGGGTGACGCTGGCCATAAAGGTATTGGGCAAGTTGGGTAGCGCCAAGAAATAACCATCCACTTCAGCAGCTTGGATTAGTTCAGCAATGCTATTTGTACTGAGTGTTCCCACACCAGCCGCATGGCCAATTGAGCCCTGGTCACGATAGGCGGCGGCGCAACGATGCAAATCTAAGCCGTCAGGATCGTAGGCATAGCCCGCTTTATCAGCGGCCGCCACTAAGCACATTTCCTGCTTGGGGGCGAGGACTTGGGCCGCCGCTTGGCCGAGTCCCCCAAATCCGAGTACACCAACTTTGATCATCTTGACCTCTCCAGAGAATATGAACAGTCCTCTATCATACAAGTTGGGTTTCGTCTGGCTGACCAGCCCGCAATATTTCGACAGGCTCTACTTTTCTCACTGTTACAGCTTGGCTGTAGACAGCACGGATCTGTAATGAGCAACTGCGAAGGTATGATGCAGATACACCCGGCCAGATCGCTATTTTATGACCGTCGATATCAATATTTTTTGGGTTATTTTGTGTGCTGTTTTAGTCAGCACTATGCAAGCTGGCTTTTGCTGCCTTGAAAGTGGTTTGGTGCGAGCCAAAAACAGTATCAACGTGGCGATCAAGAATCTGGTTGACTTTTGTATTTCCTGTTCAATTTTTGCGATCGTGGGCTTCCGGTTGCTGTTTGGTGATGGGGGTGGTGGCCTCATCGGGCTGAGTCTACCCCCTGGTAGCAGTTGGACAAGTTTTGACTACGCCTTCTTTCTATTCCAAATTACGTTTTGTGGCACAGTGACGACGATCGTCTCAGGAGCAGTAGCCGAGCGTATGAGTTTTTTGGGCTACTTCATCACCGCCGCGATTTTAGCGGGGCTGGTGTATCCCATCACTGGGCATTGGGTTTGGGGGGGTCATTGGCGAGACCATGACCCTGGCTGGCTAGCTCAATTGGGCTTCCATGACTTTGCGGGGTCAACAGTGGTGCATTCGGTAGGGGGATGGATGGCCCTCGCCGCAATTCTGATTATCGGCCCCCGCCTCGGACGATTTTCACCGCAACCCCGGATGATTCAGGGGCATAACCTGCCGATCGCAGTCCTAGGCGTTTTCCTACTCTGGTTTGGTTGGTTTGGCTTCAACGGCGGCAGTGCCTTGGCTTTGACGGCTCAAGTGCCGTTAATTTTAGTCAACACCATTCAAGGGGGTGCAGCAGGTGGGCTAGCGGCATTGCTGATGACTTGGCTGATTCACAAGCGTCCCCAAGTCCCCATTGTGATGAATGGGGTAGTGGGCGGCTTGGTGGCGACCACCGCAGGCTGTGACATTATGACCCCGCTCCAGGCCACTTGGGTGGGAGCAATGGGGGGTCTATTCTGTACTGGGGCCGAAGCCTGGATGAGTCGGCGTCAGATTGATGATGCGGTGGGGGTTGTTCCGGCACATCTGGTTTGTGGTGTGTGGGGAACTCTGGCAGTGGCCGTGGTGGGCAGCCCACCCTCGGGTTGGCTAAACGGTCTATTCTGGCAGCAGTTGGGTGTTCAACTTCTGGGGGTGTTTACTGTTGGCGGTTATGCCTTTGGTGTGAGTTTTGGGCTGCTCAAATTGGTTAATCGGTTCCTGCCCTTGCGCGTTTCCGAAGCACAAGAACGAGTCGGTCTCAATATTTCTGAGCATGGAGCCAGTACTGCAACCCAGGACTTGGTGGCAAGCATGAACGTCCATGCTTTAGCCGGGGACTTTAGTCAGCCTGTGTTTGTGGAACCCGAAACCGATGCGGCTACTGTGGCTTATCATTACAATCGCGTTTTGGAAAAAATTGCCACCGTTACCCAGGCATTGCATGGTAGCCGCGATCGCGTCCTAACGATCCTTAATTCGCCTGCATTTCCGGTGGTGATCAGCAACCCACGC
>JAAHHN010000151.1 GCA_010672165.1 Spirulina sp. SIO3F2 | reverse complement strand
TTTTCCTCCATGTCCCAATCCGGCTATACTCTCCCCGTCTTTGCTGCTGCTGCTGCCCTGGCTGCTCTGCGGTGTTTGCAAACCCAACAGCCTCCCAAAACTGTCGAACTGGATTTAGTCGAACCACCCCAGCGGGTCGCAATTCCTATTGCCCAGGTTGCTCCCTTGGATGAAACCCAGGCGATCGCGATCACCCATAGCGATCCGGGGGAGAATCTCGATCTAACGCGGGATACCCCCATCTGGGCTTGGGTACAGCTAAACCCTGATAATTCTGAATTGATTACGCTGCAAGGTGGGGAAGGAATTGGCCGTCAGATGAATGGGCACGGTGTCGCTGCGATCTATGACTATGCCAAACGGGTTATCGTCGAAAATCTGACGCCCTATTGCACCACACCCATCACGGTTACGCTGATTTTGCCTGAGGGGCGACGCTTGGCCCAACGCACCTCTAACACCGCCTTTGGTGTGGTAGAGGGTCTCTCACTCCTCGGGACGAGTGGTATTAGTCAGCCCCTAACGGCTCCGGAGCAATTGGCGGCCTATCGTCAGGACTTAAGCGATCGCGCTGGGCAATTTGCCACAGCGGTTTTCTGTGTGGGTGAGAACGGCTTGGATTTAGCCAGACGCCGGGGGATTCCAGACGCGCAATTGTTTAAAACTGCCAACTGGTTGGGGCCGATGCTGGTAACGGCGGCCCTATCGGGTTGGTCACAGATTCTATTGCTGGGCTACCACGGTAAGCTGCTTAAACTTGCGGGGGGCATTTTCCATACCCATCATCACCTCGCCGATGGCCGCCTGGAAATTCTGACCACGGCGGCAGTGCGAGCAGGGCTGCCCACTGACCAAATTCAGCCCATCCTGGACTGTGCTACAGCAGAGGCGGCATTGCAATATCTACGGCGTCTAGCGCCATCGACAGCTACTTCGGTTTACGATCAGATCACAGCCGCGATCGATCGCCGTGCTGAAAACTACATCCACACCCATAGCGAAAAAAACGTCACAGTGGGTACTGCCTTGTTTGGGCGCGATCGCCAGATCTTTGCCACTAGCGCTCAGGGTCAGGAACTTCTCACGGGTGTGCTAGTATACTCCGAATAACAAAAATTCGCTTAATTAATCGGTCATATAGATTGTTGGGGTCAGTGGGAGCGATGTACTGCGTCCTGATTCATAATCATTAGCAATCTGACGATGCGATCGCATCTATCCGTCTGGGGTGTGTATTACGCTCGCAATTGTGATTTTCGACCCTGAGCAGTGGTTTTAGCACTTCGTTGTTAAAACACTAATCTCATTCACTCATCCCATCTATATCCTGATGATTCCTCTCGGTCTGGATTCAGTTCTAAGGGGTTTGATTCATGGTTGGGTTGCCAAGATATCTCATTTTATTCCGGTCTATCAGTCACGCTAACGTCGTCTGAGAATTCTTCTCCCCGTTGCGAGGCACAGGCCCTGGTAACTTCAATTAATCCTGCAAGTTATCCCATTTACGCATCTGTACTTCTCTTTCCTTCCCAACCCATTCCGCTATGACCACTCAAACCCAAGCTCCCCCCGCAACCGTTAGTCCAACGCCCAGTGCACCGATCAACCGTCAGATGATTGCAATTCTGGACTTTGGTTCGCAATATTCTGAACTCATTGCTCGGCGTATCCGCGAAACTCAGGTTTATTCTGAAGTCCTCTCCTATCGCACAACAGTCGAGCAACTACGCCAACTGAATCCCCGTGGCATTATTCTCTCGGGTGGTCCGAGCTCTGTTTATGACGATTATGCCCCCCAATGCGATCCCCAGATTTGGGAATTAGGGATTCCCATCTTGGGCGTCTGTTATGGCATGCAACTGATGGTGAAACAGTTGGGTGGCCAGGTAGAACGAGCAGCCCAAGCCGAATATGGCAAGGCGGCACTGCAAATCGATGATCCCACCGATCTGCTCACAAATGTAGCCGATGGTTCCACGATGTGGATGAGTCACGGGGATTCCTGTACTCAGCTCCCCGCTGGCTTTGACGTGCTGGCCCATACAGACAATACAGACTGTGCAGCGATCGCCCATCCTGATCGCCACCTTTATGGGGTGCAGTTCCATCCAGAAGTGGTCCATTCAGTAGATGGCCAGGCCCTAATTTGCAACTTTGTTTATCACATCTGTGGTTGTGAGCCTACCTGGACAACGGAAGCTTTTGTGGAAGAGGCAATTCGGGAAATTCGGGCCAAGGTGGGAGATAAACGTGTGCTATTGGCCCTCTCGGGGGGGGTTGATTCCTCCACCTTAGCCTTTTTGCTGCACCGAGCCATCGGCGACCAACTCACCTGTATGTTTATTGACCAGGGCTTTATGCGTAAGGGCGAGCCGGAGCGCCTGGTGGAGATTTTTGATCAGCAGTTCAAAATTCCAGTGGTTTATGTTCATGCCCGAGAGCGCTTCTTGGCTCAAATTGATGGGGTGACTGATCCAGAAATCAAACGGCGTCGTATCGGCCATGAATTTATCCATGTCTTTGAAGAAGAATCCCATCGTCTTGGGCCCTTTGACTATTTGGCCCAAGGCACGCTCTACCCTGATGTGATTGAGTCTGCTGACACGAACGTTGATCCTAAAACCGGCGAACGGGTGGCGGTGAAAATCAAAAGCCATCACAATGTGGGGGGGTTGCCGAAAAACCTCCGCTTTAAACTGATTGAGCCCCTCCGAAAGCTGTTTAAAGACGAAGTTCGCAAGGTGGCGCGATCGATTGGTTTGCCTGAAGAAATTGTCCGTCGCCATCCTTTCCCTGGCCCTGGCTTGGCTATTCGGATCATCGGCGAAGTCACATCGGAGCGTCTCAATATTCTGCGAGATGCGGATTTTGTGGTTCGGGATGAAATTAGCCGTCAAGGGATGTATCACGACTTTTGGCAGGCCTTTGCCGTGTTGCTACCGATTCGTAGTGTGGGGGTTATGGGTGATAAGCGTACCTATGCTCATCCCATTGTCTTACGCTTAATTTCCAGTGAAGATGGCATGACTGCTGACTGGTCACGGGTTCCCTATGAACTCTTGGAGACGATCGCCAACCGGATTGTGAATGAAGTGAAAGGCGTTAATCGGGTGGTCTATGATATCACCTCCAAGCCGCCAGGAACGATTGAATGGGAGTAGCGGTTAAGGGTTTAGGGTTCAGGGTTCAGAGTTCAAAATTCAGGGTTCAGTGTTTACCTAAAGCGGACGAAATAGTAAAGAAACTTTGCCGCTTTGGATTGTTATTGCATGATGAATGCCTTATCCAAAATCACAGAACTCTAGCTACAGGTCAGAAAGTGCCTGATTTGCTCAAGGCAGTAGACAGGCAAACAGCTCCCAATCAATAAGTTTGAACTCTGAACCTTGAACTTTGAACTCTAAACTCACCCCCCTCGCCCCCCTAAGAAACGAGGGTGCTACTCTGGATTATCGATAACCGTGCCCATGCAGGCATGACAGGATGGGATTGCTCAAAACGCAATTTGTGCAACAACTAATTACCAGTTCTCTGGCCTTTGGGGTGGGAACCAGTTTGGGGTTTGCATTCCACCGGGCGGGGCCACCTGCTTTTGTGACGGGCATTGTGGCGATTCCTGTCAGCTATGTTTGTACAGTAGCCAATGCGCTACAACAGTCCGCCAGCGATCGCCAACGTCGCCATACCTTGCACCGGAAGATCCGCGCGTTGGAGCAACGCCACCAACACCTACGTCAGGTGCTCCAAGCGGATACCTCGGCACAGCAAAACATTCAAGCTGATCTCCAAGGCCTGGAGATACGGCGCGATCGCCTCTTTAACACTGTCGCCAGGCTCAACCAGCACCATGATGAATTGGTGCAGACCCTGCGCCAATATCGCCAGCAGCATCAGGGCACACTGAGATATAGCAATCCCAATTTGGCGAATACCAATCCTGATTTGGGGCAGATGGTTGCAACTCAGCTCAATGAAGCAAAGGTTCTAGAGCAACACCTACAGCAGCTCCAGGCTGCGGTGGAGCAGATTCAAACGGAAATTCTCGATCAAGAAGAGATTCGCGAAAGCTTAGAACGTCGAATCCAACCCCTCAAAGACCAAAAAGACCAATTGACCGTTCAAGTGCAGCAGTTGCATAACACTTTGAGTACGCTGCAACAGAGTCAAATCAACTTGAAGCAGTCTTTGCGTGACTTGCAAGATCAGCATCAAGACACTAGCACTCAGATGCGCCAGCAACAAACCCAACTCACCCAGCTCTTTGGGCAGATTGAACAACAGCAGCAGCAATCACAAACCCTCCAGCAAGCTCATACCACCCTGCAAACAGAGCATGAGCAATTAGAGCAGCAAATCCAGCAACAACAACAGATGCGATCGCAGCTTGAAGCCCGTCACCAGGATCAGCAAAAGATCTACGACGCCCTCAAAACCAAGCGTGAACAACTCGATCAGCACTTTCAGGAGTCCCAAGCGCGGCTTGCGCAGCTTGAAGCCCGCCAACAGAACTATCAAGCGCTACAGCAGGATTACCAAGCCCTACAAACCGAATATGAGCAGCTAGAGCACCAAGTTCAAGCCAAACATCAGACTTTAGTCACAACCCAAAACCAGCTTCAGACGCTACAAAGTCAAAGCCAGGCTCTCAACACCCAAATCCAAGACCTAGAGCAACTCGACTCCCCCGCCCAGCTCTATGCCCTTTCTTCAGAATGGTTGGATTTTGTACGGCTGCTCTTGCCCCTGGAAAGACAAGTCCTCAATGCGATTATTTTGGATCAGGAGACAGAATTACAAACGCTTTTGGGGAGTAGCTTTTCGGCGCTGGAGGACTGTTTAAATCAGCTCAATGAAAAAGCGATCACAACTTTGGGAGATGCCTTAGTGGAGGGTCAAGAGGGGAGTTGGATTCCCTATGTGAATGAAGATTATGCAGCGGTCTTAGCGGCAGCGATCGCCATTCCATTCCACGAATTACTCCTCGTGGCAGATGCAGCCCCCACCTGAATAGAGTTCAACTTTCACCTGCCCCATGCCTACCCCCCATAATCAAGCCCAAATCAATAAAGCCGAATGGCGCAACCCCAACAACTGGAGCACAATCTACTTCAGCAAGAAAGATAGTCGCGCCTGTGTCCCTAAACAAAACCCAGCCCATGGTTGGACCATTAACTTTGGCAGTCCGGCGGGCTCATTGTGGATTTATTATCTCCTGGTGCTGTTTTGGCTGCTGGGTTTTGGAGTAGGCATGGCCATGCCTGCTGTGCGATCATGCTTTAACTGATTGACCTAACTGCCCCTAAACTTAACCTTGAACAACCGCGATCGCCGTCAATTTGCCCCTGCAACCCAACGCAACCGTACTGCCATTCTGGAGGTTCTCCAAACCGTTTTGCCCACTGCCGGAACTGTCCTAGAAATCGCCAGTGGTACCGGTGAACATGCGGTCTTTTTTGCACCCCAGTTTCCCGACTTAATCTGGCAGCCCACAGATCTTCGTCCTGAATCGTTAGAAAGCATTAAAGCTTGGCAAGACTATCAATCGACGCCCAACCTGAAATCTCCCTTCCAGTTAGACGTCTGCCAACAATCATGGCCGATTGAGAATGAAGCGATCGCATCTTCGATCAACACGATTGTAAATATCAATATGATCCATATTGCGCCCTGGGCTGCCTGTGAAGGGTTGATGGCAGGAGCCGAGCGGTTACTGCCCACGGGTGGGTTGCTCTATCTTTATGGTCCCTTTAAACGTCAAGGCGAACATACTGCGCCGAGTAATGCGGCCTTTGATGCTTCTTTACGCGCGACTGACCCTGATTGGGGGGTGCGAGATTTGGCGGCGGTTGAGGCGATCGCAGTTCAGCATCAGTTGCAGCTTCAACAAGTGATCCCGATGCCTGCCAATAATTTTTCGGTAATTTTCATAAACAATGCCTGATATGAGTGAATTACACAGACAATGAAAAGTCGTAGGAGTTATCCCTCCGTGGTTGCCCCAAACCCGAACCGCTTATGACTACAGAATCTACATCCATATCTAGCAATACTATTAAACTGGAACCCTCCTGGAAAGCGGTTCTAGAAGTTGCATTTGCGACCCCCCAGATGCATGCTCTGAAACAATTTCTCCTGGCAGAAAAGGCAGCGGGTAAAGTGATTTATCCACGGGGCTCATTGATTTTCAATGCGATGAATAGTACGCTGTTTGATGCCGTCAAAGTGGTAATTCTGGGTCAAGATCCATACCACGGGCCAGGGCAAGCGCACGGTTTAAGCTTTTCTGTGCCCAAGGGGGTTGCGCCGCCCCCTTCTTTGGTCAATATCTTTAGAGAGATTGAGCAAGACTTGGGGATTAAACCTCCCCAACATGGGTGTTTACAAAGTTGGGCGGATCAGGGTGTATTGCTGCTCAATAGTGTTTTAACGGTGGAACAGCGGAAGGCGGCTTCTCATAAGGGCAGGGGCTGGGAAGAATTTACGGATGCAATTATCGATGCCCTTAATCAGCGACGGGAGCATTTGGTTTTTATGTTGTGGGGCAGTTATGCGCAAAAAAAAGGAAAGTATATCGACCGTAAACGGCATCTGGTACTAACCTCACCCCACCCATCGCCCCTATCAGCCCATCGGGGTTTCTTTGGCAATCGGCATTTTTCTCAAGCGAATACTTATTTGCAAGCACAGGGTATAGTGCCTATTTCTTGGGCGTTGTAATTGTTGATAGCTACTGGCCGATTGTGAACTTTACTTTACCTTTCAAACCATGGTTTATATACCCGACGATGCAAAATGGTATATCGCTGAAATTGTAATGGAATGCACAGTCGAAGGAGAGCCACGTAATGTTGTTCACATCAATATTTTGCTTGTTCGTGCTGACTCGCCAGAGGAAGCTTTTGAGCGAGCCGAAGCGCTTGGCAAAAGTGATGAGGATTCTTATTCCAATCCACAGAACCAGAAAGTCACCTGGTCTTACTGTGGTTTAAGGGATCTTAATGTCGTCCATGATGAGCTAGAACATGGGGCAGAGCTATTATTTGAAGAGGAAATTGGTGTCTCTGCTGATAATCTCCAAGAGATGATAACTGAAAAATCTGAGCTCAATGTTTTTCGAGCGCCGACAGCCCGAGACTCATCTGAGCCAGACTATGGCAATAAAGAAATTCAAGAGGAGGCACAAAAGCTGATCAATGGCTCTTAAATAAGCTGGAAAATTAGTTATGGCAAGGTGGCTCCTGCACTAATAAGGAACTCTGTTGAGTACAAAAAACCTGGCTATTGGCGATATTCATGACTGAGTTTAATCATTTGATATCAATCAACACGTCTTAAGTCTCAATAACTGCACCTCATCTAACCCTGTTGCTGCCATAACCTGAGCTTCACTCATTCCCGTTTGAAGCAGATTGCGGGCAATCCGTTCCATGGCTTTGATTTGACCCCGCTCCTCACCAATTTCAATCCCGGCTTCTAAACCCTCATCTCTTGCTGTATCAATCGTATTCTGTAAATCTCGATAATACTTAAGGCTATCTTCATAGGATCGCACCTGTGCCGGATTAAACTTCGAAATTTCTGCCACCTCAAAGAGCTTCTCAAAAATTTCTTCTTGCAGCGGCTCAGGGATTTCTTGAATTCGTGTCAGGTTGCGCAGAATATAGAGCCATTTATCAAAACGAGTGGTGAGCTGATCAACCGTTTTATTGAACTTCGGCATTTCTAAGTAGACAAACGTTAATTTGTTATAGAAGACCTTGCAAGTTTCAATATCGGTCAGCTTCACATCATAGCGATATTTCTCAGGTTGGTGCTTATCTTCCTCAAAGACAAAATCCAGAATGGCAACGGTGTAGACAGCTTTGAGCTTATAGTTCCAGTCCCCCTGTTTCGCTTGCTCCCGAATCGGAAATGTAGAATAAAAAACAGTACGGTCTTTGAAAAAGCTTTGCTTGGCTTTTTGTAACTCAACAATAAACTTTTCCCCCCGCTCATTTTCACAATAGAGGTCAAAAATGGCTTTGCGATCGACTCCCGTTGACCCAAGCTGCTCATTTTTGATGTAGTTGAGGGATTTAATTTCACCCTGCTCCTCCTTGAGGAGTTCATTCAAAAAATCTAACAGCAGATCTTTGTTGGGTTCTTCGCCGAACAGCTTTTTAAACCCATAGTCTGTGAAGGGATTGATGTATTTTTCCATAAAGTATTCCATCAGATCACTTTGAGCATCGGCATACCTCTGTTCTATTATAAGTCTTCAAACCCAACTGGCATCACTCCTGCGCTTGGAACTGGATCACTTCGCCAAACTCCTCCGCAAACTCATTCACGATCTGCGTTAGCTTCGAGGACACCACAGCGGTGGTTTGTTCGTCAGGAGTTGGATTCTCGGATTCTGTTGGCTCTGAACCATTGGCTGGTGCTTGGGATGTAGCGTCTGATGGCTCAGGTGGAGGGGATTTTGATGGGGGTGGATCGGCAAAGGGATCAGCTTGGGGCTTGGGGGCTGTGGGTGTAGCAAACGGGTCAGGTTCTGCTTTTGGTTTGGGGGGCTCTACAACAAACCGGGCTGGGGCTTCCTGAACAGGCTTGCTAGAGTCAGATGTATTACCAAACGGATGGGATGTAGCTGGAGTTGAGGCTTTGGCTGTGGGTGCAGTACCGCCAAAAGGCTGTACAGCCTCTGATTTTGGTGCAGTTGGCTTAGCAATACCGCCAAACGGTGGCGGTGAATTTTGGGGCGGTGAGGATGTTTGTGCCTGGTTTGCAGATTTAGATGCGGACTGCTTCGGCTTATGCACCCGTAGCTGCACTTGCACCGTCTGCTGCCAGACCTGCTCAAACGCCACCTTGATTTGCGGCACTTTCCCCTCCGCTAATTTCAGCAAGGGCTGAGAGGCGACACCGATCGTGGCAACGCCATCCTCAATATCAAAATCTACTAGGGTGCATTTTTGCTTGACCAAAGCACGGGTTGCAGGGGGCTCGATCGCCTCTAGGACGCGTTGCCAGCTCTCATCAATTCGTTGCTGAAGTTGGTCGCTAGCAGCGGGTTGGGGTGTTTGGGGTTGAGGCGTTGGAATAGACTGCGGCGGCGCAGGTTGCGATTGCTGTATTGGAGGTTGGGGGGGGACAGAAGTGGACTGCTGAGGCGTTGATACTGGAGGCTTGGGGTGTGGTTGTGTTTCTGAGCGCTGCGGAGTTGGGGGTTGGACAACTGGTTTAGCTTGTTGAAGCGTTGATGGTGGCGGAGCAGGCTGAGATTGCTGCACGAGAGGCTGCTGTGGGGTAGGAGCTGATTTCTGAGGAGCAGGCTGCGATCGCCTCCCCGATTGTTGATTGGTTACTGGAGTTTGGCTAGGCACAACCGCCAACGCCGAAGGTAACAATCCCAACAATGTCACCTCCAACCACAAGCGGGGCTGGGTCGTATTGCGCAGTTGGCTCTCGCTCTCTTTGAGCTTTTGTTGACTGTGTAAGATTTCCGGAATTTGCCAAGCCTGGCCTTCTTGGCAGAGGCGTTCCCAGGTGGGGGCGGTGACGGCAACCAAGTCCTGACGTTGGGGCGAGGTTTTGGCGATCAGTAAATTAAGGTAAAACGTGGCCAGATTTTGCAACACAATCATCGGCTCTCGACCGCGATCGAGCATAGCGCGACATTGGCTCAGGGTCGCTTCGGGGTCATCGCTACGAATGGCCTGAATCAGGGCTAAGAGGTCATGTTCAGGAACCGCCCCCACTAAGTCCCAAACTTTTTCCGGGGTGATTTCGCCTTCGAGCAAACTCAGCTGATCGAGCAAGCTTTCGGCATCCCGGAGTCCACCATTGGCAATCTGCGCCACCAGCGTCAGGGCTTCGGGGGTGATGGCGATACTTTCGTTTTGAGCGATCGCTCCCAAATGTTGCACCATCGCTTGCAAGGGAATGCGTCGAAAGTCGAAGCGTTGGCAGCGGGAAATAATTGTGTTGAGTACCCGTTGGGGATCGGTGGTGGCGAGGACAAAAACCACGCGATCGGGCGGTTCTTCCAAGGTTTTCAGCAGGGCATTAAAGGCTGCTGTACTGAGCATGTGACATTCATCAATCACATAGACCTTGTAGCGGCATTGCACGGGGGCAAATTGGGTGCGCTCAATGATTTCGCGGATGTTGTCAACGCCTGTATTGCTAGCCGCGTCGATCTCGACGATATCCATCGCATTGCCCGCCGTAATTTCGCGGCAGATCTGACATTCACCGCAGGGCTGAGGTGTGGGGGTATCGCTGCTGAGGCAGTTGAGGGATTTGGCGAGGATGCGGGAAGAGGAAGTCTTGCCTGTGCCCCGTGGCCCGGTGAACAGATAAGCCGGGGCGATCCGGCCGGAGGTGAGAGCATTGCTCAAGGTCTGGGCGATCGCGTCTTGACCCACCAGTTGCGCAAAGGTTTGGGGCCGATATTTATGGTGCAGGGGGTCATAAGCCATCGATCGTCTCCCACCAAGCCAGAGAAAAATTGCCCCTTCAGCTAGATCAGCAGCAGGGGAATAGCTTCTATTTTAGGGGCTAATCTCGCTGGGTTTGGATGCGGATGAACTATTGTTGCGAGGGGTAACTATTCTGCCTCGCCAATGAGTGTAAAGGCTGCCCAATTGCTGGGTTCTGGATGCTGCGCCATCGTGGTTAGCATGGCCTGTCTTAAAGCTTGAGCATTGTCGCCTGTTTGCTCTCGCTGTCGATAAAACTCGGTCATCAGGTTGGCGGTGGGAGCATCAGGCACTTGCCAGAGGGAAACCAAAACGCTGGGTACACCTGCCGCGATAAAGGAACGGGAGAGTCCTACTACACCATCACCTGTAATCCGTCCGCGTCCGGTGTCGCAGGCGGAGAGCACGACTAAGTCGGCTTTGAGATTCAGGTCAAAGATTTCTTCAGCAGTGAGCAAGCCATTAACTTGGCCGGGTTCGGGGTTGAAGTTGGGGTCAGGGGCGAGGGCGATCGCGCTACCAATGCCACGAATATCATCGAGCAGGCCGTGGGTTGCCAGGTGAATGAGTTCAGCGTTTTGCATCTGTGCCACCATCGCAGATTTATTGGTTGCATTTCCGGTGAGCGCGTTGGTATTGAGTAAGTCTGCAATAGCCTTAGCTTCCTGTTCTGCGCCAGGGAGCTGGGCTAAGGGTTGGGGTGTTTCGCCAAAGTCGGGGGCAATGCTGGGCATGGTGGGATTACCGACGATCAATGCGCCATCGCCGAGGGGGGATTGTCGTTTTTGGGTGCGGGTGAGGCTGAGGGTTTGGATGGAGGGGGCGGTGAGGATCGTGTGGTTTTGGATCAGGTATTCCCCTGCGGCGTTTTTGAGGGCGGGGAAGGGGACAAGGAAGAGGCTGCTTTGGGGGATGAAGATGACGCGCTCGTTGGGGTCTTGGGGCAGGAGGTCGGCGATCGGCTCGATCAGCAGGCTATGGAGTTTACGGAGGAGTTGATCGTCGTCGGTGAGTTTTTGTTTTTGCGGATCGCGGGGACGGACAGCGACGAGGCGGTTGAGGTTACGGAGGTTGAGACCGCGTACACCGAGGGCGTCGCGGGTGAATTGCACCAGTTCCCAGAGGCTAAGATCGTCGTCGCGCCAGAGGGGGGTGAGATCCACTTGGCGGAAGCTGATCTCACCGTTGGGGGGGATGACCCAGATATAGAGGGTGGATTCTTTGGTGGTTTCTTTGCCGGGGTTGTCATCGAGGTCGAAGGCGTCAACGGTTATGGAGTATTCGACGAGGGTAGCGTTTTGTTCTTGGGCAATTTGTTGGATTTGAGCGAGGTTGGGGGGATTGATTTGGGGGTTGGTATCGTCGGAGTTGAGGCGATGGTGGAGAAGTTCGACGAAGGCGCGGGCGCGACCGCGTTCGGCGGTTTCGAGGGCGGCGGTAGTTTTGTTTTGGGCGATTTGGGCTTGCTGGAGGGTACGGTAGGTGTTTGATTGTTGTTCAAAGATTGAAACTCTGTTAGCGTCGTTGTTGCCAAGGTCAGCACGAATAGATTCATAGACTTGAGCCGCTGCTAGAAGTTGTTGTTCGGCTTCGGAGTATCGATCGAGATTTTGGAGGGCAACGCCCAAATTGTTGAGTGAGTTACCTTCACCTTGCTGATCGCCGATTTCGCGTTCGATATCCAAAGATTGTTCATGGAACGCGATTGCCTGTTGGTACTGACCCAGAGAATAATATGCATTACCCAAGTTCCCTAGAGAGGCTGCTTCCCCTTGCCGATTGCCGATATCGCGGTCGATTTCCAGGGATTGTTCATGAAGCGCGATCGCTTGCTGATATTGACCTAGATCATCGTAGGCATTACCCAGGTTGCCGAGGGAAGCGGCTTCGCCTTGTCGATCGCCAATGTCGCGGGTAATATCCAGAGATTGTTCATGGAAGGCGATCGCTTGCTGATATTGACCCAAGGAACGATAAGCATTACCCAGGCTGCCGAGGGAAGCGGCTACCCCTCGCCGATCGCCGATTTCTCGTTCGATTACCAGTGATTGCTCATGAAACGCAATCGCCTGCCGATATTGCCCGATGGCGAAGTAGACATTACCCAGGTTGCCGAGGGAAGTGGCTTCTCCCCGCCGATCGCCAATGTCGCGGTTAATATCCAGAGATTGTTTATGGAAGGCGATCGCTTGCTGATATTGACCCAATGCATGATAAATGAGGCCCAGAGAAGCAAAGGAGATACCTATACCTTGACGATTACCGATTTTGTGTTCGATTTCTAAAGACTGTTCCTGAAAGGTAATTGCCTGTTGATGCTGACCAAGGAGATAGTAAACTTGGCTAAGACTCGCTAAGGATGCAGCTTCGCCTTGCCGATCGCCAATTTCCCGTTTGATTTTAAGTGATTGCTCATGAAGAACAAGTGCTTGCTGATACTCTCCAAGGGCATTGTAAGCAAGGCCCAAGTTATTGAGGGATTTTGCTTCGTCTTGTCGATTGCCGATTTCCCGTGCGATTGTAAGCGATTGTTCCTGAAGGGCGATCGCTTGCTGGTACTGACCCAGGGAAAGGTAAGCAAGACCCAAGTTACCGAGAGATGCGGCCTCCCCTTGGCGGTTTCCTGCTGCGCGGTAGAGTGCTAACGCTTGTTCCCAAGACTGCAACGCTGCATTAAACTGGCTTGTCTGATATTGTTGACTTCCCTGTTCAAACAATCGATTTGCTTCCGATAGTTCAGTCGCTTGGTGATTAGCTCCTGTCCCCTGCATCACCTCCCAACTCAACCGATACGCTCCCGTCTCCCCACCCCGCGCCGTATTCGCCAATATCGTGTAGGTTCCATCCGCTGGCCACGTCACCACCAACTGTGCATCCGTCCCCCCACCGCTATTATCATCCTCCGCAATTGAGTTGTACTCCTCATCCACCACAATCAAATAGGCATCAAAAGCCTCACTCTCCAGCGTAATCACCACCTGCTCCCCCGCCTTACCTTCAAACCAATGGATGTTGTAATAGCTGCCATCCTGATCCAGGAAATAACTCTCTTCCGTCGTAATCTCTCCCTCAATTACCTGAGCAGTCTGAGCCATTCCATCACTTGCCTGTCCCCACACCAATAGCACCGACAACCCACCCAACGCCTTCATTGCCAAACGCATACTGCAAAACCTCCGACCCCAGACCAATAAACTGATTCAGTACTCCAACAACTGAATAACCCGTTTGCATTGTGGCTGAAAAATCCCGGTGATGGGGTCGTGTTTCAAATTTTGTATTCTGATCCTCCATCGTCTGCGCTACTGCAACAGCCCCCAAACTAGTACCGCAGGGCGGAAGTTCAAAGTGCAGAGTTCAAAGTTCAAAGTGTCTGTATGACAGATATCGGGTGGATTTTGAATAGGTGGCTTACTTCCGCCGTCGAGTACTAGCCACCATCCCCACGATCAAAATCTTGCTTGCATTGGCAGAACATCGGATTTGGTCTTACAAAATCGCTGCCAACATGCGGCTAGCTTGGGAACCATAACCCCCACCAAACAGATTGAAATGGTTAAGCACATGGTAGAGGTTATAGAGCGACTTACGCTGCTCATAACCTGCATCTAACGGCCAAGCCGCCTCATACCCCCGATAAAACGCCGCGGGGAACGCCCCAAACAGTTCCGTCATAGCAAGATCCACCTCACGATCGCCCCAATAGGCCGCCGGATCATAGATAACCGGCTCCCCCGCTGTGGTGCAGCCCGCATTCCCCGACCAAAGATCCCCATGCACCAATGAGGGTTGAGGCTCGTGTGCATCGAGCATCTCGCGCACCCGCTCCACCACTCGATTCGTCTCCGGGAATGACCCGCCCTGACGCCTGGCTAACCGCAACTGATAGCCAATGCGTTGCTCCGCGAAAAAATCCGCCCAACTGTCCATCCAAGTATTGATTTGCGGGGTCGAGCCGATCGTGTTATTGATCTCCCAACCAAACTGCTCAGAGCCTGCGTAGCGATGCAGCGCTGCCAACTTTTGCCCCATCTGCATCCAACTCTCAGACACGCCCCGTCCGAAGTCGAGCCATTCCAGCACAATATAACTAGCCTGATCTGTTGCCCCCTCACACAACGGCTGCGGCACTCGAATCGTCTGGGTTTTTGCCATCTGTTGCAGGCCCAAGCGCTCAGCGATAAACATCTCACGCTGACCCGGGCTATTGGTTTTAACAAAATAGGTGCGATCGCCATCACTAATCGCGTAACCCTGATTGATGCAGCCACCGCCAACGGAACGCCGAGCTTGAATCGTGAAGGGTTTGCCCGTGACGGCTTGAATCTGGGCAGCGATCGCATTCCACATGATGATGACAAATTAGACAGAGCAATTACGTTTCTGGGCGTACAGTCAGAATACCGTATGCCTCTGGATTGAGATAGCGTTGAGCGGCACTCTGCACTTCTTCGGCGGTCACAGCGCGAATGCGGTCAGGATAATCGAGAGCCGCCGCCAAATTACCCAATTGCGAATAGTAATAGCCATAGAGATTCGCGCGATCGCTAGGGCGCTCATTGGCAAACACAAACCGATTGGCGACCTGGGTTCGAATTCGCGCCAACTCCTCAGCTGTAACCGATGTGGTTTGCACCTGCTGGATCTGTTCTAGAATGCATTGCTCGACCATTGGGAGGTGTTCAGCGGCAAGCTGTGCTGAGACAAAAAACACCCCTTGAATGCCCTGAGTCATATTACTCACCCCCACACCATAGACAAGCTGACGCTCCTCTCGCAATTCCTGAAACAAACGGGAGAGTCGTCCCTGCCCCAGAATTGCCGCCAGCACATCCAAGGCGTAGGTTTCCTCCCGAGCCCGGAGGCCAGGCACACGCCACATCATCACCAGCCGGGACTGTTGCAGTCGTGTCTCAGTTTTTTCGTGGCGCACCACCGTGGCAAAACTGGGTTCAGGGGTGAAGGCTTTAAGGGGATTGGCTTGAGCAAGGGGGCGAGGCTGGGGCTGCTCCTGCTGGTGCTGTTGCTCGGCTTGGTGGAGTCCTTCAACGACAGTGTCGAGCAAGGTCTCGATCGGCAGATCCCCCACCACACTAATCGTCAAGGTTTCTGGGCGATACCAACTGCGATGAAAGGTCTGCATTTGAGTTGCTTGAAGCTGCTCAATCACGGTCACAGGGCCTAGCACCGGTCGCCGATAAGGCAGGCTTGGGAAGCACAGCTCCATGGCCTGTTGATAGGTACGACGGCCCGGGTTATCATCGGCGCGTCGGATTTCTTCGAGCACCACTGCTCGCTCCCGTTCAAAAGCATCCGGGGCGATGGTGGGATTCAGGACTAAGTCCAATTGCAAAGGGGCCAAGTGGGCAAAGTCTTGGGGGGCAGTGGTGAGATAGAAGTGGGTATATTCCTGGGATGTGGCTGCATTAACAGTTCCGCCGAGGCTTTCGACCTGTTGCTCAAATGCCCCCTCAGGCAAGCGAGGGGTGCCTTTAAAGATCATGTGCTCTAGAAAATGCGCCATCCCATTGAGCGCATCCGTTTCCCAGGCTGACCCGACCTGAAACCACGCATTGAGGCTAACCGCAGGCACGGCGGCGCGATCGGCAATGACCGTTGTGCCATTCGCCAATTGATGGATTTGGGGCGCAACAGCAGGTTGCGGAGTAAGCACGGGGGAAAGGGTTGAGGTTTGCATCCGTGAAGCGTCCAAAACGGTGGAATAATCCTGAATAACTTACGGCAGCGACGCGGGTAAAACCGCTTGCCAAGCAATCTGGGCATCTCGTACCAGTGTATGGGCAACCTGGGCGGCCCCATGACGGTTGAGATGACTCGGATCAGAAAAGGCAGCATAGTCGTTGGGCCAAGCTTGACCCAGATCCCGGAACACCAACTCGGACTCCGCCGCGATCGCTGCCATTTTTTCAGTAAAAACCTGTTCATGGCGCTGACGCGTTTCGTCTAAATAGTCAGTGGTGAGAGGGAGATTGACGAAAACAACGGCTACTGACTGTTCAGCTAGATAATCTAACAAGCGATGGGTTGCTCGGAGCTGCTTTCCTACTAGCGTAAACGATGTATAGTCGGAATCGTGAGCCCCAGACACTCTTGAATGCTCCAAATAGTAAGTTTGGGGATCAAATCGACGATCGAGGGGCAAGAAACCCTGAACGGTAATCGCTTCTTGAGGACTGAGTTCAAGAGCTGCGGCATCGGGTGACAATTCCACAGACATTGCAGGCAATGCGGTCGTGCTGAGGTGATCGCGCAGCCAGTCATGGAGGTGAGCGCGATCGTGGTGGCTAAAGAGCAAACTTTGGAGGCTCTGACGGGTGGTGCTGTTGAGGGCTTGGTATTGGCGTTGAATCCCTTGATGCAGTTCTCCAAAGCGTAGGGGAGCTTGGCTTTGAGCGGTAGTGGTGAGGTTTCCAGTCCGCGGTGGAAACTTGCCTGCTTCGAGCTGGGTATACCCTTCAGAGTCCTGAATCGCCTCAAAGGTGCGATCGAGTCGGCCACTGTTAAAGGCACGAGCACCATCGGCCCAGAGCACTAATTTCGGGAGTTGTTCTGGGGTTAGCACACGCCGGAGTAGAAACTCAACCACCTGGGCTGTTGCACCATTGACGCCAAAATTAAAAATTTGAATTGTTTGAGGTTGTCCAGAGAGTTGCTGAGCCAAATGGGTTTGTAAGATTTCTGGGTCAATGCCCCGCATGGCACGAGAACTCCCTACAATCAGAATGTCCGGCACGATACCCGTTTGCTGAATTTGTTCTTGATAGAGGGCGAGCTTTTCGTCAAGAAGATTATTGTTAAAGGGCGGATTGGTGGTACGAGCTGCTGCGAGAATGGCTGCTCCCACCCCCGAGTCAGCATTAGCGGTTTGCAAGGATTCAGTTTCTAAAGAGAGGGGTGTGAGGGCAGCAGTGGGAATCATAGTCTGGAGATAAACACTGACTTGCCAATCCATTACTCCCATGCCCACAACCCCGGCTATTGTCCAAGCGATCGCAGCTCGCCAGCCCTGTTGGGTATGCCAACGGGCTGGGGTGGAGGGTTGCCAAACTGAATCAGGGCTAGGCACAAAAATACTGGTTAGACAAAATACCTGCTGCAGGAGAGCCCGCAATCCTGGCCAACGGGGAGCTGACGCTGGAGCCTGAGTCGGCATTGTCGGCGTCACCATTTCTACTGTTGGAACTGTTGTCTCAACAACAGGCGATGAGGCGAGCGCCTCATGATTCGAGCCATAGCTCCAGAGGGGTGAGGATTGGCCCGCCCGCCGACCATAAATCCGCACCCCCATTACATCGGGAATCTGGAGCTGCTGGAGATAGGCTTCAAGCTTAGGTACAACCAGGGTTTGGCGGGGACAAACCACAGCTTCAGTCATGATATGCAGCAGTGAGCCCCGAAAACAGAGCTTGACACGAATACCACCTGTAGCTAGAAAGCCTTCAATATCAGGGTTTAAACAGCGCTGGAGCAAAAAGGTGAGAGCCGGGCCTTGCCGTTGTCGAGCCAGTTCTTGAACGGTGAACGTCTCTGTATTGGCATGTGCTAAAGGTAGCCAATTCACCCAAGCCGGTTGGGTTTGCAGGGTGGTGAGTTCGGTCGAACTGGGGGGAGTATTGGGAAAGGCCTGTTCCCGGAGACCGTAGATCGCGGCTGCTGTCATACCCTGAGGTTGCAATTCTGTCAGGGCTTGATTCACCTCCTGGAGAGTGGCTTGGGTAGGGGAATCAGGGGAGCCGTTGGCTGGTCAGGGAGGGGACGACAAAAAATATGCAGGGTTTGAGCGTCGGCAATAACGCGGGCGTCAAGATAATGG
>JAAHHN010000150.1 GCA_010672165.1 Spirulina sp. SIO3F2 | reverse complement strand
CTTGAATCGTTTGGCCAATCCGTTGAATGATCGGCTCAGGACTGATGTGGGCCAGAAATCGTTCGGGTGTGCGATCCGGCTTGATAGAAAAGGGCGAATTATCTCCAGAATTAGCAATGAGGCGACCATCCCGCCCCACAATAAAGATTGATCCCGACTGGCTAATCTGTAGGTTCTCCAGAAAGTCACTCAGCTTTAACAGTTGAACGTCTGCTGCGAACATCCCCAATAAGTCCCCCTGGGGATTATAAATCGGACGACTGGCTGAGGCGGTCACAAAAACCCCCCCTTCCTCTAAATATGACTCGACAATTGACCATGTGGGTTGGCCCGCCGCAATGGGGTTGGTATACCAAGATTCATCAAAATTGCTCCATGTCCAGACATTCAACACATCGATGGGATTACCTTGGTTATCCACGGTGTACGTGGTAACGTTATCCTCCGCCGCACCCGTCCAATCTTCCATCGTTGTCGTTATGCCATCAAAGCAAGCGATACCATACCCAGAACCGTCCACAAATCCCATCCCCAAATACGTTAAATCGTAGGCTTGCATTTGATCCCAGAGATAACGGGATATCAGGGCATGATCGCCAAGCTCAATCACCCCGCGCCTAATGGCATCAGCATTGATCTGAGTGAGCTTTTGTGGACTACCTAAATAGGAGTTGAGGTGTTCAACAACCACATCATTGGTCTGGTCGATGACTTCGATGGCTAAGGATTCAACTGCCTCTCGGCCACTTTGGAAGGACAAATAACCCACAAGGCCAACTGTTCCAAAAATTTGTAATAAAAACGGAATGATCAACACCCATTGCAAAGGGAACTGTGACCAGACAAATAGTGCTGAGAACCAAGATCTCATAAATTTAATCAGCTAATACTGAACCGCTTTATTAATGGGGGTCATCATTTAGATACTTAAGTCTTGCTAGAGCAATGGTTACAGCTCAGAGCTGATGTAGATTGGGGCAGGCACGTAAGCGCTTGTCTCCTCAAGCTGCTAAAACTAATTAATGACACACCCTAGACTTACGATCATGACTATCGGGGTATTGATGGGAATTGTAATCGATCCATTGTCAATACGAAATTGATTGGGTTAATTCTTTATGCAATATGCATACAAGATAACCCTTGTGTTACCAAGGACTTCCGATCAGTGTAAAAGCGCTCCAGTAATAGGGATGGCTCAAATCAACAGGATGAGTCTGAATCGTTTTGATTGCTTCAGAGAGTGGAAACTGAGTGCCTGCGGTCGTGATCAGTGCTTCTGCATTAAGACGACTCTCTCCCCGGAGCAGCGATAATTGTGCTTGGCGCAGGGCTTCGACCTTGATAGGGGCGGTTTGCAACTGCTCATAAAAGTTCACCATAAGGGCTAAGGTGCCTGTATCGCTGACCGTCCACAGACTGCCCAGGGCCGAGCGCACCCCAGCGGCTACAGCCAAACCCGAGAAACCCAATTCCGCTTCCGGATCCCCCAATGCTGTTTGACAAGCGCTGAGAATCAGTAGTTCTACTTCTGGACTATTTAAGCCCAGGATATCCAGTTCATCAAGGCTGACCCGATCGCGCCAAAATTGAATATAGGACTCGCTAGGTGCACCTGCTTTGAACACACCGTGGGTTGCTAAATGGATGATCCCCGCTGGTTGATTAGCCTGCTGAGTTTGCAAATTAGCCACTGTGAATGCTTCGTTAAGCCAAGCCTTTCCCTGCCATAGCGACTGAGTGATCAATTCCATTTCTAAGGGGACAGCGGGCAAGGACACTTGCGTTTCAAATACCTCCGCACCCATGGCCAACACTTGCTCTTGGGTGATGGGTGCATAGCGGGGCGAGGTGAGGAAAAAGCTGGGCATGATGCTGAGGCTATAGCGCTCCAAGACAAAGTCTGTGCGATCATGAAGAGCCGCAATCGGGAGCGATCGCAATCCTTCATCTAAGACAAAAGCCAAGCTGCTAATGCGCTGGTCTTGGAGTTCAGCCTCTAGAGGACTCAGCAACCAGTCATAGAGTTGCTGGGCAGGGTTGAGATAAGCAGTACGGCGCTGAGGATTTTGCACCGTCCGTTGGAAACGCCGGGCGACCTGCTGCACCTCACGGCGGGTCAAGCCTTGCCAATGGTGACGAATCAGTTCCCCCGTGGGGGTCATGGCGAGGAGGTGCAGTTCATCATCGGGCTGTGGCTTAGTTAAGTCTTGTTTGGCCGTTTCATGGGGACTAAAGCGCCAGAGTTCTCCGGGGTCAAGGTTTTGGCGACCCTGATGTGGCTGAAAATAGGCATAAATTACAGCGGGCGGAATGCCATTGATGACCTCAATTTCTTGCAACCTCGCTTGGGCTTCTTGCAGTGTGAACTGGTGTTTACGCTTGACCCCTAGATGGTCTTCATGGTCTCGGGTGAATTTTTCTTCGGTCTGCTCAAAGCGTTCCGCATCACCAAGGGTATCCAGGATGCTATCGAGGAGCGAGACGGTAAGAGGATTCAGGGGATTGACAAAGGGGTTATATAAATTGGGGTCAAAGCCCGTGGCGCTGGTGGAAATGCCATTGTTGCTCAAGTTCAGATCATTACCCGCGATCGCGGCATTATCGACAATTGTGGAGACGGGAATGGTAAAGAGAGCTGGATTGGTGACCGTTCCCACCAGGCTTAGGGTTGCGGTTTGGCCAGCCGCGATCGTATCACTGGGCCCATCCAATTCTCCTGCCGACCAGAGTCCGGTACTGGCGTTAAAACTGCCTGCCGATGGGGTCGCTGTTTCCAAGGTAAACCCACCAGGCGTAATGCTTTGCACCGATACTCCCCCTACTGCGTCCGGGCCATTGTTGGCAAGGGTAATTTCAATGGCAAAAGTCTCATTAATACTGGGGGTCAGGGTGCTCAGGGTTTGGCTAATGGCTAAGTCTGCGGTCACTTCTGTGGCCCCGATATCGAATGTGCCGGTGCGCGTCAACCCCCGTTGGTCGGTGGTGATGCTGCTCACGGTTGCGGCCGCGTCGATCGCGGGACTCCCTGGCAAAGGCACATGGGTTTGAGTTGAGCCCCCAAAATCCCCTAAACCTGTGAGTAGCGCAGCCAGTGGATTAACGCTATCACCAGCTAGAGTACTGCTGGCCAGGGTTGCCGTAATACCGTCCCTGACACCAATCAGGTTATTCCCATTGTCAGTGATTTGGCTCAGACCATTGGCTTCTTTGATGTCTACTTCTGGCCCACCGCCAGCCAAGTTGCCTGCAATAATCGTATTCTGGAGCGTGAAATTAGCCGCTCCACCACCCGAGTTAATGTAGTCATTCAAAACCCCACCACCATTGGTGCCAGCGGAGTTCAGAGTTAGAGTACTGTTGGTAACAGTCACACGGGCTGCGGCCAACGGAACAACCCCGCCTGTTCCATTTTGGGCACGATTCGCAACACCGCCCCCACCCCCCAGAGCCGTATTGCCAGAAAATGTACTGTTTTCAATTGTGACCGTGGCTATTCGAGCCGCTCCCATGCTGCCACCGGGTGCAAGGGCAAAGTTGAAAAGACCACCACCCAAGTTGCCACTTGCGGTGGCGCGGTTTCCGGAAATTGTGCTGCGGATCAGACTCAAGGTTGTCTCCGTCGCGGTGGAGTTGTAGCTTAAGATGCCACCGCCACCATTAGGGACGCCAGCACTCGGGCTGATGGTTTGGTTGCCTGAGACAGTACTCTCGATCAGCGTCAGCGTTGAGCCGTTAACATTGGCAATGCCCCCTCCACTACCGCCAGTGTTGTTCGAAATCGTACTACTGGTAATATTCACAGTGCTGCCACTGACATGGCTAAAAATCCCACCACCACGCTCTTCCGAGCCGTTGCCGCTAACAGTGGTGTTAGTGAGGCTGAGTTGACCACTCCCAGTGTTATAGATTGCTCCGCCTGATCCCAGCGTTGAACCACCGCCGACCGCAATCGCTGAATTATTTGTCAAGGTACTATTGTTGAGTGTCACTTGACCACCACTGTTGAAAATTGCGCCCCCATTTGAGCCGCTCCCCGAAACATTAGCAAAACCATTCCGAACAGTAAGGTCATTAAGGGTTAGATTGCCCCCTTTACTGATGTGAAAGAGTCGAAAATTTGGCCCGCTGGTATCGCGCTCGATGGTTGAGCCAAACCCATTGATTGTCAGAGAACTGCTACTGTCGGCCGTGATCGAGGGGAGACCATTCGCACCATCAGTCGTATCGTTTATGGCGTTAATGGTAAAAGTTGTGTTGGGTATGAGATTGATTGTGTCGTTCTCACCATTGCTGTTAGCCCCATTAATACTGGTAATCAGGTCAGCGATATTGGAGACGGTGAACACTTGCAGCTTGCCATCATAAGCGTCGGTTACTGTCTTTTGAAGCGCCGATCGCGCCTCAATTTTTCCCACCTGATGCTCTAGAACCCAATCGCCACCAAAAGCAGCATTCCCAGTTAAATTAGTCGAAGCCGCTACATCTGCCCCCGTAGCGTTAGCGATCGCCCCCACCAGCGCCTCACCCTCCGCTCCCAATGCCGTAAAGCAGCTATAGAGCAAAATATCGGCATTGGCAGCTAAACCTTGCGCCCAAGTTTGCAATTGGGGTTGATATTGTCCAATGTTGTGATGAGCAACATAGGCATTGCCCAGCCAAAATTCCCCAGCATTGCCTTCAGAAATAAGGTGAACTGAGTCAACCGGACGAGTCTGGGCGGCTTGGGCCAGGCGATCGCTGATCACCTCAATCCCATCACGATCCGGCGTCACCACAAACGCAGTTGTACCAGCCTTTGTGCCATACAAAAAGTCTTGATAGTTTTTGACCAAGGCATCAATGAAGACATAAGCCAGCGGCTTATCGGGTTGGTCAGGAAACAGCGTGACTGTCGGCGCACTCAATGAACTGTCACCTGTACGGATTAGGTCTGGATCGCTTGGCCTAACTTGTTTTGCTGCTGCCAGGGTTACGGTCTGACCTTGGACTGGGCCGTCGATTGCTACTTCCCCCAGTTGAATATTGTCTGGCGCAAGATTAGCGGTTGTGAGCAGGGCGGGTAAATCCAGCGGTGTGATTCCAGCAGCGATCGCGGTTTCAGGAACCTCTAAACTCAGGAGCATTCCCGGTTGGGAAACCTGCACCCGACGGGTACCCGGAACTGCCGCCAAGGTGACATTGCCAACGGCCGTCAGCGTCCCATGATTGACCACTGTGCCCCCGAGCAAACTCAGATTCTGTTCGCTCAGGAGCTGACCGTTGTTGACGATCGCCCCCGGTTGTCCCGTCAAAAATTCAAACTGATTTGGCGTTCCGATTAATGCAGCATAGTCATTTGCCCCAGTTGCATTAAACCAACCCTGCTCAAAGCCGATGCGATCGGCCGTTGTGGCGGTAAAGTCACCGCCCACATTTAGGCTTGCCCCCGCCCCAAATACAAACCCTGCTGGATTCATCAAGTACAAGTTTGAGTTGGCTCCTGTCACCTGAATCAGCCCATTGATCATCGAAGGATCGCCACCCGTGACCCGTCCCAAAATGTTGGTAATGTCTGGATTGCTCAAAAAGTTGGCAATGTCTCCGGTATCCAAACCGAGCTGCGCAAAGCTATGAAATAGATTGGCTCCAGCTTGGGTTCCCCCTGCAATGTGATAGGTGTTGCCCTGGTGCTGAATAACGGTGCCTGTACCATCGGCAGCAGGGGTAATCGACTGGGCGAAGACAGCGGTTGGCAGCATCATCCAACCCAAAAGGCAGCCCAAAGCTGATCTGACCATAGCGAATTCTCAAACTGAATCTGTGCAATATTGACCGTAGATTGCCCCCTGTGCGTCAGTATACGCAGCGCGATCGCTGCTGTCATCGCGGTTTCAAAAATAGAAACTGCTGTTTTTGTGAATGTCTATACAACAACGGCCGGATGACCCTCAATGGTTAATTCAGGGACGGAACATTGAATCGGTAAAATGATCACGAACTGAGTCCCCTTGCCCGGCTCTGACTCGCAGTAGAGTTGACCCCCATGATGTTCAGTAATCACCTGATAGCTAATCGACAGCCCCAAACCTGTACCCTGACCCACAGGTTTGGTGGTGAAAAACGGCTCGAACAAACGAGATTGAATCTCAGGCGAAATACTAGGGCCATTGTTGGCGATCGCAATTTCAATCCATTCCGGTGAGTGTTGGCGCGTGGTGATTGTGATGTGGGGGTCTGGGACTGGGGCGATCGCATCAATGGCATTCGACAGAATGTTCATAAACACCTGATTGAGTTGACCCGCATAGCATTTAATTCTTGGCAGCTCACCATATTGCTTATGGACTGTGATGGCTTGGCGATCGTCTTGGGCTTTGAGGCGACTGTTGAGAATTAGCAAGGTGCTTTCTAGGCCACTATGGATATCGACTGATTTCACCGCAGCCTCATCAAGCCGCGAAAAATTCCGCATTGATTGCACAATCTCGCTCACACGCTGAGAACCAGACGCGATCGACTGCATCAGCTTGTCGAGATCAGCCACAATAAAGTCCAACTCCATCTCCTCACGCTGTTCAACAATGGCATTACTCGGCTGAGGATAAGTGGTTTCATAAAGCTGGATTAACACCATCAGATCCGCCACATAGCTGTGCAAACATTGGATATTGCCCGCGATAAACGTCATGGGATTATTGATTTCATGGGCGATACCTGCAACCAGTTGGCCCAAGCTCGACATCTTCTCTGTTTGCACCAGTTGAGTCTGAGTCTGCTTGAGTTTGTGGAGCACTTGCTCTAATTCTTGATTTTGATGGGCCATACGCAGCGCTTGTTGCTGTGATCGTCCCAAGTAGAGGGCCAGTGATAATGTCAACCCATACCCCAAAACCAATACAGTTATGGAATTGCGATACAGCCACCAACTGGACGCTGCTGGCCGTAGCAGTAGGGCTAACTCACGTCCTTCCATGTGGATTGAGCGCATACAGACTGTCCAATTGTCACTGTAAGGACAAACCACTTCAGATGTGGGCACTGCATTCTCCGCATCAAGAGCTGCAAATTGCATGTCAGTTGTTAAGGTCTGGCGCTGAGTGTCATAAGCTGCGATGAAATTTTCACTGGCCTTAACTTGAGGTTTGAGTAATGCCGATTCAAGTTGATCAACTGGAATTTGATAAATACTAAAGCTCACCTGTTGTAAGTCGAGGGTGGCGATCGCATTTTGCACCCAACTTTCGAGAGAATAGAGACCAAACACAACACCCCGTAATTGAGGCTCGGTAGAGTCTGCTGCATTTGAGCTGAACACAGGCTGATAGAGCACAAAGCCGGGTTGCCCTGTTTCCAAGGTTAGCAAAGGGGTGGTAACTGGAACCCCTAACTGTGCAACTTTTTCGAGCAGGAACTGACGGCTAGGATCAGTGGCTCGTTCTGGGTTAATCAGGACATCGCTATATCTAAGCTCAAGGGCAAGATTTGCGAATTGCCCTCCATCACCGGCATCGTCTGCTTGCCACGCCAACCAACCAAACCCGGCTAAACCCTCTGCATAGGGCAACAAGGTTCGGCTCAGGGCGCGAAACTCATCAACGCCCGTTTGCTCTGATGTTTGATACAACGCCCCCATTGAACGAGTCAACTGAGCATAATCATCCACTTGCGCTTGGAGGCGACCCGCAATATCTGTGGCTTTGTGCTCAAACCGTTCCTGCTGGGTGGCGTGTTCCCAACGCCGAACTCTGAAAGCTGCAAAACTGGTAAGTAAGACGCCGCTGATGGCGATCGCTACAACCACGGCATACTGTTTCAGTTGTTGGGGGACTTGTTGCTTCAACTTTGGCATAGACTTTGGCCGTTCCTCATCAGGAGAAGATACGGCTGAGGAGTGCATAAGGTGAGGGGGAGAAGATGCAAGCCTTTCTTAGAGTCTTTCTCATTAAAGAGTGCTGCTCAGTACTCGTCAAGAGCACATTTTTGTGTTCTTGATATGATATTTGTACCAAAATACTGTTATAGCGTATACCAAATCAGTTATACAAATATCCTTACTCAGCAGAGTTGTTCCTGGTTCCAATGGGCAATCTTGGTGATCGCCATTTGCTTGAAAATCATTGTATTGCCTATTATGTATAGTCTTCCGGCTTTTTCGCAAAGATCAGAATTATGTACTCTCCTGCAATCATCTCACTGTTAAATAAATCCAGAACCTTTAATCCAGAATCCTTAGGACATTTATTGCAAATAATTCCTATTGACAGCATCTTGAAGATCCGTTATCTTGATAATCAAGCTAATGCGAAAGATTCTGAATAAGTCAGACAGGCATTAGTCTATTTGCTTCAGCAATGAGGCAGAGATAGCAGGCTATCTGCACAATTCAGGTTCTCTTCACAAATCCACAGCCACCTAAGACGACGGGGTGGCTGTTTTTTTTGGGAAATTTATTGTCTGAATTGCCGGGGCGTCACACCTTTCATCTGTTTGAACACCCGAGTGAAATGGGACTGATCGGCAAAGCCAAATTGCTGTGCCACTTGAGCGATCGCCCAGTCCTCCCGTTTGAGCACCAATGCTGCCCGTTCCACCCGCCGCTGCATCAGATAACGATGGGGGGTCATACCAAACGCTTGTTTAAATAACCGGGAGAAGTGGAATTTACTCAAGCCCGAGACGATCGCCAAATCTTGCAAGCTCAGGTCTTCAGTGAGATGGGCCTCTATATAATCAATCACCTGAGCAAGGCGCTGTCGTTCTAGCCGTTGCTCTGGCGGTAAATTAAGCGTCGCTTCTGTACCGTAATGGTTCACAAAATGTGTGGCTACGGCTGTACCTAATAAATCAGCATAGAGTTTGCCATTGCTGCCACCGCTTTCTGCTTCCACGAGTAGGGCTTGGATTAAGGTTTGCAGATGGCGATCGCGTACCCGATGCGATCGTCGAAAGGCTTGCTGCGCAATCAAGGGTTGTTCTGGAAATGCCTCAACCACCTTAGTCGGGTCGAGGGTGAGCAGCACAAACTGGTTGTAAGTATTAATGCGATGGGAAAAAGGTACACCTGCTGGATTGACCCAAAGGTCGCCAGGCTCGTAGCGATGGCGGCGGAAGTGTTGACCATCTCGCCATTCCCATGCAAAGGCTGGCCCCACGTTCATGGCAAAGTAATGATGGGGAATGGTCACATCATCGGGGTTAAAGGCATCGTTTTCCCCTTTTTCAATGTGAATCCCTTCCCAGCCCAAATCCTGACTCGACACCAAGATCCGCCCCGGATTGACCTCTGGGTTGGGTTGGAGGGTTTGGCTATCAACAAAGTTAATTTGGCTTTGCATGGATAGGGTGAGAAGGTTCAACTGTTTGCTGTCATGCTCATCAGTTTATAAGAAATCCCAAACCTCAAGCGCTGCCGAGCCATTAGTCAAAAAGATGCAGAGGATTCATTTCAGCTGGCGATCGCCACTCTATTTAGTGTCGCTTCCACAGCAAACGCTTCACCTCTACCCAATAGAGATGACACAAACCCTGACCTTTACCCATAAAATCAGTAATTTCAGGACATTCTCTAATTCGTTGTTGATGCCATATTTGAGTTATTTGGTCTGCTTCCTCACAAATCGTTTTAAAAAGAGGACGAATGGCGGGATCATTTTCAATTGGATCATGCACAATTCCTTGTTCTGCATACATTTGTGCAACTTCAAGCGCCTCACACTGTCCGGCAGAATCAAATTGAGCAAGAAACTGTTTGCACTGCATAACGGGAAGTCTAGTCACACGGTGAAACTCCATTACCAAACTTGCTGAAACAGGATGAGAAGAAAAGCCTTCATTTGCCAGAAAGTGTTTCATTTGATCGACGTAGTTGTAAATAGCTTTTGGACTAGGCATAGTACAGATACACGAATAAGGTTATTCAAATAATCTGGATACTCACTAAGCTTTAGCAGCTCTCCCCAGAGGATATTGTACTGGGTGGGCAATACGTCGTTGGCTGAAGCGGTGACTTCTCAGTAAAAGTTGAGTTGGGTTGGGCTGTATGAAGAGCAGCAAATAAGAATAAACCTGCGATCGCTAAACTGACCCACTTGATCACGTTAAGCAATCGCTTCTCGAAGAGTGAATCGGTTTCAGCCGTGTTCAACTTTGGACTTTTGGCATCATGCGCTAGGGGAAGTTCAATACCATGAATTAGTTTGTAGAAGAACCGCTTGTTGATATCAACACGTCGATAAAACTGACGGTAAATGAAATACAGGTTTATAATTAAACCCATAAAAGCACCTATAAAAAAATAAGGAGACGGCACTATCACTTCTACCTTATTGCCTACAGTAGTAAAAGGAGAAATTGCGGTACTAAAGGGAATAAAGATGATGGGAACTAGCCAAAACAAGGGGGTGAAAAAAAGATAGAAAGGATTAAAATCCTGTTGGATTCGGACTGCCACACCGTAGGGAGAGACTGAAAACTCTCCTTGAATATAGATTAGAGGTTGGTTTTGGGAGCTGGCGGCCGTCTGTTGGATTGCAAATCCAGATTCTGATATCCAGCCTGTAAATGGTTTTAAGCAGCTAGGGAAAAAGAATTTTTGTTCTTCTATCTCTTGATCTAAAAGTTCAACAACTTCTGGAAGTGTTTTAGAAGTAAGGATGGAAAACTGATCGCAGGGGATGAGTTGCATAGTCTGAAACGAGGGCGAGACGATTGAGCAGTTTTGAGATGAACTGCGATACCCCTAGAGCTACAAATCAGCCATGTGATTTTCCAGTCTGCTCTTAACGAGCAAAGAGCTTCTCCCCAATCCAGTTAAAGAGTCCCCCTTGCCACTTCGCTGCGGTTTGCGCGATCGCCGCTTCGTCATAATCACAACCATAGAAGCTGATGATATTGCCATAAACCGCATTGGTCGCAAAAATTTCATCGGGATTGAGTGAGACGGCCTGCAAATCAAAACAGCGTACCTGAGCATCACTGGCAAAATCTACCATGATGCTAAACCCATAGCCACAATGTTGCAGCGCTTCTAGACATTGCATGGTTCCCGCCAAAAACTTCGGTGACCAACCCTTTTTCTGCCGATGACGGGGACTACCGCCGCCATATTCAAACATAACGAGTTTGGGGCGAGCTGCGATCGCCAAATTAGGTAACTGCCCGAGCACCTTGGGTTCCCACCCTTCAATATCCAGTTTGAGACAGGTGATTGATGTAACGTTAGTAACCCTTAGAAATTCAGCAAGGGTGTAGGTGGGCACTTCTTTCGCTTGAGCTGAGGAACCAAACCAATCAGCATCCAGAGAATTAAAGTTGAGATTGCCGAAGCGAGCGAAGCGGCCACTATATAAAGTCTGGCTACCTGTTCGATCGGACAGACAGGCTTCGATAAGCCGAATCTTGTGCTTCTGACAGCGTTGCTTAAGCTGGTCTATGGGCATGGGTTCAACCGCGATCGTAGGGAACCCGAGTTGCGCAAACCGCTCACAATAGAAGGCAAATGTGCCAACCCCTACGTCAATACAATGCCCCTGTTGCTGGGGGTCAACATGGGGCAGAATCTCTGACAATAAGGCTTGGCAACAAGCTTCGACACGCATAATAGTTCTAAAGATGCTAAGACAACAGCCTCTAGTCAGCTAAGCGACTCAACACCCACTCAAACATATCAAGGGTTGGCTCCAACGCTTCCACATCAGGCACGGTAAAGAGCTGCATCTTGGGAAAACGAGGTTCTTGAGGGTTGATGGGTAAAGCTAAACCAATCTCACTCAGACGGTTGCGCAACTCCAACCAACCTCCCTCATGGTTAAAGGGTCGAGTTTCGGCATAGAGCCGCGAATCAATTTGTAAATTCCCATCAATGCCCACAAAAAAGAGATCCGGCAGAGGACTAGGATTGCGCAAACGAGCAGAAAAACCACCATAGCGATCGCCCGTACCCCAATGGATGGCAACCTTATCCGTGCAATTTTCAATCCAGTCGTAGAGCTTTTTAATAAGTTCTGTTTCATCCTCGCCAAACCGAGCCACATAGGCAGCCAAAAATGAAGACTCGTCCCATTGTCGCCGCCCACGGTAGGTGCTAGCTTTTTTCTGAAGGGCTTCTGCGGTTTGACCAATCACATTAGACACCAGGGTCTTCAGTCCATTCTCTGGGCTAATATATTGCTTGATTTCCACTGCCAACACTTCAGCAGGGTCCATCTGCTTATTTAAAAATTCCACCACCCGTTGCATTTCAGCAGGAATATGGTCAGCCACAAACATCAGGCGAATCTTGCCCGCTTGTAAATTAGTCTTGACCTGCTGCCAAAACTTCTCTTCATTAGCTTCTGACCCCAAGAAATCAGCAAAGACCTGTTCTGGATCACGGTTTTGGCGACGGCAGTTAACTTCAAACTGATCCACAATTGACTCAACGGGCCAATACACCCCCGCATTGGCAGCATAATCAAGCATTTGGCCAATGATCTCTTGACGGGGACGAGGTTCCCCTTCGTGTTGCACTTCCACCAACGTGGGAATAGCCTGTTGATCTAAGAATAGATAGTTCAACGACCAGCGTTCGATGCCGACATCTTCAGTGGGAATACTCCCCGTGCGCCGAACCACTAACCAGTTGAGGGAGGTTTCCGGAACAGCCGGGGTGACACCCAAGAGATTGGGATATCGTTCGAGTAATTCTTGTAAAAGTGACTCGGAGTCATAGGGCTTCTCGGTCATTGCCACCAGTTGATCATTCCCTTGGATGAGATATATGCCACCACTCATAAGTTAGTTGTCCAGTATAAGTTTGATTTTATTTGGTCAGAGTATTTCTAAGGATGATGTGGGATCAAAACAGTGCCAATTCAGCAACCTATTATTCATCAACACGATAGACCTTGACTCAGTTAGGAATTTGGAATTCCCCCATTGAATTGAGTAAGGTGGGTTTTCCTGCCGTTCTCCATTCTATTCGGACTTTTACCGATTCGCTGAGATTCCTGACTGCTCACAATGGGGGGAGATGCCCCCTGCTGTTTTGCCAAATATCAAATCCAAGATCCTGTAAAGACCTGCTGTGCTGGGCCGGTCATATAGACATGATTTGTTTCTTCATTCCAATAAATCTCAAGACAGCCCCCCGGTAGCTCAACTGTGGTTTGGCGATCGCACTTGTCATTCAGCACGCCTGCCACTACTGAAGCGCAAGCACCCGTGCCACAGGCTAGGGTAATTCCTGCCCCCCGCTCCCACACCTGCATTTTGAGATAATCGCGGCGTACCACCTCAATAAATTCAGTATTGGTGCGTTGGGGAAACACAGGATGATGCTCAAATTGGGGGCCAGTGGCGTTCAAGTCAACCGCCTGCTCGACAAAGGTGATGCAGTGGGGATTACCCATGCTGACACAGGTTACTTGCCAGGTTTGACCCGCAACATCTAAAGGCTGGGCGATCGCTTTTTCATCTGCTGCAACTAAGGTGGTGGGAATGTTTTGAGCCAAGAGCTGGGGTGGCCCCATATCCACCCTGACTTGGTCTTGACCCAGCAGTTCAGGGATGATGACACCGGCCAAGGTGTGGATACGATAGGACTTTTGGGCTGCGTTTTCTCCTTCAAGGGCCGCCACAAATCGCGCAAAACACCGAATGCCATTGCCACACATCTCGGGCTCAGAACCATCAGAATTAAAAATCCGCATGGTGTAATCACACCCCTCAAGACCAGGGAGAACAAAGATGACCCCATCTGCGCCAATACCAAAATGGCGATCGCACCATTGCACGGCTTGGTCTGGGGTCAGCAGGGGCGTTGCGCTCTGACGATTGTCAATTAAGATAAAGTCGTTGCCAAGACCGTGATACTTGGTAAACTCAATTGTCATACGATTGCTTCCTTAAATTGTGTGTGTGAATACGACTGTGTGCGCAGATAATTGTGTGTGTCGCAGTTGACGACGGTTGATCGCAAACCCATGTAATTATGGCCGAATTTGATACAGGATTGCCCAGTGTGCGTCAGATCCAACAATGGATCAGTGCTAAACAAACCATCGAAATTAAGCTCGTAACGGGAGATAGTCTCACTGGCCAGCCCTTATGGCAGGATGCCAACTGTATTTGTCTAACCGATGCGGAAGCAACGCAGACGACGATTTGGCGACAGGCGATCGCTTACCATAAAGCGATGTAAGGGCACATCTACATCTGAGTGAGGCTGACTGTCTTGCTCAGTAGGTGATGCTTCATTACAACGATGCAGCTCTTGATCTTGGCGCGTATTGCCTTGAATTGCCATCTGTCCAAACGCTCAAAGATTTTAACTTCATCATGCCTTTTTCCCCCTCTTTCTCCCCCTGGCTTGGTGCTACGGTTGGTGTCGTCAGCGCAGTTGCAATCGTTGCTCCTGCTGCGATCGCTCAGACCTTCGCCGTGCAGACAGCCCCCGCTAATCCCCAGCTCGGGGATACCATCTCAGTCTTTATCACGGGTGCGAGCGCTCAACCCACAGTACAAATGGGGGGTCAAACCTATCCTGCGTTTGCTCTGGGGGGCGATCGCTACCGTGCGATGATTCCCACTTCTCCTCTGGAGGCAGCTGGGGGGCGCACAATTGCAGTGCAAACTCCCCAAGGCGAACGTCAAACGGTCTCCGTTAATGTCCGGGGGCGGAGCTTCCCCACTCAACGAATTTGGCTCAGTGGTGGTGGCAGCAGCGCTACAGAGTATGAACTGGCGCGGGTTGCCCAATTCAAAACCCTCGTCACACCCGAAAAATATTGGTCTGGTCCCTTAAAACGCCCCTCCCAAGGAGGAGTATCCACCATCTACGGGGTGCGCCGTTATTATAACGGCGTTTTTGCCCAAAACTATTACCACCGTGGTGTGGATTATGCCGCAGGCACGGGAACGCCCGTTTTTGCGCCAGCAGCTGGCTACATTGGTCTAGTCGATCGGGAAAGCAATGGCTTTCGGGTGCATGGCAACACCGTTGGCATTGACCATGGTCAGGGTGTTTTGAGCATTATGCTCCACCTCCATACGATTAACGTTCAAGAGGGACAGTTTGTCCAAGCGGGGCAACGGATTGGTACAGTGGGATCAACAGGGGCTTCAACCGGTCCTCATCTCCATTGGGGTCTTTATGTGCATGGCGTGGCAATTGATCCCGTTCCCTGGCGGTTTGAAGGCCTAGAATAGTTAAGTTAAGCAGTGTGTTTGCTTGTTTCCCCTCCACGGGTGCTATAGGATTACATCGTTGAGTTTTTTGTCCGCGATTGCCGAGGGCAATCGACACCGAAATAGATTTCAACATTCAGGCTTATTGGCTTAATTTTTGAGTCAAGTCCCTTGGGTACAGCAGCCCATCTCCCTTAACTGCGGCAACTAGAACGAACGAGTGATGTCATGAGTATTGAGAAAATCGTTGATCAGGCGCTTAAAGATGGCTATCTGACGCCGACGATGGAGGCGGAGGTGGGACGTATTTGTGATACGGCCTCCGAACTCTCAATTGAGGAATATATGGCGCTCGATCGCCTGATGGGGGCCTTACTCACCGGGGAGGTGGTTGCTGTTCCTCGCAAGCAGTTCATTAATGTGATGGAAGAGTTGGTGCTCAGTGAAGCCATCAGCCGGGTTGCTGAACTGGATAACAAAACGGATTTACCCCTGGATGTAGGTGATATTGCAGCTTACGCCCTGAATCGTTTACCGCCTCTCTACGCCACTACTGAAGAGGGGGCGAGCTATCAACGCCAAAAGGCCAAGGCGGAGCTCCATGGTTTGATTAAAGATCAAATCAACGATGCAATTTCTCAGAATCTCGAAATGCCTGATCCGAACCCCGATCGTCAGGCCTTTAAGAGCGCTGATGTGCTTAAGCAAGTGAGTAGTCTGCTGGAGTCCCATGCGCAGAACTATGAAAATACCAATGCTTAGATGTTTCCAATGGTTTAATGGTGAATTTGGGTTTTGCTCCCTGTCAGCCAATGCTCTAATTCGCTGACAATATTTTTTCTGGCTGGGGGTGGAACTTTCGCAGGGAGATCGGGGTCGATAATAGGCGTGAAGACTAAACGAGTTCCTCGCAAGCAAACCAATGAGCCATTCCGTTTCCGCCTCCTGGTCAACCCTGTTGGGTCAACGCTCTTCTGATGTAGTGTCGTTCAACAAACTGCCAAATTACGATCTTATTTTCCAATGTCAGCGCGGTGCAAAACCAGACCGGGCGGCGTTTGCGGAATTGCTTCGGCGTTATCAACCCCATGTTGAACGCGTGTTATATCATCTCGCTCCGGATTGGCAGGATCGCGCCGATTTGGTTCAGGAGGTTTGGATTCGCGTTTACCGCAATATCAAGCGGCTCAAAGATCCAGGGAAGTTCAAGGGGTGGTTAAGCCGGATTGCCACGAACCTGTTTTATGATGAGTTGCGTAAGCGCAAGCGCCATGCCCCGCCCCTCTCTCTAGACGCACCGCGCGCCTTGAGTGATGGGGAAGTGCAATGGGAGATTGCCTGTGATGATCCCAGTCCTGAAGATAATCTAGCGACGCGGGAATTTTATGAAAAGCTACATCTGGCGATCGCGGATCTGCCTGAGGTCTTCCGTACCACCATTGTTTTACGGGAAATTCAAGGCTTGCCTTACGAGGAAATTGCTGAAATGACAGGGGTTTCTCTAGGTACTGTTAAATCTCGGATTGCCCGAGCCCGGGCCAAACTCCAGTCTGATCTGACACCCTATCTTTCGCCGCAATAATTGAGCTGCAAAGGCTTGGGCTTTTCATGACTCGCTTGACTTTATTTCATTATTCAATTCAACTCAGCAGACTATACTTTTAACTAAGGTGTCGATGTCTTACGTTCAGGGATTTGCCAATTTGTTAGGGGGAGGAAACCATGGCATCTCAAATTAATCAACCAGGCCAAGATTCATGCCTTGATAATGCCGAATTCGATACGGAATTTGGATTTATGGGCGATCGCTTTGAATTGGTCAGTGCCTATCTCGATGGGGAGGTCAGCGCAACCCAGCGCCAGCAAGTACAGCAATGGCTAGACTCTGAGCCAGAGGTGCAGCGTTTACACCAGAACCTTCTACGCCTGCGCCAGAGTTTACAGACTTTACCGGTTCCCGAACCTAGCTACGATGCAGAAGATTTGATTGCGGGTGTGTTTGCTGCTGAAGAACAGCGCCAACATCGCCATTGGTGGCTTTGGGGTGGAAGCGTGATCGCAGCAGCAGTCGGTGCAGGTGCTTTAGTCCTCGGTTCCGGTGGGCTGCAACCTCGTCTAGTCCAGCAGGTCGAACCTGAACGGGATAAACTGATGATTGCAGTGAATCAACCGGTCGTTGAAATCCCAGCGGTCGCTGGATCTAACCCAGAAGCTAACTTAATGTTGCCCCTGAATCGTCCGGCTGTCGAGATTCCGGCAATTAATCAATAAGAGTTCAGGGTTCAGAGTTCAACGTTGTCTTAGAAAACTGGGCCTTTGGTTACGATGACAAATAGAATTTGGTGGATAGGATCCCTGCACTACGGCTTTTTGTATTTTGGTCTATCCGTAGCGTGAGCATCTTATCCACTGTTCTGTCATTAAGGATATTGACTGTGAATCTCCCCCCCTTAAGGAGACGGACAACAAACCCCGCTAGAATAGTGCAGATGACGAACGTCGATCGCGCCCATCTATGCAAGAGTCTGCCCATTCTCTTCCCGATCGCTGGCAAGATAGCCACTATGACCGCCTTGGACTCCATCCCTCTGCCTCAGTCATAGAAATTCGTCGCGCGTATCGGGAACGGAGTAAGCTTTATCATCCCGACACCACCACGTTGCCTACGGCAATCGCCACCCGTAAATTTCAGCAACTTAATGATGCCTATGCGGTTCTGAGCAATCCCCAGCGGCGGCTCTGGTATGATAACCAGATTGGCTATTCGCGTTGGCATGTGGTGCAAGCGTCGCCTGCCATGGCCGATGAAGATTATGATCCTGATCGTTTGGCGTATATCAGTGCGAGCGATCGCCCACTTTCGTCTGGTGAACTCTTTGCCCTGTTTATTTTGGGCGTAACGTTTGTCGGATGTCTGGGCTTGGCGATCGCTGTGGGTCTCACCCAAGGTGAAACAGCGATTCAGATTCCCCTACCCTAACCGAGATTTATGATTCCGGATTTGCCCAAACCTGAGACTCCTTTATATAATCATCCACTGCCCAAAATTGAACAATGGCTCAATTATCTCGGTTGTGAGCAAGACCGGGAGCAACCGAATCGTTGGACGATTATGCAACCCACTTGGCAGGCTGAAATTTTGTTAGAGGTGGAGGAACTTTCAGTTCGATATCTTAAAGCCGGAGTGGATAACCGAGATGTGGTGCGAGCCTTTCGCTATTCCCTCAGTCGCTCTGATGTGGAGGCAGCGGTATTCACTGGGCCATAATGTATAGTAATCGCTCATGGTTGGCCATCACCCCGAAGGATGAAAAGTTATTTCTCAGAGCAATTACAGAATGTATATTGACCTACTCCCCCGTTTAGAAAACGGGGGATTCAAGGCTCAAACAGCAATAGCAGGCAAAGCCCGTCTGACATCGCCTAACCCAATGGCTGAGGCCCCAGCCATTTTGATATTGATA